>NZ_JAKRFU010000012.1:0-262700 GCF_022347845.1 Pseudoalteromonas sp. McH1-42 | reverse complement strand
GCACATCCAGCTAAAATGGCTCATTTCACCTTGCGCAAAGGCCGCGCTAAAGCACGACTTTACACGATAAAGCGTTCGGCGAGCTGCGAAGCGTTGCTTTGGTCTCAGAAAGGTACGAGTGGACACATATCCCTATGGAGGGCTCCCGGCTTTTCATCCATGAAAAGCGTTCGGCGAGCTGCGAAGCGTTGCTTCGGTCTCGCCTCACCCAACCATTTCTTCGCCCTTGGGCGGGGAATATGGGACCCTGATAGTCACTTCAATGCCCTCACCCGGGCTTGAGTTTGCTGAAATTTCCCCTTTGAGCAGTTGCGTAACCAGGTTATAGACGATATGCATGCCCAACCCACAGCCGCCCTGGCTTCTTTTCGTCGTTACAAAAGGATCAAACAAGGTTTTCAGACCTGCTTTTGGCATGCCAACGCCGTCATCACGATAGGTCAGTAACCAATACTCTCCAGCCATGCTTGTTGATACCTCAACCTTGCCCTGAGGATGGGCTTCAAAGCCATGGATCATGGAATTGTTGAATAAGTTCGTCATGATTTGATAGATGGCGCCCGGGTAGGTATTCACCAGCATGTCTTCGTCGCCCGTAATGGTCAGGCTGATCTCTTTGCCTTTGCTCAGTGGTAACAAAGAGCTGAAGACATCGGCAATATAGTCCTTCACATTGATGTCTCGTTCAACTTCACTGGATTGATCCACAGCAACCTGTTTAAAGTTGCTGATCAGCATTTGTGCCCTGTCCAGGTTGCGTAAAATAAGCCGATACCCTTCCTCCTGCTCGGCATTAAAACGCTCTAAATCCGTCTGGCGTAGTTGCTTTTCCTGAAGCTTTTCATTGATGTTGTGCAGACATTCCTGATTGTAGGTCAGCGCCGTTATAGCGACGCCCAGTGGCGTATTTATCTCATGGGCGATGCCGGCTACCACATTACCCAATGAGGCCATTTTCTCACTTTCTATGAGCTCTTGTTGGGTACGCTTAAGCTCCATCATAGCTTGTTCCAGTTTCTGGTTTTTCTTGTACAGCTCATCCGTACGCATTGCGACTTTGATTTCAAGTTGTTCATTAAGGGTTTGTAAAGCATTTTGATGCGCCTTCAGCTCCGCGATATCCTTCAATGCCCCAACAATACGCTGCGGTCTGCCATGATGGTCACGGCTCACCACCTTGCCGCGCTCCAATACCCAACTCCACTGGTCTTTTAACGTTTTGACCCGCATGGCGATTTCATAGGTATCCAGCTCTCCTTCAAGGCATGACTCGATCTTTTCTTCCCAGGCTATACAATCTTTTGGGTGCACAAACTGATCAATGTCTTCAACTGTCATAGAGGTTTGATTTTTACCATAGTCAATGCGCGGTTTTACGCAGTAACGATAGACTTTTTTGTCCTCCAGATGCCAGTCCCACAGTTCGTCGCCACTGGCCCACAAGCTCAGCTCAAGGCGTTGTTGTAGTTCATTCATGACTCTGTTGTCATTCACAACCTGACGATAACGTGCCTGGCGTTGCCTGAACCACAAAGCGAAGCTGAGTGTTAAGGCCACAATATAAAAAGTTTTAGAGTACCAGTCCCACCACCAGGGCGCCTTTATCTGGATCGTAAAACGATGCACAGGGGACTTCTGGTTGAAGCGATTCACCGTATAAGTCTGTACCTGATAATTACCGGGTTCCAGTTTCAGCAAATTAATTTGCCTGACACCATCTGCGAGTTTCAACCACTGGTCGCTCAACCCAACAATACGATAAAAGAAATTCAGTCGCTCAGAGCCATAATCCAGGCTGGAGTAATGCAAGGAAACGATATCCTGATTGTAATTAAGCAGCAGTTTTTCAGTCAGCTCAGGCGCCAGTGTCAGTTCGCTACTGGCTTCAGGATGTAAGACTTCGCCAAGCAGCTCGATATTGGAGATCAGTAAAGGACGGATCCCAAACGCAATGCGGATCTGTTCAGGATAAAACTGGTTGAACCCTTTGGCACCGCCAATAAATACCCGACCATCAGGGGCTAACCAGGCTGCATTGTAATTAAATTCATTGTCCTGTACGCCGTCTACAACCAGAAAATTATCGATATTATGATCGTGAATATTAATCCGGCTCAGACCGCCGCTGGTTCCGAGCCAGATATGTTCCTGCTGATCAAAGACCATGGCCCAGACCGCTTCATTGGCCAGTCCATCGGTCACTTTGAGTACTTTTTCCACCTCGAACTGCTTGTTGAGAATGCTGACACCGGATTCGCTGGCCACCCAGACAGCGCCGAGCGAGTCGCGGGACAACATGAACACAATATCTGATGCCAGCCCATTGTTGGTCGTAAGAGATTTGATATTTTGGCCATCGTAATGAAATAAACCATCACCAACACTTCCGAAGTAGAAGCCGTCGCCGTCTACCAGCAATGAAGAGACATGATTGGGTGCCGACACAGATGACGCAAAGAAGGGCAACAGCTTTTTCTGGGCTTCGTCGTAATAAAGCAAACCCAAAGTACGCGAGCTAAGCAAAACCAGCTGTTTAAATACGGTGATATCATTGAAGCTCAGCTCGGGTCCGTTGCCAAAATCAGGCATAAAATAGGTGACTTCACCGCTTATCAGGTTTAACCGTGCGACTCCGGCGCCACGCGACGTCAGCCAGGCATGCTCACCGACAATCTGTATCTTAGTGATAAAAGTATTGGAAAAACGGGCTAGCTGAGGATAAACCTGCTCCACTTTCACAAACCTTTGCTGCTCAAAAATATAACCACCACTGGAAGTTGCGACCCACAGCCTGTCCGATTCATCCAGCGCGAAACTGCGCACATCTGAATTAGTTAGCGGAGAGTGTGGATAATTATACTCGCCCACATGACCAAAGGTTTCGCTGAGCTGACTAATAAAATGCAAACCCCGAGTCTCTGTCCCTATCCACAGGTCGCTGTTGCTATCGCGAAATACCGAGAGGATACTGCTATCCTGTAAACCCGATTTATTATTGCCACGTTTATACCAACGCTTTTTAATTTCCCCTTTCATATCAAGCAAGTAAACACCATGGCTGGTTGCGACAAAAAGCTCACCAGCAGACGCAAAAACCGAGTGCAGCACCAACTTGGCATCGGGTGTAATTGCGCTTTGCCATAACGCGCGCTCAAACAGCGTATCATAGGCGGTAAGCTGGTTATCTTTACTGATTAAAAAAGCGCGCTCGCCACTAACCATGAGAGATTTATAATCACCATCCAACAACAGGGTTGTTATGCCCGTTTGGCGGTTGTTGACCATTAACCCTTCATCAGAAAGGTAATAAACCAAATTTTTATACACGGTCACATAGCGTATAAAATCCCCCTCCAGCGCCACTTCCTGTGGCTCCAACGTAGCCTTATCAATTACATAATAAAAACCATCTTCCGTGGTCACGGACACTGCGGCGCCCTGGCAGCCAATTGATTGCACCCGATCTGATAGGACCAAAGGGCTAAAATCACTCAAAAAGCTTTGAAATCGTCCTGTCACAGTGTGGTAGACACTCAGCCCGGTGCTGGTGCCAATCCAGAGAGATTCCCCACTGTGGCACAGGGCTGTAATAAATGCCCCGGCCAACGCAAAGGGATCTTGCTGGCGGCTAATAAATTGCTTAAAAGAATGGCCGTCAAATCGATTCAGGCCAGCCTGAGTACCTATCCAGATGTAGCCCAGCTGATCTTCTTCAATGGCGGTAATACTGACCTGACTGAGACCTGATTCATAATCATAATGACGCATCACCTGTGCAGTATCCGAAAACACAGGGACGGCAAACGCGATTGCAGAGTATAGCCAGATCATGAGCGATATGAGGATACTGGCACCTAACTTTGTTTGTTTTGTCTGCTGCTGATACAACCCTATCACCTTTTATACAGGCTCTTTGTTGTAACTATAGCAAAACTTTACAATCCGGCTGAGATGTCGTTTGCAGGATTAGCCTGGTGATTCGTCATGTTCGGACAATGAGAACTCGGTCATTTGGCCATCTCCCTGTAACAACCGATAGCGACTTAAACGTCCCTGCTCCAATTCAACCAGGCTAATGGCGGAAGCACTCACCAGATAACGCCTGCCGGGGCTATTGCTGTGATGTTTACGCACCGATAATTGCCAGCGTTTGGTAAATAAATTAAACGGGCTCCATGTAGCAAACAGCCAAGTGTCCAGCTTCTCCAGAATATGCAGCAGGCGTTTTGGAAACTCATTTTTAATACCCGAAGAGGTAAGCTGCCAAATGCGATTGTCATGACGGCCAAATCGCGCAGCAACCGAAAAACAAAATGAATAGTGAACATCGCCCGAGAGTATAATCGTCTCAGAGGGCGTATCTTCACGTTTAAAAATATCGATCAGCTTTTTCGCTGCGCCCTCATGGGCCATCCAGTTTTCAACATCGACCACCAGAGGTTGACCACATGCGTTAAATACCGCTTGTATAGTCTCAATAGCCTTTACCCCAAAAACCGGCGCCGGGCTGACCAAAAGCACACTCTCCTGTTCCAGCATTTGCTCCTGCAATTCCATCAGTGTTTCCCAATCCATGAGTCCACTGGGTTCGTTAAAGTCCTGTTCGTTGCGCCAGCGGTGCGTGCGCGTATCTAACACCACCACTTTCGGCTGGGTTTCTAGGCAATAATGCCACTGAGTAAAACGGTGCAAGGTTTTATCAAAGCTGGTCAGAGCCCATCGGTTATGAGCAGTGAGACTTTGTGTAAAACCCTCAATCAGCTTACCCGAAGCCGTCAGGGCATCATTCCCCAGCCCCTGAAACAGCCAATAGGCGATCAGGCCATTGGCAATGAGCCGCCGGCTTGCCGGCGAATTCGCTATATTCTGCTCCCAGCGAGCGGTCAGATTCCAGTCATCAGTCACATCGTGATCGTCAAACATCATCAGCGTGGACACATTTGCAAACAGCCGCTGCGCAGCAGGCAGCGTCTCTATAAAGCCCTCCAGCGCTCGCTTATCGGCTGCAAACTCTAGTGCCTGTGGGTGGCTCAGTGATTGACCATGTAACTGCGATAAGTCAACCAACTGCCAGGCCTGATAACTGAAGTTAAGCAAATAACAACCAATAAACTCCTCAAGTGTAATGAGGTGATTGCCAGCCTTAACACTGGAAAAATGGGCTTCATCTTTTTTCAGCCAATGGCTAATTGTCCACTTACTGCGTTCCTGCCAAGGGGTTTTGGGTAACCAGTGATGGCGCTGATAAAGTTGCTGCTCCAGTGATTCAGGCAAGCTCAGTGTCAGGTTGTCCTCAGGATAAATTTCTAGTAGTGAAATCAGCTTATGAACGGCTAAAAGCATTGGACCAGCCACATCGTCGGCATAGATTTGATCGCCAGACATCAACAATAAGGCGGGTCGTTTGGCGCTCTCATCAAGGGTTTGGCGCAGATAGTCGTCGGCGCTTGCCAGGCTGTCTCGGCTGTGATGATGAGGATTACGACATGAACCATGCAACACACTGCGCAACCTGTCTGGTATCAATAACTGAGGCGCATCCGTATAACTCAGGCTGCTCATATCAAGCCATTGCCCGCCAGCTTTAACACGATAGCTCAGGTTGGTATCGCACTCGAAGCGACCCGTTTTAGGTGTTACCAGCACAAAGCACAGATACAGATAGGTGCCCAGGCGTATTTCACTCAGCTGTGACGACACTTCGAAGCCATCAATAGCGACTTCAAACTCAGGAACGTCCGTGGTAACAAATTGCAGGCAAATTTGTGTAGGCTCTGCCCGGCGCACCATAGGGCCGAGCAATACATAGGGAAGTGCAGAACGATTAGCTGGCATTACCACGCTGAGCCAGGCCAAACAAACGGTAGAAATTCTCCGTTGTCGCGCTAGCTAACTCCTTGTAACTAATGCCTTTTAAATCCGCAATAAAATAAGCCACGTCCTGTACATAGGCAGGCTGATTGGTTTTGCCTCGATGTGGCACAGGTGCCAGATACGGTGAATCCGTTTCAATTAGCAGCCGCTCAAGTGGCAGGCGCTTTACAACTTCTTGCAGCTCAACGGCATTCTTAAAAGTCACAATCCCTGAGATGGAAATATAAAACCCCATATCAATGGCTTGTTTGGCCATTTCCCAATTCTCAGTAAAGCAATGTAAGACACCGCCACACTGCTCAGCCTGATGCGCGCGCATAATATCCAGCGTATCCTGTCTTGCATCGCGGGTATGGATGATCAAAGGCTTATTGAGCTCATTGGCAATATCGATATGCTGCGCAAAGCTGTCTCTTTGTACCTGATGCGTGTCTTTTGAATAGTAGTAATCCAGTCCCGTTTCACCAACCGCGACCACTTTTGGGTGCTGCGCCAGTTCCTTTAATAGTGCAGGATCCAGCGCGTCTTCCTGATTGAGCGGGTGCACGCCACAAGATGCCGACACATCATCAAAGGGCAGAATTTTTTCCAGCATGGCAGGAAACTGTGCCAGCGTCACGCTCACACACAGAAAGTGTTCAACCTGTTTAGCTCTGGCATCGCCCAGGATCTCGGGCAACGTTTTTCCAATTTTATCAAAATCCAGTCTGTCCAGGTGACAGTGAGAATCTACAATCATAACAACTCTTACATGGTGTAGGTGGGTTTGCCAGAATTCAGCTTAGTACCCAATATTTTTACTATTTTATCATTCAGCAATTCGTCTTCGGTCTCGAAGCCTACCCCTACCCCTGGCGGGTTGGAGTTCTGCGCGCCCTGTGGTGTTATCCAGACCACCTTGCCCGTAACAACATCTTCTTCCAGCGCATCTGGTAAGGTAATACGCAGCGTCAGCGCCTGACCCATTTCATAGCGGCTATTGGTTTGTACAAATAAACCGCCACTTTTTTGATAAGGCATGTAGCTACGATATAGCTCGTCAATGTCTTCAAAATCAACTAGTAACTCTTGCACCTTGACTCCTATCTTAAGGTTTGCTGCAACTGATAGCACAATCGTGACAGACTCAGGGACAAGTTTAAGCCTAACACAGTGTGTTGGTCTACTGAAAACCGCCTGAGCGTGACAATTGCGGCCTGCGCTTTGTCGAATGCCAGTTCACCACGCGCTATTTTAGTGTTGATTGCCGCCAGTGCAAAGCCACAAAATACCTTGACCAGGCTGGTGTCGGCTTGTAAAGCTTTGGCTAATGCTTCGGCGTCAGCGCCTTCACCAAGACGTTGAGCTTCCTGCCACAGGTTATCAATAGCACCCAGCTGCTGCGCTTGCGCCCATCTAAGTAATAATAGCGGCTGGGAGATAAAGTGAGCGACCCAAGGGTATTGTCCGCTGTGGATCCCTTGCTGTGCCAGCCAGGCTTCAGCGCTATTAACATCAGCAACCCCCACATTCATCTTGTTACAGCGACTCAAAACGGTCGCCGTAACACGCGCAGTATCGTTGCATAGCAGCAGCAAGTAGCGCCCTTTTGCGGGTTCTTCGAGGGTCTTCAGTAACGCATTAGCAGCAGATTCTGTGAGCTTTTCTATGCCATCAATCACCACCACTTTGTTGCCCCCCTGCTGTGCAGAGTGGAATATGAAATCATTTAAGCTGCGGATCGCCTCTACACTGATACTGTGTGATTCAGCCGTGATCAACAGTTTGTCCGGATGATTATCCGCGTCTACCAATAGACAGCTTTTGCACTGCCCACAAGCGCGCAACGAAGTACCTGCCTGCTTGCACAACAATGCAGCTGCGAGCGACTGCGCTAGCTCAAGTTTGCCCACGCCAGTCATACCATGGAACATCTGCGCATGATGAAAGCGCTGTTGCTGAAAACTCATCTGCAACTGCGCAAAAACCGTTTCTAACCACGGGTACATATCAACAGACCTGTCAACGATTTGTGTTATCACGGCGACTGGCCGCAATCACAGAATCAACGACCTTCAGGCAGGCTGACAATACAGACTGTTTATCTTCCGACGCATCAATCACACTAAAACGCGCCGGATCAGCCTTAGCCTGAGCAAGGTAGCCCTCTCGTGCACGATGCAAAAACTCCATTTTCTCATCCTCAAGCCTGTCGAGCCCTTCGCCTCGTTGATTGACGCGTTGCAGCCCCAGCTCAGGGTCTAAATCTAAGATGAGATTCATGTCAGGCTTGAATCCGCCGAGCGCCAGTTCATTAATGGTCTTTATGGTCTCAAGATCAATACCGCGCGCGTAATGTTGAAAACTAAAAGTTGCAGCGTCAAAACGGTCCGAGATAACAACCTTGCCGGCCTCCAGGGCTGGGCGGATTTTTTCTTCTACGTGCTGTGCCCGGGCTGCACCAAACAGCATCAGCTCGGTCATTGAGCTCATTTCTGGCGTGCTGGGATCCAATATTACGCTACGGACCTTTTCACCAATCGGCGTGCCACCGGGCTCGCGGGTCAGTACGACTTCAAATCCCTGCTGCTCGAGATAGTCGGCAATGCCCTGAATCACTGTTGTCTTGCCAGCACCGTTACTGCCATCACAAACCAACATAAAACCTTTACTCATACACTCTCTCTGACGTACCGCTCGGTACCCTGTACCGTTATCTAAAAAATAACTGACATTATAGCGGTTTCACGTCGCTATCAGTAGGATTAATTCTTTGAATAGTGTACCGTTTAGTGCATCAATCGATTTTCGCAGGGATTAAAGTAATGCAAATTGATCTCCATCACGCTATGACCTGGGTGGTTGCCAGAGACGCCGGGTTCTCACCCGCCCAGGCCACCACCATAGCTCATGCGGCACAATATGTAGACGATGCCACCAACTATGGTCATATCAAGTTTCATAATGGTGCTGCTTACGAGCGCATTGCAACTGCCCATAAAATGCTTGAGTATCGTAATCTGGATAGCCTGAAAAATATGAAAGTATGGGTGCCGTTTCATTTTTTGCCTGGCAACGGAGGGTTACCTGCTGGTGAAAACCCTGCGGGCAGCTTTATTCAGAAACTTGTGTGCCGGCCACATTCATTTGTAGCGAAAGACATGGTCGCAGAAGTGTTAGCAGATAAAGACCGGCCTCATTCATTACATCGGCTTGGGATCACCGCACACGTCTTTATCGATACCTGGGGACACCGGGGCTTTGCAGGGGTCGACCACCCGGTCAATCACGTTCGTGACATCAAAGATCATAATGGTCAGAGCCATGAGACGCTCATCACAAAAGTCAGCAATTACTTTGCCAATATTCTGCAGGACAATATTCCCAGTCTGGGCCATGGTCAGGCGCTGTCCCACCCTGATCTGCCACATCAGCATTGGTCTTATCAAAATGGTCTTGGTGAAGCTGTTGAACGCAATAACCCGGTTGACTTTTTGCAGGCAGCAAACGCGCTGTGTAAAGTATTTCAGACCTACCTGGTCAGGCCCATCACCGGGTTGTCACCCGACGTAAAGCGAGAAATTGCCCAGTGCTTTAGCCAGTTTGTCAGTGATAACGGCGCAACACGCCACCAGCAATGGTTGGATGCCATCGCCGCTGATCGCTTTGGCTTGGGTGCACACCAACTGACTTACATCGCCAAAGGCCCAGGTTCCTGGAAACATCAGGCGCTTGGGACCACGCTGGCGGATGGCGATGAAGATTGCTATCAGTATCATCCGGACTTTCTGAACAGTGACTGGAAGCACTTCCATGATGCGGCGAAAAAACATCGCCAAAGTATCATAGTCGATATCTTACCCAGATACGGGATCTGTGTCAGTTAAACCCGTTTGCACCGTAATCAGAATCTGATGCGGTGCAATAACGGCTAGTCTTGTTTTAGTGTGACAGGCTGATCTTTGACGCCGGCGTAGAACACCACTATCTGCGCGGCTTCTTTACCCACACTTTTCCCCCAGTGCCAGGTGTCAACAACCTCAACCAGGGTATCACCCGCTTTGATGTGGATCGTTTCCCCGCTTTGTGTCTCAACCTGAAGTTCTCCTTTTAACAACAGCCCTGCATTGATATAAGGATGTTTGTGAATTTGCAAAGTCTGCCCGGAAGGGATGGTAAAACGCATAATCCGCACCTCTGGCTGGCCTTTTGGGTAAGCTGGCAACACTGCACCATTCCAGCTATGTTTCTGCTTTGTCAGCGTTTCTACCTTGATCTGTTCAGTACTGTGCGCTTGCGCTGTACTGATGCTCGCGATACTCACTAACCATAAAGCCGATAAGGAAAATACAGTGCTGTTCATAGATGATAATCCATAAGAGTTTTGCGTATCCTAAAACGTTAATGTGTTTTAATTGTGGATCTCTGTCGACGCTGCAATATCGCGCTGTGGCGACAGTCGTAAGGCGATATCGCATTGAGCAGGTAAAGTTTCCAGCCCCCATTGCGTCAGTCGCTGAAAAAACTGGACAAAGTGCGCAACCTCTTGTTGCGACATGCGGCGAGACTGTGTACCAGACAAACTAAGTTTCTGCTCTTGCTCAAAGCGCCAGCGGGCAACATGAGAAAAACACCCTGCGTCGAGGAATATGAGCTTATCCACCTGTCTAAACAGGCTCTGATAGTCCGCTTTGAGAAATTGATTGACGGCATGCCGATAACGCCCATCCGGATCCTGGCTTTGTTCCAACTGATTGACAGGACAGCTTAGCTGCTCAGCTGACTGTGCTTCAACCCCAAGACACCAACCTTCCAGGATCAGCACATCCAAAGTGCGGGTATGCGTCCACAGTTCAGGTGCAAACGGCTCATCCATGGATTTGTCGAATCGGGGTAATATGAGAGGCTGCCGGGCACGGAATTGCGCCAAGATCTCTTCAGCCAGTGCCATATTATGTGTACCAGGTACACCCCGGGTTTGAAACAAGGGATGAATATCAGCGGCACGCTGCGCGCGTTCCGACCGGCTCAGATAGAAGTCATCCAAAGACACGCTGTCAGCAAGCAACCCGCGCTGTGTCAGGCCAGCCTTTAAATACTCTGCCAGTGTCGATTTGCCGCTGCCCTGAGACCCACTAATCCCCAGACACAAAGGTGTCTGCTGCGCTACCTGTTGCGCCAACCAGCCTGTCACAGGCGCCAACGACTGAATGTAGTGTGCTGTCAGCCCATGCTTTCTACAAAATTGGCGTTGCCAGGGCGCCATAACAAAGGAGTCATGCATTGAATTATGAATTGTCGGTCAATTCATATTTATAACCTGCGCCATAAATAGAGTGGATGAACTCGCTGTTCGGGGACAATTGGGACAACTTTTTGCGAATTTTTTTGATATGACTGTCTATCGTACGATCACTGACGATGCGGTCATCATCGTATATATTGTCCATCAAACGCGAACGGTTATAAATGCGTCCGGGATGTGCTACCAGAGTTTGCAACAACACAAATTCCACCTGTGTCAGTTCAACAGAATTGTTTTGGTAGGTTACAAACAAGGTGTTTTCATCAAGCAGCAGCTGCTCTGACTGTGGTGCACTGGCACCCACCCGGCGCAAGATGGCTTTGACCCGTGCCACAACCTCTCGTGGGCTGTAAGGTTTGCACACGTAATCATCGGCTCCCACTTCAAGACCAAGCAAGCGATCTATCTCTTCAACTTTGGCGGTCGTCATGATAATGGGCACCATAGAGTTGCGCCGAACTTCCCGGCAGATAACAATGCCATCGACATTAGGTAACATCAAATCGAGCAATATGATATCTGGCTCAAAGTTCTCAACAGCGGCTAACGCCTGGGCGCCATCATGGACCATCTGTAATTCATAGCCCGCCTGAGTGACGTACTTGCCCAAAATAGCCGCAAGCTTTTTCTCGTCTTCTATGATCAGTACTTTTTGCATCTTAGGCGCTCACTTTCACCTTGGGTCTTCTCCTCCCCAAAATTAAGTGAAATCGCTTGAATTTACAACCCTTTTAAGAAAACCGCATCACCACAGCTAAACCACCAAGTTCACTTTCGCGAGCCTTAATCGTGCCATTATGCGCCTGCACGATACTGGTACAGATTGCCAGCCCCAGGCCTGAACCACCCGAGGCGCGATCTCTGGACTGTTTGACCCGGTATAATCGGTCGAACAACTTGTCTAACAACTCAGGCTCGACCCCGGGTGAGCTATCCTGCCAGACTATCTCCGTTTGCTTCCCATGCTGTTCAATCGTCACCAATATTTGGCCAGGGTTGTCCTGAGCAGAATCGGTATAACGCAAGGTGTTTTGCATCAAGTTACCGAATAGTTGTGCCATGCGCCTGTCATCACAGTCCATCAAACTCTGCGTGTTTCCTTTCAGCTGATATTCAAAATGACGATTGGCAAGCTGTGCCTGATGATTGCCAAAGGTTTGCTCGACCAGCTCGCCCAGACAATGTGGTGCCATTTGATAGCTTAACGAGCCTCTGTCAGACATAGATAACTGGTGCAAATCATCCACTAACTGAGTCAGCCGGCCAATCTCCTCGTGTAACGACTGCAACTGCGCGGGATCCGTTTCTATCACACCATCGATCATGCCTTCTAATTCGGCTTTGAATACAGCGATTGGCGTGCGCAATTCATGAGAAATATCGGCGATCCACTGTTGTCTGGCTTGCTGGTTTTCTCGCAAGGTCTCAGACAGGGTGTTCAGATCCCGGGCGAGCATGCCCAACTCATCGTTACTGTCCGTGTTTAAATTACTCTGATAATCACCGCTTGCCAGGTTTTGTGCTGCACGCCGTAATGCCAGCACAGGGGCAACCAGATAATGACTAAACGGAATGGCCAATAAGCTCGACGCAATCAAAGCGGTGATAGCGATGTACATAAACCAATTTTTTTGACGCTCGGCAAATAAGCTATCGAACCGGTTGCTAACCACCAGACCGTCCTCAAGCCCTACATACCCAAGCAAAGGCGCATCGGCCTTGTCAGACTGATGAACAGGGACCCAAAGAGTAGTTCTGGTTGTTGTAAGCGAGCCAATCACTTGCTCACCGGCCGCATTTTTATACACCAGACGACCGCCCATACTATCTGAGCGTCCTCTGGGAGGTCTACGCTTTTGATGAGGGTGGGCACCGCGCTCGCCTCTGGGTGGGCGATCAGCGTCGGGCTTTGGACGTCTGTCGGTTTGATACTGCGCCTTAGTGCCCTGCTCATTACGCATGCCACGACCATCCCGACCCGGCTCAGGTCCCCGCTCAGATCTGCGCGGCCGCTGCATGGAGGGGCTGTCGTAACTGTCATAAGAAGGAGTCGCAGCGGGCGAAGTGGCACTTCGCGCGTTTCCTCGTAGTTCGCTTACCAGCTGATGCCAGGCCGGATGGCGAGTAAACACCCACTCCTCGCCATAACGTGCGTAATTATCTCGAATAGAAGGCATTAAAGCGACTAAGCGGGCACGGCTATTTTGCTGAATATAGTCCTGGAAGCTCTTTTCAAAAGCAGTCTGATTAGCAAAGTAGATCGCCATGATCAATACGGTGTTGACCAACAGCAAAATAGCCAGCAGCTTGTGCCGTATTGTCAGTTTCATGATGTAGCTACCCCTGTGAACGGAATTCAAAACATGGCATACCAATTGTACTTAATACCAGGTCAATTTGAAGGAGCAAATATGACGCTAACGGTGTTAAAGATTTCTTATTTAGAACAACTAAATAGCAAGATTCTTGGCTGGTTACCGACCCTATTTCTCGCCTCAAAATAGAACGCTTAATTAAGCCAATTGGTATAAGACCCGATGCTAGTCAGTATGTAAGGTTAATGTGCAAATAGTGTGGAAGTAGTGACAAAATTTACCAAAGCAGGAACACGCTCATGCAACTGCTCTGTGTGAGTGGCCCACCAAAAGTCAGGCGAGCCGGGTTTCTAACTCAAGTAGGATGACTAATTAAACTGCACAATTTCCAGGCCAAGCATATAGCCCTCACCTTCGCTGTTATTACCACACCGGATAACTTTAACATGTGCGTTGAGAGGAGGAACCGATCCACCATGGCTGTCAATAAACACATCCAGCATTTCATTGATCTCCAGGGGTTCCTCAACAATGATTGATAATCCCGTGGCACTTAAGTCGTGGCAGGTACCGTGCAGTTTATGCCCCGAGGACAACACGGTTAACTGTGCCTGGGTATTGACCATCATGCGCATAAAGCGCCGCTTATCCTCATGTATCATGGCGTGCTCCACTCTTTGTTATCATTGCTTGCCTGCAAAAAATTACCTTGGAATAATTTGCACCATATTTTTTATTTTCTCTGATAAGGATTGCATGGAAAAGGGCTTAACCACATAGGCATCGCAGCCAGCATCAAAGCCCGCCTGTTTCTCCTGCTCCGACTCCAGGCCCGACACCATGAGCACGGGAATATCACGAGTTTCAGGCGTATTTTTCAACATCCGACAAGTATCATACCCATCCAGCCCAGGCATACATACATCGAGCAAGATCACATCTGGCGGATCGGCAATCGCATTCGACAGGCAGCTCTTGCCCGATTCAGCATAGCTAAACTTAAATGCGTCTGACAAAGCCATTGAAAGCATCTCAAAATTGAAATACTCGTCGTCAACCACTAGCACATGCGGCGTTTTCATCCTGCTCCCCTGTGTGGACATAGTCAATGCCGCTTCCTTTTCACAATCCAAAAATAGTTTCCTCTTAATAAGGTAATTGCCCTAATGCAAATTGCAAGTCAAAACACACTATTCGATCTCATTTAACGCATTGGTGATCCGTTTTGCCGAAATCGGATAAGGTGTTCCTAGTGTTTGAGCAAACAATGACACCCGAAGTTCCTGTTGCATCCAGAAAATCTCATCAAGTGTTGTTGGCATCGGGATCCCTTTTGGTTGTTTGTTACACTTATCGGTATAGGCAGCCGCCACTTTTTCAAGCTCAAGAACACATAAACGGTCCCGGTTAGGGTCAACAGGCAGCTTCTCCAGACGCTTTTCAATGGCTTTCATATAACGCAGCAAATCTGGCAGTTTATGCGCCCCATGCTGACTAACGAATCCTTTAAAAATCAGGCTCTCAAGCTGAGATTTAATATCACCATGCGCCGTGATCATGGTCAAATCCACACGTCCCTTCATACGCTTATTGATACCATGTGCAATGCTCAGCACCTGCTCAACCGCAGATGCGATTTCCACCACTTTATCGCCAAGTTCTGCCCGGACATGTTCTTTGGCTTGTTCAAAGTCCTGCTCTGAACGAATCGCACTATAGTCACCCAACAAGGCATCAATCCCCGCTGCGGTACAATCATCAATAAGATCATTAATTTTACCGAACGGGTTAAAGTAAAGCCCCAGTTTGGCTTTATTGGGTAAATGCTGTTGCAAATACTTCACCGGCGAGGGCACATTCAACATTACCAATCGGCGTAAACCAAGACGATGTGCCTGCTGCGCCTTCTGAGGGTGATCAAACAAACTGATTGACGTACTTTGCTTGTTATCCACCAACGCAGGGAATGCTTTGATCTCATACCCTCCCTGCTTCTTGGTGTACTCCCTGGGCAAGTCACCAAACGACCACTCAGTGAGCCCTTCCTGCTCAATGCCCTTTTCAGCAACTTTAGACAGCGTTTGTGTTACTTTGCCTTGTAACTTGGCTTTGAGCACATCCAGATCATAGCCATGAGCAATGACCTTGTTATGTTCGTCAAGCACCTGGAACTGCATTTTTAAATGAGACTCCAGTGCGCCTAAATCAAATGCTTGTGCGTCAACTTTGACACCCGTCATGCGCAATAAACGATTGGCCAACGCCTCCAGAAAACCCCCTTGCATCGGCTCAATCGCAGCCAGCACTGCATCAGCATAGTTAGGTGCAGGAACAAAATTACGTCGCAGGCTTTTTGGCAGGCTCTTAATCAATGAACAGATCAATTCATGGCGCAGTGCCGGGATATGCCAGTCAAAGCCCTCAGAGGCGACCTGGTTGAGCAATGGCAGGGGTATATTTACCGTTACACCATCAACCGGCTGACCCGGTTCAAAGTGGTAGCTCAATGGCAACATCAGGTTACCCTGCTGCCATACATCGGGATAATCTAGCGCCGTAATATGCGACGCTTCGTGCTGCATCAAGGCATCCCGGTCCATGTGTAAAAATCGTTTATCGGCTTTTTTCTTGTCTTTCCACCAGTGATTGAAGGCAGCACGATTATTAACATCAGCCGGGATGCGCGCTTCATAAAAGGCCTGCATCATATGCTCATCAACCAGAATATCACGGCGTCGGGCTTTGTTTTCCAGATCCTGAATGTCTTCAATCAAGGCCTGATTGTGCTGTAAAAAGGCTTCGTTTTGCCCCAGTTGCTGGGCGACCAGCGCTTCTTTGATGAATAATTCACGACACAGAACGGGTTCAATCTGACTGTACACAGTGCGCTTTTTACCCACTATGATCAATCCATACAGGGTTTGCTGTTCAAATGCGATGACACAGCCCTGTTTCTTTTCCCAGTGTGGCTCACTGTAACTACGCTTAACCAGGTGCTCCGCCAATGGTGCAACCCAGTTCACGTCAATCTTGGCGTTAATACGGGCGTACAGTTTACTGGTTTCCACCAATTCCGCTGCCATCACCCATTTGGGGCTCTTTTTAAACAGACCTGACCCCGGGAAAATATGAAACTGGCTGTTACGTGCACCCTTGTAGAATTTCTTCTCGTCTTTTTGACCAATGTGACTTAGCATCCCGCTCAATAACGCCTGGTGAATGGCCTCGAAGCTCGCCTCATTACCAGACGCCTTTAATCCCATCTCAGTGCAGACTGTGGTTAGCTGGTAAACAATGTCCTGCCACTCTCTCACCCGCATATAGGCCAAAAAGTCCTTCTGACACTGCTTTCTGAACTGGCTACGACTCAGCGCCTCTTGCTGCTCTTCCAGATACTGCCACAAGTTAAGAAACGCCATGAAATCCGAATCAGCATCTTCGAACCGACCATGTTTTTCATCCGCTGCGCCGCGTTTTTCCTGCGGTCGCTCTCTGGGGTCCTGAATAGACAAAGCAGCTGCAATAATGATCACTTCACGTAGCGCCCCTAAAGGTGCGGCAGCCAGGACCATACGCGCGAGGCGAGGATCGATAGGTAAACGGCTCAGTTTACGGCCGGTCTGAGTCAATGAGGTTTGTTCACGTCTGGCAGCAGGCTTAACCGCCCCCAGCTCTTCGAGCAAACTGACACCGTCTGTGATGTTGCGGTTATCTGGTGCCTGAACAAAAGGGAAGCGCTTAATGTCGCCCAGACCCAGCGCTAACATTTGCAAAATGACCGATGCCAGGTTAGTGCGCAGGATCTCAGGATCTGTGAATTCAGGGCGACCCAGGAAATCTTCCTCTGAATACAAACGGATACACACCCCCGCAGCAACCCGGCCGCATCGACCCATACGCTGATTTGCACTGGCCTGAGAGACGGCCTCGATAGGTAGCCTCTGTACTTTGGTTCGGTAACTATAGCGGCTGATCCGCGCAGTACCCGGGTCAATAACGTAGCGGATCCCGGGTACCGTCAGAGAGGTTTCAGCAACGTTGGTTGAGAGGACAATACGACGGTGGCTATGCGCGGCAAAAATACGATTCTGCTCCGCATTCGACAGGCGAGCATACAAAGGTAATATCTCAACCCCTTTGAGATTGCGCTTGCTCAATGCATCCGCGGTATCGCGGATTTCCCGCTCACCATTCATAAAAATCAGAATATCACCGGGACCCTCAGCGCACAGCTCGTCAACAGCATCGAAAATGCCCTGTAATTGATCGTTTTCAGCTTCGCTTTCATCGCCACTGGCGTCAATCACCGGTCGGTAGCGCACTTCTACCGGATAAGTACGTCCCGAGACTTCTATGATTGGTGCGTTATTAAAGTGCTTGGAAAAACGCTCCGGATCTATGGTTGCTGAGGTGATGATCACTTTCAGATCGGGCCGTTTAGGGAGCAGGTTTTTCAGGTAACCGAGGATAAAGTCAATGTTCAGACTGCGTTCGTGGGCTTCATCGATAATAATTGTGTCGTACTGATTCAGATATCTGTCTTGCTGGATCTCAGCCAGCAAAATACCATCGGTCATCAATTTAATATAACTTTTGTCAGAAACCTGATCGCTAAAGCGGATCTTAAAACCCACTTCCTGACCAAGCTCACAATTAAGCTCTTCGGCTATACGGTTAGACACGCTACGTGCAGCCAGACGACGAGGCTGAGTGTGGCCAATATATCCATCGACGCCACGACCCAGCTCCAGACAAATTTTAGGTAACTGAGTGGTTTTACCTGAGCCAGTCTCACCCGCCACTATGACGACCTGGTTTTCAGCAATGGCTTTTTTAATATCGTCTTTTTTCTGACTGACAGGCAGTGATTCGGGGTATTGCACACTCGGCAGGCCAGCCAGGCGCTTTACTCTGAGCGTTTGGCTGTGCGCTATGTCACGCGTTATCTGTGTGATTACCTTTTGCTGTTTCGCTTCATCTTTTATTTTTTTGACGCCCTGAAGACGCTTTTTAAAGAGAAACTGATCCTTTTTGAGGCAATCCGCTATGTTCGAATACAACGACTGCAAATCCACTACACGACACCTTGTTACTGAGAAAATCGTCGCGTAGTCTAGCAAAAAGCATGAGTACAGCCCAGTCCCTTTGACAGGGGCTGCGCACTAAATACCGACAGGCAGGCTTAACCTGGTAAACTCTATGTGACACGCTTGCCGGTATACTGAGGCCTGATCAGCGCTTAAACAAAGCGATTGCCCGACTCATAGGTATCATGAAGGTGCTTGTCAATTGCATACAGCACATTAGTCCGGCTGATCACCCCTACCAAACGGCAATCGTCATCGCACACGGGATATAATTTGGGTTTATCGGCCGTCATTCTGTCAGCCAGCTTCAAAATGCTGTCGTTCGGGCTAACACACAAAGGTTCGGTATTCATCACATCAGCCACGATACTGTGTGATTCGTTCTGATAAGTAGCTTCGAGCATAGTGCGAATACAGTCCTGCTCAGACAGAAATCCCACGACGTGTTGCATGTCATCAATCACGGGGCCTCCGGCCTGACCACTTTGTAGTAACTTTTCCACTGCCGATTCGATGCGCATGTCCGCTTTAAAGGTAACCGGACGATGATTAAGATAGTCTGCTACTTTGACAGATTGCATATTTCATTCCCCTAAAAAAACACCAGCTTCATATTAAATAGTAGCTGGCGTTACAAAAATTGCCCAAGTTTACAGGCCTTAAGCACATTAATTAGGGTTACTTTGTGTCGTCAAAAATACCGACATAGGTAGGCTGTGTGTTAGATTTGCTGGCGCGATACATCCCTTTGGTATTAAATGGCATGCTGATATTGCCCTCGGCATCTAAAATGATCACTCCGCCGGTGCCGCCAGCTTTAAGCATTGGGCCAAAAATAACATCCTGTCCCGCTTGTGCCACTGTTTTTCTCTGGTATTGTACCCGCGCACAGATATCCGCCGCGACGTTATAACGAATAAAATACTCACCATGTCCGGTCGCAGAGACTGCGCACGAATCGTTATCCGCGAATGTACCTGCGCCAATGATCGGTGAATCACCGATACGACCGAATCGTTTCGCCGTCATGCCACCTGTAGAGGTGCCTGCCGCGAGGTTGCCCTGTTTGTCCAGGGCAACGGCCCCCACAGTGCCCATCTTATAGTTCAGTGGTAACTGTTGATGCAGTGCCTGATAATCCTTAGTCCCCTGCTCTGCTTGCTCCAATTTCTTTCGCGCTTTTTGCCAGGCCTCATAGCGATGAGGTGTATCAAAATAATCCTTATTGGCGAACGCAATCCGTTCACGCTTTGCAAACTCTTGTGCACCTTCGCCACTCAGCATCACGTGCACCGACTTTTCCATGACTGCTCTGGCTAACTCAATGGGGTTTTTTATCAGCGTCACTCCGGAAATTGCGCCAGCCTGGCGATCCCGGCCATCCATAATTGACGCATCCAGCTCATGCGTGCCGTCATAGGTATATACCGCGCCTTTTCCGGCGTTAAAAAATGGGGAATTTTCCAGCACCTTAATTGCAGTCGTAATTGCATCCAGGCTCTCCCCGCCTTGTTCCAAAACCGCATACCCTTGCTCAACAGCTGATTGCAAAGTTTGTCGGTAAGCCTGCTCCTGCTCTGGCGTAAATTTGGCACGCTCAATTGTGCCTGCACCACCATGGATTGCGATAGCAATGGGTGAATGAGCTGGAGCTGAAAAAACGGGATATGCTGCGCTTAATGCAGCAAGTAAAGATGAAGTAACTAATAAACGGCGCATGTCGAATTCCTGTTGTTCTTTTATTGTTGAACTAAGGTGCCGGATATAAATTCTTGTTACAAAAAAAAGCGATAAAAAAAGCGCCCTTAAGGCGCTTTCTTGCAATTCATAGTCACTCGTGACTTAGCTTGCCTGACGCTTTGCTTTCAGACGTGCCAGACGACCAACCTGATGTGTAGAAGTCAGGAAAGAGAAAATCGGTGCCAGATAGCCACGCTTACGCAGCTCAAGGTAAGCTTCGTCGCTCAGTTCGTTCAGCTTACGCTCGTCTACCAGGTAGATACCGTTGATGTCTTTCTTTTCACCAGCGATTTCAACCGTCAGAGTCTGTTGTACCAGCAGATCTTTCTCTGCCAGATATTGTGTGAACGCTTCAGTAACGCGAGAGAACTCGATGAAGTTAACCAGCGCTTCTTTACGACGCTCAAGGTACTCAGTTTCTTTGCCGTCTTCGAACAAAGCATTGCCTTCTTCTTCACCTACCAGCGGGCTCGCTTCATCAATCACGATGCCGTACTGATCTTGCTCTGGGTGCTTAACCAGACCAAATGGGTAACGAGATGCAGCCAGAGGTGCGATACCCGCAGTCCACTCGCCATCTTGTACAAACAGGTTTTCACCTGGCTCAAGACCAAATAAAGCAACCGCCTGATATTGACCGCTCTCTGTGTTCTTAACAAATGCCATCGGGAATTCTGTTGCAACACGTGCAAACTCGTGTGCAACGACCGGGATCAAGTGCTGAGATTTTAAAAATTCTACATTGATGCCATTTTTTACTTTAGTGTTGGCATGTTTCTCGTTGTGTAAAGGCTGCACTTGTTGCTCCGCCATAATACTGCTCCGTTTTATCATAAAGTTGTTATTTATATGCGTCCAAGGCTATAGCTTTTCAAGGTAAAAGAAAAGAAATATTGTGGTTAAATTCTTTGAAAGCCATATCTTGCTGCTTTTGCAACCAAGTCGCTGTGCGTCTCTAACATTGCTCCAGCTTTTTGTTGCTGCTGGGCCACCAGCTTCAGCATAGCTTCCTGTTGTGACAGTTTTTGTGGCGACGGGTAATTGCATTGACTGGGATAATTCATGCCATACAACACGTACAGATGATTCTCCAATCTGAACACATCCAAACTACTGACAAAATCATACTCATTAGGAATGTCACTACGCCATAATGCCAGTTTATGTTGCAGTGATTCCGGGATCGTTTCTGGCAAACGGTTCATACGCCAAAACTCACTATCGTCACGATTAGAAATGCAGTAATGAAGTTTAATAAAGTCAACGATTGACTGCCAGACATGTGTCATGTGCTGATTAAACTGCTGTGCAATGGCGGGGATTTCCTGACGTTCACCTGGGAGGCGCTTTGACAACATTCTGGCTGCCAAATCAAACACTAACAACCCTGTCGCTTCAAGTGGTTCAACGAAGCCCTGGGACAGCCCAATACCAATACAGTTTTTCACCCAGGCTTGCGCTCGATAACCCACCTGCATTTTAATCAGCCGAGATTCGACGGTGTCTTCTGGCTTTCCGAGATAAGCAGATAGGTCGCGATGCGCCTGTTCATGGCTCGTAAACTGATCGCTATACACATGACCAACCCCCTTACGGGTTTGAAGACCAATGTCCCAAATCCAGCCAGCCTGCTGAGCGGTTGAAATAGTATAAGGCGGCACCTCATGCTCATTTTCATAAGGAACTTGCGTCACCACAGCATGATTGGCAAAGAGGACGTCACTCTTATCAATAAACGGGGTATTAAGCGCCTGGCCGAGCAGTAAAGACTGGAAACCACTGCAATCAATAAACAAATCGCCTTCAAGCAACCCGCCTTGTTTCAGCTGTAATCCCGATATGGACCCATCCAGTGCGAGCTTGACCGATTCTACCTCATCCAGCACATGGTTAACCTGGCGGTTTTTAATCGCATGCTCTGACAACAATGCCGAAAACTTGCCAGCATCCAGGTGAAAAGCATAATTAATCATGCGCTCATATTCAGCATTCGTGATCAGCTTAGGCGCCTTGTTTTCGAGTGCGATATGGGCCTGAATGGAAACACTTTGGTCAAAACGAGCCCTGGCCTCTGGCAGTTGATGCAACCAGTAAGGCAACAGATTAACCCCGTTAACATTTGGGTCGTCAAATGGATGAAAATAGCAATGGGGTTGTCCGTTAACTGGCTTATTCCAGCCAACAAAATGAATGCCATTTTTAAACGTAGCATCGCACAGGCGAAACATGTCCGACTCACGGATGCCAAACTTCTTCAGGCTATCGACAATCACCGGGACAGTCCCCTCTCCGACACCAATCGTCGGAATGTCAGGAGACTCTACTAATGTAATACTCACATCCTCGGACGCATCTGCGGCCAAATGATTGGCAGCCAGCCAACCCGCTGTGCCACCACCGACAATGACGATACGCTTAATTTTGGTTTCTGCATTTTGCACAATTCACCTCAAAACCACTGTAAAGACCACCACGGACAGGCATGCCGCTATTGATACATACAAACTACACCTGTCTCGATCTTGCCATAAAACGGGCATAAAAAAGCCCCACTATTTAAGCAGGGCTTTTCCAAACAACAAAATTAGAAACGTAAGTTTGCACCCAGTGCAATCTTGCGCTCACCTACATAGCTCCATGCAGGGAAGTTGTGTTTCGTTTCTTCTTTCAACAGACCGTCAGAGCCAGAGATACCGATCTGGTAGCTGTCTTCTTCAAGAATATTTACAACTTCAAGCGTCAGGCTGATATTGTCGTTCACCTGGTAGTTACCAGTGAAATCCAAAGTACCGAAGTCCATGTGCTCACGTGAAGAGTAGAAACCCGTTTCACGGATCATGAACTCAGAACGCCAGTTATAAGCAAGACGAGCACCGAAGTCATCATTCTCATAGTAACCAACCAGGTTAACTGTGTGGTCAGAACTGTCTGAGAAACGGCCGATACGGTCATCGAAGTTTGTTTCTTCAGATGAGCTGTCTGCATACGTGTAGTTAACAATCGCACCGAAGCCATTGTCAAACGCGTGCTGAAGCTGAAGTTCAAGACCGATTACGTCACCACCGTCGCCATTAACACGGTTAACGATATTCCACACGTCACAGTTACATGCCGGGTCATTAATACCGATAGACTGATTTGGCGTGGTTGATGACGTTACGAATGTCTCGATGTCTTTGTAGAAGAACGTCGCACTTGCGAAGTTGCTGTCACCATAGTAGTACTCGTAAGACACGTCCAACTGAGTTGCTTTGAACGGCTCAAGACCTGGGTTACCAGTTACTTCTTGCTGGTCGTTCGGGTTTTCGTTGTCGTAACCACTCAGGCTAGAACGTGCAAACACATCCTGGTAGTTAGGGCGACTGATAACCTGTGCGATTGAACCTCTCAGGATTGTGTCTTCATCCAGGTCGTACGCGATATTGAAGCTTGGCAGGATATCTGAGTAATCAGCTTCTTTGTTAGACAGAGTCTTAGATTTCAGTGCATTACCGCCGTAGAAGTTACCTGAATCTGTGATACCTGTCACGGTGATGTCTGAACCATAGTAGTCACTGTTTACATCTGTAGAGATGTAACGCAGACCGAAGTTACCACGGTAGTTTTCACCGCTGAAATCAGCCATTACGTAAAACGCAAAGTTTTCTTCTTCAAGCGCGGCATAACCACTGCGGTCACGTACGTATTCGCTGAAGTTCTCCGCAGTATGGTTGAACATCGCGTCCAGGTGTGGACCTGGGATAGTGATGTATTCAAAACCAGCTTCGTTTACACCGTTGCCATATAATTGAGCAGGTGCGATATCAGCAATGTCCGCAATTACACTAGTTGGGTTATTTGGATCACTTAGCACAGGCGTACCATCTGCATTACGCTGAATGTTTGCCAGGCCTTTAAAGTTGTCTTCTTCAACCTTGTGGTTAGTGAAACGAGCACCAACGTGAACAGCAGTAATGATGTCATGGTCAAGCATGAACTTAGTATCAAGTTGTGCGTACGTTTCTTCATCTGTATTCGGCTGATTACGTACTGCCCATGCTGCTACGCCTGGGTTACCCTCATTCCAGTGACCAACGCGATAATCATTTTCTTTCAGCTGGATCTTGATACGCTTGCCCGTCATGTCAATCATGCCGTAGCGATCTTCATGAGAACCAATCAAACCACCATAGTTTGTTTGCGCTTCTGTACCACCCGTTGCTTCTGAACGACCGATACGACCAGAAATTTCGAACGTATCACGTTTGAATTCAAAGCCAAAATCAACCGTTTCAGATTCCATCTTCGCACGACGTGCAAAGGCTTGTAGCCAAGATGGGTTATCTGTAGGTGTTGCTGCCGTTGCTTCAGACAACATACATACGCCATCCGGGTTTTCGCCCAGGCAGTTTGCGCCAGCCTGGAAAATCCAGAAGCTGCTGTTGTTGTTGTTCGCTTCTAACTCAAGGTTCATATAAGTCAGATCGAATGACAGTTCATCATTTGGTGCGTACTGGAACGCTACGTTAGTTGCTGTTCTTTCACGCTCTTGCAGGAAGTAGTTAGCAGAAACTGCACCATTCCAGCCAGCAAGTGATTCGTTACCACGACGAACATAGTCAGTTTCCTGTACTGCTAATGCAGCAAGTACACCAAATGTTTCGTCATCGTTTTTATAGCTTGCAAGGCCACTGTAAGCAGGATCCCACTGCTCAGACTGGCTTGAATATACGCTCTTTACAGAAGCGAAAACGGTTCCGGAATCCAGGTCTAATGGTTTACGGGTTTTTACGTTAACCGTACCACCAACACCACCTTCAACAATGTTTGCTTGTGAAGACTTATACACGTCGATACCTGAGATAAGTTCTGGTGGCAACAATGTGTAGTTGAAGCTTCGGTCAATTGCTTGCTCTGTGTACCAACCTGTTGAAGCAACGTTCTGACCATTCAGAGTTGTCAAAGTTAGCTGGCTAGACGCACCACGAATAGATACTTGCTGGCCCTGACCAAACTGACGGCTAACAGCTACGCCTGGGATACGACCCAGTGCTTCACCTACGTCACTGTCTGGAAACTTACCGATATCTTCTGCTGATACCGCATCTACAACGCTGGTTGCAAATCGTTTAGTATTAACTGCTTCGGCCAATGAACGGCGGATACCGCGCACTTCAATGACTTCAACGTTTTCTTGAACGCCAGTCTGGTTATCTTCAGCAAACGCCACGCCTGTCACACCCGTACTTAGGATGAGGCCAACCTTAGCTGCCAGTAAGCTTTTTTTAAAATTATTAGCTAACACAGGATTCCCCTTGAATCATTTTGTTGGTTTTTAAATCACTTCTGCCCAGTGATGATGACAACGCTGTCATCTAATAACAAACCATACACCCAAAATTACAGATTCGCTACATCTTTTTTTGTGGCTTACATAAGATTTTTTCAACAAAATCCTAAGCCACTGAAATAGATAGAATAAATAATTTTGTGGTTATAGTTTGTTACAAACGAGAAGAATATATCACAAGCTATGCACTTTTTAACAGCAGTTGCGATGAGTTATGTAGAAGAATTGGACCTAATTAATAAACTAATCTAATTTAGGCAAGTTGTGCTGTCTGATTATTCCATAAACGTTCGGGCAGAAGCGGATTCAAGGTGATAATAGATCTCAATGACAACGCTGTCATTTTATCTTTTTCATCATTACTTTGTCCAGTATATTTGTGTGACAAATTTGCGAAGAAGCCTTTAAACTCGGTGTTGTAGGGCATTTCATCACTGCAAAACAAGTACTTAAACTGAGTAATGGGAATGAAAATTTGTCACTACCCTTTCTTTTTAGTTTAGATATGCATCATCGCCAATTAAATGATGTGGCTCATGTAGCGCTTTCACAGAGGAATGTGCCTTGATTACAAACGGGCAGACGTGCTTAAAACAAATGAGCAATGTACCACCCTATTTGATTCGCTTCCTGCACTGTGCCATTAAAGGCAACAAAAAAGCCCGGTCGAATTACTCGCCGGGCTTCTCAAAACACAATAATAACTGCGTTGAATTATTTACTCAGATCAAGCATTAGCTTATTCAGACGAGCAACGAACCCTGCCGGGTCTTTCAGACTGCCGCGCTCTGCAAGCAATGCCTGATCTAACAGTACCTCTGACCATTGAGCAAACTTATCTTCATCCTGCTCAACGTTCAGATGTTTAACCAGTTGATGCTCCGGGTTAAGTTCAAAAATTGGCTTAGACTCAGGTGCAGACTGACCAATTGATTCCATCAGCTTTTGCATTTGTGAGCTCATGTCGTGGTCATCAACAACCACACAAGCCGGAGAATCTGTCAGACGGTGCGTAAAGCGTACTTCTTTTACTTTATCACCCAGCGCTTCTTTGATGCGCTCAACCAAACCTTCTACCTGCTTTTCGCTCTCTTCCTGCGCTTTTTTACTTTCTTCGTCTTCCATATCACCCAGGTCTAAATCACCACGAGTAATTGACTGGAATGATTTCTCAGCAAACTCTGTCAGGTGGCTCATCATCCACTCGTCAACGCGATCTGACAGCAACAGTACTTCAATGCCTTTCTTACGGAAGATCTCAAGGTGCGGTGAGCTCTTCGCAGCTTCAAAGCTGTCTGCCACCACGTAGTAAATTTTGTCCTGACCTTCAGTCATACGCTCGATATACTGCTCCAGTGATACATTTTGCACACTCTCGTCAGTATGTGTCGAGCTGAAACGCAGTAGTTTAGCAATCGCTTCTTTATTTGCTGCATCTTCAGCCGGGCCTTCTTTGATAACCTGGCCGAACTCATTCCAGAAAGTCTGGTAGTCTTCTGCTTTATTCTTACCCATGCGATCAAGCATCTTCAGGATACGTGATGTACAGCCCTTACGGATTGCCTGAGTAACTTTGTTGTCTTGCAAGATTTCACGAGATACGTTCAGTGGAAGATCGTTAGAATCCAACAGACCTTTTACAAAACGCAGATAGCTTGGCATAAACTGCTCAGCGTCATCCATAATGAATACACGTTGTACGTACAACTTCAGACCTGTCTGACGGTCACGGTTCCACATGTCGAAAGGTGCTTTTTTAGGAATGTACAGCAAGCTGGTGTATTCCGTTTTACCTTCTACTTTGTTGTGTGCCCAGGTCAGTGGTTCTTCCCAGTCATGGCCAACATGCTTATAAAACTCTTTATATTCTTCTTCGCTAATCTCAGACTTATCACGTGTCCACAACGCCGTAGCACGGTTTATCCCTTCCCATTCACCAGGCTGAGCTTCAATTTTCTCGCCGTCCGGCCCTTCAGATTCAGGTACTGGCGCTTTGAACATTTCAACCGGGATAGAGATATGATCAGAATACTTAGTCACGATTGAACGCAGGCGGAAGTCATCGGCAAACTCCAGCTCTTCATCACGCAGGTGCAAAATAATTTCTGTACCACGCTCTGCTTTTTCGATATCTGCCAGCGTGTATTCACCCTCGCCTTTTGACTGCCACTCAACGGCCTGCGCTTCACCCGCTTTGCGCGTACGCACTGTCACTTCGTCGGCAACGATAAACGCTGAGTAGAAACCCACACCAAATTGACCGATCAACTGAGAGTCTTTTGCCTCATCACCGGTCAGGTTTTTAAAGAATTCAGCAGTGCCTGACTTCGCAATGGTACCCAAAGAGCTGATCACTTCGTCGCGGGTCATACCAATACCATTGTCAGAAATGGTCACTGTTTTTGCGTCTTTGTCGGCGCTGATACGTACACGCAGATCGGCGTCCCCTTCATACAGGTCACCGTTTTGCAGCGCTAAGAAACGCAGCTTATCAGCGGCATCCGACGCATTGGATACCAGCTCACGTAAAAAGATCTCTTTGTTTGAGTATAAGCTGTGGATCATCAGCTGTAATAGTTGCTTAGTGTTGGCACTAAATGAATGATTTTCTTTGGTATTTTCGGTAGTCATTTGGTACACCCTAACTTATTTGGTACACAATAGTAGTACATAGTTAATCAGTTAACTTGCGTTATGCTGAGGTATATTGTGCTGGGGAGATATTTTTCAAGAGTGATAAAGTAAAAAAATTGCGAATTGTATATATTCGGAGCAAGGAGAAAGCCCTTTCGGGCATTCATTAAATCGCTTTTCTGCCGCTAAACGCATGCATCAAAGTCATACCATCGACGAGTTCCAGCTCACCCCCAACAGGCATACCATGTGCGATCCGCGAGGCCGTCACATTGTGTTGATGACACATTTCACCAATAAAATGAGCTGTGGCCTCTCCTTCAACCGTCGGATTGGTTGCCAGGATCACTTCATTGATGTTGCCATTGCTGAGCGTTTTTTCCAGAACATCCATACCAATTTCGTTTGGACCAATCCCATCTAACGGTGACAAGTGCCCCATCAAAACAAAATACAACCCCTGGTACTGACCCGTTTGTTCAATTGCCAGTACATCGCTCGGGGATTCAACCACACATAACAACCCGGTATCCTGACGTTTAACGTTGCTGCAGATATCACATACCGGAGTTTCTGAAAATGTTCGGCAAGACTCACAATGACCAATCTTATCCATCGCCTGTAACAGACTCTGGCCTAACTGAGTGCCGCCACTACGGTCTCTTTCAAGCAGATGAAAGGCGATCCTTTGTGCTGATTTAGGTCCAATGCCGGGTAAACAACGCAAGGCTTCAACCAAAGCGGAAAGTGAGGGGGATAATTGCATAATAAAGCGTTCTTAAATTTGCTGACAGCGTTGCACAATGGTAACCAGACACTCGATGACATAACACCACTACGACGGCTATCTATGACACTGTTCATTGTCGTTCAATGGTAGCCATCTTACTATGCCTGGCACAGTAGCGACAAGCCTAAGATAAATCACGAATTAGGTATCACAGCACGTTAGGTAAAAAGAAAAAGGCGGGCAATCGGAGAAGATTGGATCTCATGGGTAAGAGTGAATACCCGCCTGAAGGACGCAAATTGTCTCTTTAATTCGTGCCAATTAACTCTTAGCTACCAGCTCTTTACTTACCTGATCGATACCTACTTCGCTGATCCGAGACGTAATTTCTTTTTGCTTTGCGCTAAGCAATGAGATGCTCTCAGCAACCAGATCATAGACCTGCCACTCTCCGGCTTTGTTTTTACGAAACTTGAATACAATGTCGATGGTTGGGGCATTGGGCTCAACTATCTCAGACTTAACTGAGGCAAATTTACTGTCGGCACTGACAACCGGTTCAATAAAATTGACCTGCTGACCTTTATAGCTCATCAGCGCATTTGCATACGTGTTTGCCAGATACTGCTCGACGGCATCGATAAACGTCACCGCCTGCTCGCGCTTTATCTCACGGACATGTTTACCCAACAGCTTAAAAGACACATATTTAATGTCGATATGCGGCATCAACTGTTCCCGTACCAATTTTTTCAGCTCAGCTTTCTTGTGCGCTTCTTCCAGGGTATTTAGCTTGCTGATATCCACAAACAGTTGATCACCAACCGACTTGATCAAGCCATAAGGATCGCTTTGTGTATCCGTCGCAGCAACGCTTTGTAGGCTGCCAAACGCCAGCAATGCCACCAGCATAAGTTGCAGTAGTTTTTTCATGATCCGCTCCGTTCTATGTTAATGAAGCTAGTTTAGCGCTAACTTTGCAGATGAAAAATACACAAATTAGCACCATATTAGTGCCACTTTGGCATCAATTGAATTTTCTATTAAAATCAAACACCTAGTTTTTTGGTGTCAAAAAGGCATCAATTAGTTTCTATTTGATGCCTTTTTAAAAGCAACGGACATCCAGACAATAAGGATATTCAATTCTACTGGGTTTGATTTCATTATGATCAGAGCAATTCTATTTCTGCTGTCACTACTTACTATTATTACTGCACCTGTATACGCGCAGCAGCATGGTTATGCCGTTCACTATATTCATGGCGAAGGCAGTGTCGACGGGATCAAATTAGCTTACCAATATCATCCGGAGCTGGACTTACCACAAGCCTGGCGTCACTTTGATGTACACTTCGAAAGCAGTATCAACTTCTGGCAGTATGGGGAAGAGAACCATCATGATGGCAATTTTGTTCTGGCGGTTTCCCCCGTGATCCGCTATCCATTCACGACCTTTAACGGTCACCCGGTGGCTCTAGAATTTGGCATTGGCCTGGCCTTACTGGATGATACCCAGTTTGCAGGTAAAGACGTCAGTACCCATTACCAGTTTGAAGACAGATTAGGGCTGGTGTATCAGATGGACAAAGCCAATGTTGCTATCCGCTATATGCATTACTCCAATGCAGGATTTAAAAGCCCCAACCCCGGGCTGGATTTTCTCTCCCTGTCCTACTCAGCGTATTTTTAAGCAATTTATGCCCTGCACTGTTCACTGGGCTGTAGCTCAAATAGCGAAAATGGGATGGTTCAATCATCTGATCCCTACGAAGAAAAGTCGCTACGAATTAACTTTATCAACCAGGGTTAGTTACCACTGAGCCGAATGTGCCTTCTGGTTCCCCATATTAGAGCCAGCCAACCTTGACAAACAGGCAGTTTATTCTAACCTCCAAAGATTAGAGTAAGTTAGTTGCTGACCATGTCATATCAGCGTTTTGATAGAGAAACACGTCATTGGCGCACTACAATCAGTAGGCTCAGGGAGACTTATGACCAGTAAACTCCCCGGCCAAACGTCAACAGCGTTCTTGCTATCATCCATTCTACTCATCAGTTCGCACAGCGCAGCACAAGATGATGAACTTGATACACTAATGGAGCTGAGCTTAGAAGACTTGCTCGATGTCACCGTGTCATCCGCTTCCGGTATTGAAGAAACACTGCGTGATGCTCCTGCGGCTATGGTGATCATTACTGCAGCAGATATCAGGCAACGCGGTTATACCAGCATTGATGAAGTGATCCTTGATCTTCCCGGGTTTGATAGCACAGTCACCAATGGTAATGGTGGCGTTATCACCTATCAGCGCGGCTATCGTACCCCGCTCACCCAGCGCACGTTAATGCTGGTCAATGGTATAGTCGATAATCACTTGTGGTATCACGAAGCCACCTTGTCAAAAAATTATCCATTGTCGAATATAGCGCGGATAGAAGTGCTGTATGGCCCGGTAGGTGCAGTGTACGGCCCCAATGCATTTCTGGGGATCATAAACCTGGTTACGTCCAATGCCCAAGAGACACATGAGAGTAATGATTTTTTTAAAGTGAATATTCAGTCTGGCAGCTATGACACACAAAGTGTTGATATTGCCGCGGGCGGCAACCATAGCAACCTGACCTATAATCTGTCAGCTAAATACTACTCGAGTGACGAAGCCGACATAGATGACCTGGCGCCCTGGGGGTTTGTCAGTAACGAACTATTGAGCAACCGCGATATCTGGGGACCTGTCATCTATGACACTGCCCTGTCCGCTAATTGCGAGGCGGATGGCTGTCCCCACAGCTCTAAATACAATGAGTTTGGTGCCTATCACGACCCACAACGGGAATGGGGCATTCTTGCCGATGTCGGGTTCAAAAACCTGACCTTAGGGATCATAGAATGGGATATGCGCCATGGCTGGGGTCCGCAATATCCTCATGACAGAGCGCAGCCAGCGGCGCAGTGGTATCGAAACTCTGAACAATATTACCTGCGACACACAAGCGCAATTAAAAATAACTTACAGGTAGATACCCTGCTGCTGAGCAGAAAAAGTGGCAATGGCGGTTACTGGGTCGAATCCTTCCCCGGCTCTACCGCTTTGACCGGTCCGGATGTGGTATCAACACTGACCATTTCACACTGGCGAACAAGTAATAAGAGCTGGCTGTTTAAGCAAGACTACGAGTTTGATTACTCTGAGCAGTTAAAGCTCAGCGGCGGCATTAAATTTGAGGATAAAGAACTCACCAAAGCTTACGACGCCTGCGGCTATTTTCCCGAAACCTTTTGCTCATCAGATACGCCTGAGACCGCCGGTGACGGGGTTGCGAGCAATAGGGACAGCACCATCAACATTCAGCCAGATACACTCAGTCGGATGCCAGACGAAAACCTCGCCAGTCTGACCGACAGAGGCGCATACATTCAGGCCATCTGGAATATCAATGACTGGCGGGTCAACGCCGGTGTAAGATACGACAAGAATAGTCTGTACGGCAGTACCACTAACCCCAGAGCTTCCGCAATTTATTTTCTCTCAGATAAATCAACCATTAAGATGCTGTACGGCACGGCTTTTCAGGAACCAGCCCCGATACAACTGTGGGGAGGCTGGAGCGGCCGCTCTGCCAACCCAGACCTGAAACCAGAAAAAGCCGAGAATTTTGAGTTCATCTATATGTATCAGCAGGACAACTGGCTGCATGACCTATCCTTGTTTACCGCCAGATACGACGACGTTGTGAAAGAAGAAGCAGAAAACGCCGGAAAGCGCAGCACCTATGGGCTGGAATATCGAGGTAAATTTGAGTTCAGTAACTTTATCCCAGACGCTGCCAATATCTCCGGTTATCTGTATTACACCCATACAAAAACCAAAAGCAGTGTCAGTTACGACCACACACTGGATCTGTGGGTTGGTCAGGGGATAGAAAATTGTCAGAACATCGCCCAGAGCCACACACTATCTTACGACCCTTGTCAGGATATGGATGCAGAGCTGGGAGATATAGCTCCACACAAAGTTAGTGCCGGGCTAAATGTACCAGTCAATGAAGCACTCAATGTCAACGTCAGAGCCAACTGGGTTTCAAGTAAACCGCTGTATTTGAGAAATACACTGCGCGCTAAAGACAGAAAAAATGACGCCTATTTAACACTAGATGCCAACATCATTTATCGGTACGAATCGATTGAAGTCGCGTTTAAGGTAAAAAATCTCTTTAATGAAATCTATTACCATTCCGGCGCAGAAGCCGCCGCAAGTGGCGATGATTTTGAGCAGCGTTCGCAAGGCTGGGCCAACTCCCTGATCCCTCAGCCCAAACGCAGCTTTATGCTATCTGTGAATATGCAGTTTTAGATAGCTCCTGACATCAAAAATCTGTCTAACCAACGGCTTTACCACAACACGCGGTCCCAGTCCCGTTTTGCACGAAACTACTATTAGCCTTATTGAGTAAATAGAACAAAGAATGTGCTATGCGTATACACTATTTAAGGAGCATTAAGTACTGAGGCTTGGGTGCGCCCGTGTAAGTAGGGATATTAGCGCAGGTCATTGTCCCGCCCTGATCGTCGTACATTAAAGTTACCTGCAAATCGTTTGTTAAAGAGGTAGTTGCCAGTGAAGTCCATAAGGAACAGGTTACAACACTGACCTCAGGTGTGCCTGCGGTATTACATATTCTTGTATAGTGATTTCTCCAACTACCATTAATGATGACATTATTGCTTGCATCAATATATATTGGTGATTTTACCATTACACCAGATATTCTTCGCCATCACATTCGCTGAAGCAAATGCAACCAACAACCATAGAATCATACTTCTCATCGTTTCATCCTCGCTCAAGATCGCACCAATCGGAACACTATATTTAGCAAATACACAAGCACACTAAGTGCCTGTCTCTTTCTATCAATATAGTACTTACTGCAACCGCACGAAGACGATTTATAGAATACAGAGAATAAAACTGGGCCCGAGATCCCCAAGCACTACTTCTATGCAAGCTAAGCCAGTAGTCGAGTCGAAATTTGATAAACAGGTGGCTTTTGGAAACCGAAAAGTGGCCTGGAAATCCCCTATAAACAGTTCCTGATTAGAATTTTTACTAACAGAAAACACTTTAACGAGGTGCAATACTTTGCTGTTCGAATGCATGAAATTGTTATCCGGTCACTAACTCAAGTCTCTGGATAAACTGAAAGTATCCAGTATTTCCATCAGGAGCCTGTCATAAGCATTTTCGCCTTTTGAATTTCAATTATTACCGTTCCTCTGATAGGGTGCTGTTCATTCTCGCAGAACTGTCTATAAGACAAGGACAAGGCACTTGGTATGCCACCTGTGTAGCTAATCGAATCTATCTCGAAGTCGCCTGAAATTTCGTTGCATCCTCGATCGGCACCAGATACTTCCAAACCCGCTTGTACGCCCTCTTGGAAAGGATGTCGGTGGACATTTTTGTAATGCTTAGCCTCAAATCGCTCCCCCTCAGGGGCTGCAATAGAGAATGACCAGCTCTCACCCTCTAATTCCATGTGCAAGACAAGCTCATCTTCAGTCCAAGTCTCGATGCTTATTTTTTCGGTTCCAGTGGTGAAGACATAATCCTTACCATCAGATATGTACTCACCAGAATTACCCAAGATAGCTATTGTGGCGAACTCAATTTCAATCGAGTCGCCTAAGTTTGCGTTAGTTGATGCTTCATTGTTTCGGTATGTTTCTTGTAGTAGATGTAAATCAGTTGATTTGGCCGAACCCCAAACCCTATCGACCATTACACGAGTGTCACTGTGCGTCCTATGAAAAGAATAACCAGGCCCAAAATCTGCGAAAGACACGGCAGCTTTTGTCCGTTCATCTAGTTGCGGGGATTGTATCGAGCGGATAATCTGCTCAAGTGATACAGCACTATTTGATGGCCATTGACGCGCTCCCAAGACGAGACGGCGTGCCAGAGGACCAATATTATATGAAAGACTGGGATTAAGAGGGTGAGTGACGGTGCGAACAGTGCCTCCCGGTTGCACCGAGAAAACAACCGGGTTGACTCCTCGAAATTGGTTCATGAACTTTAAATGAGCAGCGACATCTTTGAGGTTTTGTTTGGCCTTATCCGATAAAAGCGATACACCAGCTAAATCCACGGCGCTGCCTTCATAGCATGCGTCAATCAATAATGTGTAAGGAAGACCAAGTTCTATCAATTTATCGTTCAAACTTCCCACGTAAATAAGTTGATTGGCTAAGGCTTCTATATCAAAGGAATTTATCCTACTAGGGAGTTCGACATTCCCAGGTTGAAGGAAGTAGTTCCAAGCAATGCCTTCCCCAAAACCGTGCCCCACGTAGTAAACAATAAGGTATTCATTCTGACCTGTCGTGTCGATCTTTCGTTTAAGAGAATTCAGCACATTGAAAACGTCATCCTTACTGACGATACGACGATTATCAGAGCGCAGCAAAGTGGATGAAGCCAACCCTAAGTGTTTATCGAGTAGAGAATGAACAACCATTGCTGAAACGTGAGCACCACTGAAATCGACGAGGGCTGCAGCATCACGCTCCTTGTCACCCCTGGACTTATCAACATAATGACCGTTACTGACTAAGAGTAAGTGAACCTTATCGAATTGTGCACTTGTCGCCCATGCCGGCCAAAAACAAAAATAGAAGCATACAAGTAGGGCAAAGAACCTAAAATTTTTGTGCATCTACCGCCTCATCTATATGGGTTTTACTCAGAGAAATTATTCGCTCTATACGCAACTTAATCTTGTTAGCCGAGATGCGACTTTTCTCTAAATCCCGCAAATCGTCTTTCAACTTAACCAATTCAGACTTTACGGACTCGTTTTCCACCAAAATTAGTAAACCCCAATAAGCCTCCGAAAATGATTTTAGAGATTCCGACGATATCTTTTTGTCGATATCAATTTCCGCTGCAATACTTCCGAGAGTAACCGCCAGTGCCTTGTAGCTTTCGCGACGTTCATCCCACAGCTTGCGTTGGTACTCAACCTTAGAACGCATGTTGATAAGAGCTTGTTCTTTCTCAATCGATTCGTTCAAACCATGGATGTATATGACCACGCCAGATATGACGCTGAATCCAGCAATCACTGTACTAACTATGCTAATCCGAAAATTCAGGAGCTCGGCTCGTTCCATGCTCTGTCCCTCAAGGAATATGAATCATGATGATGTCAATTGTAGCGTTCTGCTTAGACCCATCCTCGCGAATCACCAACTCTTCCTCTTCCAACCCTAAATAATTTGTCTTTTTCGAGTAAACTAGCCGATATTTCTGTCCATCATAAAAGATGAACTTATCTATCCCGTCAGCCTCAGTATGAAAAGGATATTGACTGATTTCAACTTTAGCATTGTTGCAAAAGCGTATAGTCAGTGTACCGCTGATATCAAAAATATATTGAAGACCCTCTGTGCATTTACTTGAAGTTCCCAGGTCGATATCAAACGCCTGCACTTGCCAAATTTTCTCAGATGATCCAGCAAGCTCGTTAATAATTGAATCTGCTTTAGCGTTTACAGAGACGATTGGAATTAAGGCTAAAGAAAACATAGAAATATTTTTCATTAATACTTTATTTAGCATGCTGCCCTCGCTGTCTTTGTCCTTTTAACTCTACTTAGAGTAGACATAACTCCAACTAAAACGGCCATTAATAGTCGCAAAAAATAAGTGCGCCCTTAAAGAAAGAAGCCAAGGGTATATTGTCCGATTGAATGTCTTGTTAAAACTATTTGTCAGATACGGCGTAAATCAACTTACACACACCACTATCTGTAGTTCTTACCCAAATCGGATGTTCTGTTGTGTGAGCGGTTAGCAAAAGTGAATACACAGAGTCATAATTCTTAGAGCTCGGATCTAGTTTAATGTATCCATTAATACCAGCGTCACATGATAATTTTGACTCATCTCCAGAAGTGCTTATTGTCGTACCGCCATCAGACTCAACAACGATTCTTGTAACTTTAACCCCAGTACAACTCACACCACTACATGTAGCTAAAGCATTACCTGAAAAAATTAATGGTAAAAGAAAACAAACACAATATCGCATGCTAACTCCAAAGTTATGACAGCGTTTTAGCGTAGATGCCGTTCAAACACCTGCCCCCAAACCATTCCACTCACAACAACAACCTATACCTTTGTAATATTTGATATCCGATTGGTTGCACTGCCTCTTCCTTGCTGTTCGCATATTCTATCCCCCTCAATCCTTTGAGTACTATTTGAATAAATGTAGACGGTGTACCTTCCATACGCCAGTTTAGGGTGGAGTTACATTGTCTTGTCAGCCGCCTTGTCTAAAATCGACCTCAGCCTCATTGATAAGTGTAAAATACCCCTCATTATCTTCAAGTTGAAGCGATATTGAGATATAAACAGTTTCTCCGTCTTCAGGCTCTTCGTTAAAGCCGGCACCAATTGAGAAAGATAGCTTTTGATGTACTTTTTGTGATAGTAAATTTTGTGTTTTCTGGAAGTTATTGACTGCAAGTTCTGAAAGTCTGAATGTGTATTCTGTTTTTGCAGGTTCGGACGAAAAAAAGCCTTCTTGCGCAGCTATCTTATCCCGTTTTACAAGAATGAGTGGAAATGTAAAATTACTATGCCCTCTTTCATTCACTAAACTGAGGCTTAGATTAATTTTTTCCATGTTTAACGTAAAAGGCTCTGACAACCAAATTTTCGAACGAATTTGCGAAGGGTTTAGCGCGGCAAAACTTTGTTCATCAAAGTTGCGATATTTAAGCATTGTCGAGAGCGGAATGCTCGAGCAGCCAAACAAAAATAGTGCTACAAATACAAAAAAAAGCTTTTTCATTATCTTTCCTTGATTGATAACTAGCGGCTTGTTCTGAGGCACCCCGATATATTCACTTTTCAATTCAATATGATAGCTGCACATGACATTACTTTGTCTAATTTATTTCGCAAAAAATTCACCATATAGAACCCCCTGCGAGATACCACCATCCTATACGGTATACCTAGAAAAGCTGAATTTATCAGAGGCATCCACCCGTAAATTCACAGACCAATATAGACAGGGATAATATAGAAATGCAAGACAATTGGACCCTCCGCTCTTCTACTCTTCCAGTACACCCCGTGAATGCTCAATAACTTACCCTCGATCCAATCTCGCCGATATAAATATGACTCGCCTGTTACGCGGTCTGTGCCACACAAAAATGCCCGGAAAACACGCCGGGATATACAGTGATGATATCTAGTACCGGTTAAGCTAACCAGCTTCTTCCCTACAGTTGGCATAGTCTATTAGCCTCAACCCTTTGAGCACGTTCTAAGCGTAGACATCGTTGCAAAAGTACGCCATTTTTAGGTAAGTGCCGCTTATTCTCCGAAAGCGCCCGCTTCAATGAGATGCGAAAAAATATCAACTGAGGGTTTATGTCTGTAACTCCAGGGCCACTTAGCGGCAACAATTCCTTCATCATTCAATAGTCGCTTGTAGTCTCAGAGTTGTTGAACTGCAATGTGTCCACCGTCTGCATGGGCAGCATTCTCTAGGCTTAATGCGTGGACTATGATGCTGTCTCCAAGGAGGATTTAAATGGTGCCAGTGAGAAATGGGTTTCCGCACATAGCACACGCAAAGTTCACTTCCTTACGGAGTGCTTTTAGAACCTCTGCAGAGGTTGCCTATTCACATGTCTTTCTAAAGCCGCCAGCAGAGTCGCAGCTTGCCGCGTTCTGCTGACTGGCCTTACTAGCATTTTAGCCAAACACTGAAATGTTAACAGTACAACTTTCACCTTGATTAGTTACGACTTGAACCTGGGTGTATTGGCTTACATCAGCGCCCTGTTTTTCAAATGAAAAATGACGCGGAATACCTTTCATTGGGCCAGGGTTAGGGGTAATTGTTAACTTAAGTAGTAATATGCTCGGATTAATACCTTGAACGTCAGCTTCTTCGATTGCGACTTCGGTTTCAGCGGTATACACCATTACTGAACCGTGAACATATAGACCATTAGGTTGTTCTTTTAAATTTACGTTTGCATTTAAAGCTAAATTACACTCACTCATGATTGGCTCCTTTTACCCCATCCAAACTCTTACGATTTCACCAGATTCAGACAGTTCAATATTCACACGATTTGGAACAAAGTCCTCAGTTAACATATCTCCTGTTGTATAAACCCTGGAAGGTTTTCCAATCAAAGTTAATATGGGTTCGTCGTTTACTACATTACTCATACATCTCTCCTTAGTTATGCTTGAATGCTAACAATATATTAGTATAAGTGCCGACCAACTCCAGCCCCCAAAAAAGAGGTACAGCCCGTCAAATTTCAAAGGTACCCACCAGTAAATTCACAAAACAAAATAAACTTGCTCGTCTAGCCAAACTTCAGATTTCGGGTGGGTGTACATACAAACATGATTTAGCAATCTGATTGTTAGTCTAAACCTCTCGCAGATCACCTTCGGCTAGGTATCTAAAGCCTAATGGCTATTCGAGACTATAAGCGTAGACGTCGTTGCAAAAGTACGCCATGTTTAGGAGGAATGTCGCATATTTTGCACTCGGCACCTAGACTCGGCTAAGGGGTAATACGACGAAGCAGTTATGTTATGGCAGAGAAGCAATTGCACAGGGCTATACGTACATACAAACGCTTAGGAGGCTTCGGTTATGAGGCCCCCCAGCGCTATGATAATCGCCAGACTTTTCTGGGTTATTTGCCCGCGCAGAGTAAGCAAAAACAGTACAGTAAAATTTCCCAATTAGTCAGCTTATTAGCTATAGATTAATACAGACTAATTATTTTGGTTCATTGATAATAGTTAGTATAGGCCTTTCGTTAATTGCTGTGTACTTTTGGATTGTCAAAGTATCAACAGATTTCTTCAAAAAAGATTTGAAATTCAACAAATCATTTTTTTCTACTGCCTTTTTTATATTTTCACTGTCATGCTTAAATTTATAAACGATCCAGTTATAATTATGTAGAACCTATTCTTTTGTTTTCACGTCAGTAACTTTAAAATTTAGCCATCCGTATAGCCCTGATTGAGAAACTAGGTTTGTACTTGCCTCTACATCTGTGATGTACACTTCAACTAACAAAACTTCACCTTTTTCTTTTAAATCAGCCAAAATTTTATTTTTTATTTCTTCATTCTCTTTGGATTTCTGAGGCGACATGATGTATTTTTTCACCTCAGATGAATCGATGAAATTTGAAACCTCTACTGCATTAAAGCCATTTTCATTAAAGTAGTTACTTAGATAGGGACTCATGTCCCGCTCTAGATCCCAAACGCCCGAAAATTCAGAGCCTTTACGATCTTCATGCAAAAAACCCTCTTCCGTATAATTTATTTTGTATTCTGGAACATAATACAGAACAACTAAAGAAGTATCTTTCTCAAGAACAGGAGTATCCAAAAGGTTAGTTTTAGCTGTAGATGCACAACCACTTAATATTGTAAAAATAAAAACCGTTGACAAAACTTTAAGAAAGCTCACTTACTACCTCTTTCACATTCAATTACTATATTATTTTCGTTCACGATACATGATAAATCGAAATTTTCCTTGGATTCAACGTCCCAAACGTTAGCTCCTGAAATATAATTACCATTACCCAGTGGTGTTGCCGTTGGAATATACACACGAGTAAAATCATTTCCATCTTTGTAGCCATACAATTTATAACTCTTTGACTCGGCTGTTCCCTCAATAATTTTCGACGGTAAACCGATCGACTCAACTAATTCAGCAACGGTTGTTTCACCGTATCTTACTTTTAAATTTGAATATTCGTTTGTATCAAATGAGCTGGAACAGCCCGAAATGGCTAGAAAGGTTAATATAGATAGGTACTTCACTTTTCGATTTTCTCCTTAGATTGACAATAGCTAACGCCTTGCTCTTAGGAGCCCCCAGATATTTATATTTAAAATCAGTATGATGGACACTTACGGCTTTGTTGGATCGAATTTATTTCGCCAAAAACCCACCAAATAACAACACATAAGTGATAACCCCAGTCTACACGATATGCCCAAAAAAAGCTGCCACCAAATTAATACTAGCCATCTTTTTTCATCGAAGATGGCAACTGAGATTTTGCTAGATAGCAATCAACTTTCATTTGCTGAGCCGGAGCGAAATATAAAGAGCCCTGTCGCTGCCAAGCTCAATATCAAACGTATGGGCCGACCATGGAAAATGTAAGCCACTTTTAAGTGGATGTCGCCTTTTTCTAGGGCGGGTTGTGCATACTTTTTACCCATCTTGTTATGTGTTTTTACGGCTTTGCTTTAATGCACCGAAAACTGCCACCAACAACATGGGTAGTACCGTGAAGTCTAGCACGAACGCTAACGGCCAAAATGCCTTGTATGGCCCAAACCACAATCCCAGAAACAATAAAGTTGCACCAACATAGGGCACAAATGAAGTGCTACCATTTCTAAAAATAGCGGAGAAGTACGCATACCAATTACTGAGGCCTATAAAAGCACCCAGAATAATCAAACTTAGAAGGAGTAAGGAGTTCATTTAAATCTTCATTTTCAGACAAGACACATAGCGATCGCTTAGCCAACTCAAAATATCAGACTAAATTAGCAACAACAAAACGCAAGCCTTCTGTTTTACCCCTGTAGGTTGCAGCGCTTTTGATAGCCAAATTAGACCAAGTTTTTTATTGATTTCTGACGCCACAACCATTCCCGTATAAGGCCCAATTACTAAACCGCTTACGCTGAGTACCTAAACAACTTTACTTTTTGTAGGCGCCTGTTATGTACCAATTACTCGGAGGTTTCAAACTCAAAGCCGCCTACCTTTTTGGCGACCAAGTTGTAAACCCAACAAAACAAGCGCTGCATAAAGTAAAACATAACCCCATAAAATACGGGTGCAAAAGCGAAAAATAAAAATGGAAAGTTTGGGATTTGTTCTCCATTGTTGGTCTTCATTTCTGGAGTCATTAAGAAGAAAAATATGGATATAAAGCTAAACGGCAACATTAAAATTGCTAACGTAATTGCGAACACTTTGCTTGTCTGATGACCAGATATATTTGTGATTTGAATTTTCATAGTAGTCTGTTTCCCCTTTGTATATGACGCCCGTACCTGAGAAACCTCAGATATTTGTGTTCCGAATCAATAACAGCATTGATTGCTCGAACAGGTAAACCTATACATTGCAATCTAGCATGCAGCTCTGATAATTGGCCTGTCATAAGAGACTATTTATCTTTGCATACATAAAAAGATACGTAGCAAGCCATAATAATAAAATTACTAAAGCAAAGTAGCCAGCCTGCTCCTTTGAATTTTTGAAGGAAAAAACAAACCATATAAAACTAACCAGTATGCTAATTACGAAAAGAGGCAGTACATTGAAAGCAAAGGTTATAGCACAAGGTCCATCCCCTGTCTGACCATCTGATAAACACCCATAAATTCACATCATCGTCACTACTGAAAGAAGAAAATTTATAATTATCATAACCTTACATTTAAGATAAGTATGGCTCGACATATTCTTTACTTACAACGCACCATATGGAATACGTGGATGATTAGCTAAAAATAGGTAAGATATGAGCCACCCAGCTTTACTAGCCCACATGTTGATGTATGTACTAAGTTTCAATGTACTTACAACAAGTCTGGAATGAAAAATCTTCATTTTCAGCAACCCCCTCGTTGTTAAACTCAACGGAAATGCTTCCAGACACCTTGAAACTACCATCCTGGTTTTTATAAATATTTAACTCTTTAACATCACACCAGTTATGAACGCAGCCGATATATACAGATCCTTCAGCCTCTGTATAAGCGGAATGACTCAAATTCACGCCATCCAAATTAGAAGGGTCAGTTAAATCCAATTCATACCAATCTAGAACGATTTCAGTTTTAGTTGGTTGCACATCACAATCAAGGCCAGAATCAAACGCAGCAAGAGGGAGTATTACTCTATGAAAAAGAGTCTTTGATAACCCGATGTTCTTATTTTCAAACCAATATGACTCAATAACTCCATTCTCGACTCGTGTTTTACTTTGCAAATCAATCTTCATCAAAGCTTCCTTGTAACATAACTACTTACCCGACGCCAAAATGTCGGAATGCAATCCGACAAAAAAAGGGCTTTATAACTAATTCCATAGTCCCACGGAATAAACCCAAAGTAAACATAAGGTTGCGGTTACCAAAGACAGGTGTTTTTTAAAAGTTGGACAAAATGGAGCGTAACAACATACTCGGAAAAAAATTAAAAAAGCCCGACTATCAGGCCGGGCTTTACAACTCATAAATATCGTTTCGGTTTAATCGCGCGTAATGCGGATCACCGGGCGTTGCTGGCAGGTTTTGCCCAACAGGCAACTCAGTGCATCGCGTACGGTGTCAACACTAAAGTCGAGCAATTTAACCTCAGGAGCCTTAATTCGGCCATTGCTCACATCATCGAGCAGCTGTCGGCCCATAAAACACAAATGCTGCTGGGCACACAAACTATTGGCCATCCAGGCACCGGCGACTGAGACCACCCCAATATTGGGCGCTTTCTCAAAAAGTAGCTCTTCCGGAATAGTGCCAAAGCCATTCAGACAAGCGATCCGACCACAGAATCTCAGATGACGCAGGTCATTTAAAAAGGAGTCGCCGCCTTGTGTATTCAGGATACAGTCAAAACCACCTGGCCCCATTTCTCGCTTGATCTGTTCGCACACCGACTCAGATTCGCAATCGAATACCCAGTCTGCACCAAGTTTACTCAGTCTCTTGTGGTGTTCTTTTTGTGCGAAAGCAAACACCTGAGCACCGCGCTGCTTGGCATATTGCACTGCAAAGTGAGCCACGGCACCTTGCGCGCTGTTGATGGCTAAGGAGTCACCGTCCTGCACCTGCATTTTATCCAGTGCCAGCAATGCTGCCATCCCCGCATTGGGTAAAGACACTGCCACTTCGCCGCTCATGCCATCCGGTACTTCCGACACCGCGTGGCTGGGTACAACCGCGTACTCTTTTAGCATCCCCTGCTCTGCCAGGCTGGCATTAAACAACACTCGACTGCCTTTGGGTGGAAATACCCCTTTAGCAGCTGACACCACAGTCCCGACGGCATCCAGTCCCAAAACGTGAGGATATTGCCACTGGCAAAATCCGTCTTTTGCCATCCGTGCGTCCAGGTGATTCAGTGCCACATAATCTATGGCAACCAGTAACTCGTTGTCTCCCGGCACTGGCATGGCGTGCTCTGCCATCGCTAAGTCAAACTCGGCGCCACATTGACGCAGTTCCAGCGCTCGCATGGTGGATTTTTCGACTGACATGAGTGGTTTTCTCCGCTTTTCGGCCATTTTGAGGCCTGGTTGCCCATAATCTTAACTTTCCGATTATGGGCAAAACTTCGCAATTGTTGCTATTAAACCATCTTGGTCTCTGTCAAACAACTCAATGTTGTGACAGGTGTTTAAATCCTGTTAACTACTCTTTCTCTATAACAAGCTCGTTCGCACTGTCCTTTGAGCTATCGTTTAAGGTGACCAGGCGGTAGAAGACAGGCGTAAATAGTAAGCCAAATACCGTAACTCCAATCATCCCGAAGAACACTGCATTACCCATTGCCTGACGCATCTCTGCTCCTGCCCCTGACGCCAGTACCAGAGGGACTACACCAGCTGTGAAGGCAATTGAGGTCATCAGGATAGGACGCAGTCGTAAGCGACACGCCTCCATGATGGCTTCCAGGTGGGTAGCGCCGGTTTTATGTTTATCGCGGGCAAACTCAACCATCAGAATCGCGTTCTTTGAGGCCAGTGCCACCAGTACAATCAGTGCAATCTGGGTGAAGATATTATTGTCACCACCAAGCATGTAGACACCCGCCAGTGCAGAGAATATCGTCATTGGCACTATCAAGATGATGGCAAGCGGTAAACGCAGACTCTCATATTGTGCAGCCAGTACCATGAAGACCAACACCACAACCAGAGGGAACACATATACCATGGTATTGCCCGCTAGGATCTGCTGATAAGTTACCTCAGTCCACTCATAACTGATCCCTTCCGGTAAGCTCTCGGCCAGTACAGATTCAATCGCTTCTTTGGCCTGATCTGAGCTGTAACCCGGCGCTGGACTGCCGTTTAGTTCAGCCGTCATATAACCGTTATAGTGCATTACCCGATCCGGACCTGTGGTGGGTGTCACCGTCACTACCGAGCCCAGCGGTACCATATTGCCAGCGGCATTGCGTACCTTCAGATTGTTGATCTGTGACTGTTTGGCACGAAACTCAGCGTCGGCCTGTGCTTTTACCTGGTAAGTGCGACCAAACAGGTTAAAGTCATTCACATACACAGAGCCAAGATAAACCTGTAGTGCACTGAACACTTCATCCAGCGGAATACCTTGTAGTAGTGCCTGCTCACGGTCAACGTTAATGTCCATCTGTGGTACCTGGATACGGAAGCTGGAGTACAGACCCGTCAGTGCCGGATGTTGCTGAGCCAGACCAATGGTACCCTGCAGCGCCGCAAACAAGGCTTCGAACCCTTTATTACCTCTGTCCTGAAGCTGCAGCTTAAAGCCACCTGTGGTACCCAGACCAAGAATTGGCGGCGGCGGGAAGACCGCTACAAAAGCCTCATCAATTTCAGCAAAACGCATATTCAGTTGCATCGCAATCGCATGGGCCGAGAGGCTGGGATCCTGACGCTCCGAAAAATCAGCCAGTGGCGTAAACACGATGCCGCTGTTAGTGCTGTTAGTAAAACCATTTACCGACAGACCCGGGAATGCCACAGTATGGGCAACACCTGGTACTTCCAGCGCAATCGCCTGCATTTGTCTGACAACGGCTTCTGTTCTGTCCAGACTGGCAGCATCTGGCAGTTGTGCCACCGCAACCAAATATTGCTTATCCTGCTGAGGAATAAAGCCACCCGGCACTGAATTAAACAAGTCAACCGTTGACCCCACCAGACCTAAGTAAACCACACCCACGACAACACTCATGCGGATCAGCTTTTGTACCAGCTTCTCGTAACCTTGTGCACCTTTGTCGAACATGCGATTGAACGGTTTGAACAACCAGGCACCAAACAGTTTGTCCAGTACACGAGTCAGACCATCTTTAGGGGCATCATGCGACTTCAACAACAAGGCAGAAAGCGCAGGCGACAAGGTCAGTGAGTTAAAGGCAGAGATCAAAGTTGAAATCGTGATGGTCAGGGCAAACTGCTTATAGAACTGACCCGACAATCCGGTAATGAATGCCGTCGGAATAAAGACCGCACACAGTACAAAGGCAATCGCGATAATTGGACCGGTTACTTCGGTCATGGCAATTTTAGTTGCCTCAAACGGACTGTATCCGTCAGCAATGTTACGCTCTACGTTTTCAACCACCACAATGGCGTCGTCCACAACAATACCGATGGCCAGTACCAGACCAAACAAAGACAGCGTATTAATAGACACGCCCAGCATCTGCATTACCGCGAAGGTACCAATCAGTGACACCGGCACAGCAATTAATGGGATGATTGACGCACGCCAGGTTTGCAAAAATACCACCACAACCACAACAACCAGCAGGATGGCTTCTAGCAAGGTCTGAATAACCGCATCAATTGAGCCGCGCACGAATACAGTCGGGTCATAGGCAATTTCGTAGGTCATGCCCGTCGGGAAGTCTTTAGACAGGCGTGCCATTGTCGCACGTACGTTATCAGACAAGGCAATGGCATTAGAGCCCGGACGCTGGAAGACAGGCATGGCCAGCGCAGGTTGGTTGTCCAGCATGGCACGCAGCGCATAGTTTTCCTGACCCAGCTCAACGCGGGCAATATCCTTTAAGCGTGTGATCTGGCCCTGCTCGCCCACTTTGATGATCACTTCTTCGAATTCATCAATCTGAGTTAAGCGACCTTTTACGTTTAACAATACCTGAAACTGGTTTTCATCCGGTGAAGGTTGAGCCCCCAGAGAGCCTGCTGCTACCTGTTGGTTTTGCGCACGTAATGCGCTGATCACATCACCTGCTGTCAAGTTACGGGCAGCCAGCGCATCGGGGTTTAACCACACACGCATAGAGTATTTAGCACCACCAAATAGTTGCAGATCGCCTACTTCTGGCAAACGCTTTAGCTCATCTTTAATATAGATGTCCGCATAGTTGGCCATGTAAGAGGTATCCTGCTGACCATCTGGAGAAACCAAGTGGACCACCAACGCCAGGTTAGGTGATGACTTTTGTGCTGTCACACCCAGCCGCTGAACTTCCTGCGGCAGACGAGGCAAGGCGTTATTCACGCGGTTTTGCACCTGAACTTGTGCCTGGTCCAGATCGGTACCCAAGGCAAACGTCACAGTCAAAGTTAAACGACCATCGCTGGTTGCCTGAGATGAATGGTACAACATGTTTTCGAGGCCATTCAGTTCTTGCTCAAGGGGCGTTGCAACAGTCTGACCAATAACTTTGGGGTTTGCGCCCGGGTAGCTGGCATTCACCACAACCGTGGGTGGCACTACTTCCGGATACTCACTGACCGGCAACTGAAACAGTGAAATAGCACCGGTGATCACAAACACCAGCGAGAGCATGGCCGCAAAAATCGGCCTGCTGATAAAAAAGTGAGAAAAGTTCATAACGGCCTCTTAGTTTGCAGCGCTGAGCTGAATGTCGCGCTGTGCAATCACAAGACGGGTGTCATCCAGGTTGAGCGTGACCATATTTGGCGTAATTGGCATACCCGGGCCGACACGAGCAGGGCCATTGGCCGCCACTTTATCCCCATCTTCCAGGCCTGATTTAATCGCGCGGAATGCACCATAGCGCTCGCCCAACTCCACCAGGCGATATTGCAAGGTGTTGTTAGCATCAACGGTCAACACAAAGCGGTTTTTCAGATCAGTGCCAATGGCACGCTCAGGCACTAACGGCATTGTGGTCGCATCGGCGGCGCCTAAAGAAATTCGAGCAAACGCACCCGGCTTAAGACCATGCTGCTGCGCATCAAATACTGCGCGAACACCTAACGTACCGGTATTCGGGTTAATTTCATTGTCGATAAAATCGACCACGCCAGGTACAGATGCGCCACCATTAATACGCTGCAATTGCACCGTGACCGCATCGGTAGCATCAACACCGGCAAATTTGTCGCTCCAGGTGCGTTCGTCCACATCAAAATAAGCATAGATCTGCTGATCTGACACTATGGTTGCCAGTGTGGTTTCGCCCGCACTCACATAGTTACCTTTGGTCACGATAGCACGAGATACAACCCCGCTGATCGGCGCTTCAACCTGACTAAACTCCAGATCCAGACGCGCTTTTTTCAGTTGCGCCGCAATGGCATCACGATTAGCTTGTGCCTGACGCAATGTCGCCGCACGCTGCTCAGCCAGCTCGGTTGACATGGCTTTCTCAGCCACCAGCTGCTTAGCACGACGCGCTTCACTTTTGGCCTGCATCAGGGCTGCATCGGCACTCACCAGTTGTGCATTCAGGGTTTCAACCTGCACCTCAAACGGACGCGGATCGAGTCTGAACAGGATCTGACCTTTCTCAATCCGCTCACCTTCTTTGAATGTCATCTGCTCCACCTGGCCAGACACACGCGGCTTAAGCACAACCCGCTCTGGTGCCTGCAAACGCGTAGTAAAGGTATGCCAGGACTGGACCGGCGCCATTTTGACCTGTGCCACATCAATGGTCAGTGGCGGTGGCTGCTGCCCTTCCTGTGCGCTTGGCTGACTACAACCACTAAGCACTAAAGCAAGTGCGACCGCACTGAGTGTATAGCTAATTTTATTCATGACATTCTCCGACAGTATGAGTTGATATGATGGTACGAAGAATTACCGTGAAGAAAAATGGTAGTTTTTTAAAAACATTAGTGCCAGAATGGCACCAATAAACTTTTCTTTGTGTTGAAAGGACAGATTATGGATACCACCAGCCGCTTGATTATGTTGCTCGAAGTTGTTGAGCAGGGGTCATTTTCTAAGGCCGCTGAACTGAGAAATATAGACCGTTCAGTGATCTCCAAACAAATAGGCAAGCTCGAAGAAGAGCTGGGGGTTCGACTCCTGAATCGCACCACCCGATCCTTTTCCCTGACTGCGGCCGGTGCTGAAATGGTAAAAAAGGCAGCAGATCTGCGCTTGTTATTGCAAGATACCGTGCAACTGGCTGAAAACTATCACCAGGAGCCCAGAGGGTTATTGCGCATTACCGCATCGAGTTATATTGGCCAACATTACCTGATGCCAGTCATCAACGACTTCCAGAAGCGCTTTCCTCAGGTCAGTGTTGAGATACGCATGGATGATCGGGTCGTTGATATGATCTCTGAAGGGTATGATCTGGCCTTTCGGGTTGGTGAGCCACGTGACTCGTCTCTGGTTGCCCGCAAGATAGCCCGAAACAAAATGCTGATCCTGGCAACACAGCGCTTTATCGACACCTATGGCGAGCCCAAAACCATGGCCGATCTGGCCGACTTACCTGCGGCTTCCTACAGCAGCTCCCATTTGCGTTTTGAGTCCATCAGTTACATAGATGAAAATGGCAAGCCTCAGGAACAGCCCATTACACCCGTGTTTCGCTCCAATGATGCCGAAGCTCTGATGTCCAAAGTGTTATCACATACCGCATTTTTTACCGCACCGGCCTTCTTTTTTGCCGATGGCGTCGATACAGATCAGCTGGTCCCGATGCTGACGCATGTCAATTTGCCCGACTACAGCGCGGTGTATGCCGTCTATCCACACCGGGATCTACCCGTCAGAACCCGATTATTTTTGGATGCTGCACGGCACTATATCGGCGAGCATAAACCGCGCTGGGAGCTGAATATTCCCGGTATTGATCAGCTTTATCAAGCTAACAATAAATAATTGCACTGTATGGGTATATTTATACTCATACAAAATATTCAATAATGACAACGATAAAATAGCAGTCATAATGACATTCTGTGCGCTGTGAAGCGTAAAAACTCGAGGGAAAGAGCGTTTTTCAGGTTTAACTCAACTCCACGTACATCAATAATGTTATTTCACAAAGAGTCACACATACACACCATTAAAACCGAGAAAGCCTTTATTTTTCATAACAGTACAGTTTAAAACAGGATGTTTTCCGAGATGTTAACACCCAAACTAAAGTCATTTATTAGCCATATATATGGCACACAGATGCCATGAATTCTTAGCCTCTTTGTCTTTTTTGGTTTCTATAGTACTGCCCCTGAAACAATTACAGAGTCAGGATTATGAAATTAAAATTACTAACACTCGCAATGCTTTGCGGCAGTGCCGCGTTACTCGCTGGTTGTTCGGATAGCGACAACGAGTTGCAATTCAAAGAGCCGCCAAAAGAGCAGCAAACGGACGATGATAAGCAGCCTGTAGATGACAAGCAGCCAACTGACGACGACAAGCAACCGACAGATGACGATAAACCAACAGACGACGATAAGCCAATAGACGACGATAAGCCAACAGACGACGATAAGCCAACGGATGACGATAAACAGCCTGATGAGCCCGTGATTGCTGAAGGTACACTGCTTGAGCTGCGCATCATGGAAACCACTGATCTGCATGCTAACCTGATGAACTTCAACTACTTCTCGAACACAGCAGATGACAAAGTCGGTCTGGTCAAAACCGCAACTCTGATCCGCCAGGCGCGTGAGGCAGTTAAGAATTCTGTATTAGTTGACAATGGTGACCTGATCCAGGGCAGCCCGCTTGGCGACTATATGGCAAAAGTCAAAGGCCTTGAAGAAGGTGATGTACATCCCATTTATGAGGCGATGAACACGCTGGATTACGATGTAGCGAATATCGGTAACCATGAATTTAACTTTGGTCTGGAGTTTTTGGACGAAGCCATCGACGACGCCAAGTTCCCGTATATCTCTGCCAACGTATTTAAGGATGACGGTGACGATGACCCAAGCAACGATGTACCACTTTTCACTCCGTATCTTATCAAAGAGAAGCAAGTCATTGATAAAAACGGTGACACACAAACGCTGAAAATCGGTTACATCGGTTTTGTTCCACCTCAGATCATGCAGTGGGACAAAGCAAACCTGGAAGGTCAGGTTATTGCCAAAGACATCGTCGATATGGCCAATCACTATGTGCCTAAGATGAAAGAAGAAGGCGCGGACATCATCATTGCTATTCCTCACTCTGGACTGGAAACGGCTGAAAAGAAACCTCTGGCTGAGAATGCCAGCTACTACCTGTCAAAAGTCGACGGCATTGACGCCATCATGTTTGGCCATGCCCATGCTAATTTCCCGGGTTCGCGCTATGCAGGCCTTGAAGAACATGGTGTCGACAATGAGAAGGGCACCATCAATGGCGTAGCTGCCGTGATGCCTGGTTTTTGGGGTAATAACCTGGGCATCATAGACATGACGTTAGAATACGGTGCAGATGGGTGGCAGGTAAAAGACTCTCAGTCTACGCTGCAACCGATTTCTATCACCAACCCAGATCGCACCGTCACATCTTTGGCAGTTAACGATGCACAGGTCGAAAACGCGTCAATGACCGCACATGAAGAAACCAAAACCTGGGTAAACGAGCCGTTTGCTAAGATTGCTGATGAGGTCAACAGCTATTTCGCACTCGTTAACGACGATCCGTCAATTCAAATTGTTACCGATGCTCAGCTTTGGTATACGCAAACAATTGTCAAAGGGACTGAACTGGACGGTCTACCTGTGTTATCGGCAGGCGCGCCGTTCAGAGCAGGACGTGGTGGCCCAGACGACTTTACAGCGGTCGATAAAGGAGACATTGCTTATCGTAACGTAGCCGACCTGTATATATACCCAAACGTACTGAAAGTTCTTAAACTCAATGGTGCTGAAGTTAAGCAATGGCTGGAAATGTCAGCGGGTCAGTTTAACCAAATCATGCCAAACAGTGAAGATGTTCAGGTTCTGGTTAATACCGACTTCCCTTCTTATAACTTTGATGTGCTGGATGGCGTGAGCTATCAAATTGATGTGACCGAGCCTGCTCGATACGACACCAAAGGCAATAAAGTCTCTGATGGTAACCGCATTAAAGCCCTCACCTACCAGGGCGAATTGGTAACGGATGAACAGGTGTTCCTGGTTGCAACGAATAACTATCGTGCATCAGGTGGCGGTAACTTCCCGGGGATCTCAGGTGAGAAAATTGTGGTTGATTCTCCCAACGAAAACCGTCAGGTCGTCGCCGACTACATTGCACTTCAGTCAAACAAGAATCCTGAAACCGGCATGGATCCAAGCGCGGATGGTAACTGGTCATTCGCACCGGTAGAGGGCGCAAACGTGGTATTTTACAGCTCTCCGTCGGATAAAGCTGCCGCATTCAGTGCGCGCTTTGCCCATATCACACCTTTGAACAAAACCACTGATGATGGTTTTGCAATCTATCAAATCGACCTGACTCAGTCTGCTGACTGAACTTCAGAGCGATAAACAAATTAAAAGCCACGCATTTGCGTGGCTTTTATATCGCGCCGTAATCACAGGCAGTATGCGGCAATTTCATATCAACTTGCTGAACTGAACGCGCAATTTTGAGGCCAAAGGATTGTGTGCTTGCCAGGGAAACTTGGCTATTCAGCGAGCTTAACTTAGTTCGCAATCGGTTTACGCACTGAGTTAATGCGCTCATTTAGCAAAGGTAGTCAGGCAGGTTGATATTCACAACGGGAATTGATAATGAAACTATCTAAACTCACAGTTTTAGGCCTTGGTGTAACGCTTGCGCTTAGCGCAACCGCTTTGCAAGCTGCAACACCGTATAACTGGAATAATACCGCACCGGTCAAAATACCGAGTGCACAACAAAGCAATGGCAAAACCGTTCTGTTCGACGTCTCGCACGGTGGCGTTGAAGGTAATGCCGACTGGGTTATCGACGGCGCATTTTCAGATTTCGCCGACGCCCTAGTCGCTGAAGGTTACCGCGTTGAGGAATATCGCGGCGTCGATTTGAATAACGATGGTAAAATTCGCTTTTTTGATGATCGCAGCTTCTCAACTCAGGCAAACGAAGCCATCATTACTTATGACGCCATCAAACATGCTGACGTGTTTGTCCTGGCAGAAACTAACCGTCCATTTACCCTGGCAGAGCAACAAGCGCTCGAAACCTTCGTAGCCGCGGGTAAAGGTATTTTCTTTATCGCCGACCATTATGATGCGGATCGCAACCTCAATACCTGGGATGCAACTGAAGTCTTCAACGGTTACAACCGCTCTGATCTGAGCAAGTACAATATGGGTGGCGTTTATGGTGACTGGCGTAACCCAAAAAGCGCGCAACAAGGCTGGTTAGTAGAAAACTTCGGAATTCGTTTTCGCTTTAACGGTGTTGACTACAAACAAGGCGTGAGCGGTGTTGAACCAGCTTATCAGACCGAAGGTCTGACACAAGGTGTCGCGCCTATCCTAATGGCTGCTGGTGCAACCCTGGCTATCGTCGACGGCCAAAAAGCCAAAGGACTGGTTTACTTTGCTGAAACCGATAATCCAACTAAGTGGCGACATGCGAAAGACTCAGGTTTGTATTTTGGCGGAGAAGCTGAAGGCCCTTATGTAGCAATCGCTAAATCAGGCGCTGGTAAAGCAGCCTTCATTGGTGACTCTTCACCAATTGAAGATGCAACACCTAAGTATCGTCGTCAGGACAGTGGCAACACTAAGAAGACTTATCCAGGCTGGACAGATCCGGGCCACGCATCCGTACTGTCAATTAACATCGTCAACTGGCTGGCTACGCCAGAGAGTTATACCCATTTTGATGGTGCCAATGGCCGCACACCAGGTCGCGTAACACCAGTGCCGATGACCTCAGAGGAGATGTTCGATCCCAACAATGGCCAGCCCTGGAGCAACCCAAGCAATGGCTTCAACCCATGGGATACTGATACCTATAAAGACAACTCTTTCAATGCACCTTATGGCCAGGGCCAGGTAGACCCAGATCCGGATCCTGATCCGACACCTGGTACTGCGGTCTCCGTTGCTGACGCTTTGGCAGCGACAACCGGTACTGAGTTAGTCGTTCAGGGTAAAGTGACTGATGCCGTCAATGGTATCTATGGCCTGTTACTGACTGACTTAAATAACCCGGCTGTCAGCATCAATGTCAAATTAGAGTCCAATCAACGTGCCGACTTCAACCCTCAATTGAACCCTGAAATTCTGGGTAAAACCTTGTTGGTAACCGGTAAGCGTAACAGCTACATGGGCGAACCAGGGATCCGCTACGTCACGGATTTGGTTATCGCACCAAGCGCACTGTCCGTCTCTCAGGCGCTGGCCACCGCGCAGGGTGAAACCATCACGTTAACCGGTAAGGTCAAAGCACCGCTGAACAGCATCTATGCTCTGGTCCTGTCAGACTTATCTGACGACAGCACCACCATCAACATCAAGCTTGAGTCAAGCCAGCGCGCCGAATTCAGCCCGCAGCTGAACCCGAGCATTCTGGATGAGACTTTAGTGATCACCGGTAAGCGCGACTCGTACATGAGCCAGCCGGGGATCCGCAACGTCTCTGAAATTGCCAAGGCGTCGTCGACTTCACCAGATCCGGATCCAAATCTGGATATGACCGTCAGCGAAGTACTGGCAAAAAGCAATGGCACACCCGTTGTTGTGGCCGGTACCATAACTTCTGCCATCAACAACATTTATGCCCTGGAACTGAGCGATCCAAACGCGCCAGGTAACAAGCTGTATATCAAGTTGGAATCATCACAGCGCGCGACATACAGCCCTCAGCTAAACCCTTCTCTATTGGGCAAAAAGCTGCGTGTAACCGGTGTTAAAAATGACTATATGAGCCAGCCGGGTGTACGTAACGTCACCGCACTGACTCTACTAGACTAAACCAACGGGATTAAAGTCAGGCGACGCATTGCGCGTCGCCTTTTTCATTAGTCTTCCGCTGCAAGTGATTGAATGTCCTCAATCAGCTCTTCTAACTCTGATATTAAACGTTTTTTCTGTTTATCACTGAGACTTTGATACACATCCAGTAAATACTGATGGTTGGCTTTGCTATTTTGCTCATTGGCCAGGTTGAGCTGCTCAGAGCGGAATACCTCAGGTGCCATCAGCAACTCGGACAACCTCGCCTTAAATGCATCTCCACGTTCAGGCTGAGCAAACAAGGCTCTGAGCTCCGCCTGATAATGCGCACGATAGTCTGACCATAAATCTGAGGTACTGACCAGTTGCCCATATAACTGCTCAATACGACTTTCCTGCTCAGCAGACAATCTGCCTATCCAGCGCTTAAGGTTCTTGTTGCGCTCTTTTAGCCAACGCTTGTACTTTTTCTGCTCAGAACGCTTTGCCCTTTTCTCTGCCCGCTCAGCTTCTCCTTCAGCAATTTCATCAAATAATTCACTGGCCTGTTCTTCACTGAGCATCGGGGCCATTTCGACCAGATCTGGCACCACTTTGTTGCGCAGGCGATGCCAATGCTCAAGCATCTGTGTGCGGTGGTAGCCAATGCGCTCCAACGTAATTTTGTCATTTTCTATATCTGATTTCAGCATAGTGAGCTGCTCGGCATACCGTGTCAGCTCTTGTGACTTATGCCAGTCCAGCCAGACAAGCAAACGCTCGTCAAACTGTGCTTCCTGTTCATCGGTAAGCGAAATGTAGTCATCAAGATACCAATAGCTCAGCCAGTCGGCATTTTTATAGATAAATTTAGTTGAACAGCCGGTCATCGTCAGCAATGCCATCACCAGAAAGAACTTTCTCATCGTCGTATCCATAGTCCGTGTTATTAGTCTCTTTAGTTAATACGGAATTCGACAAAAAGTGGACTAAAAAAGTGTCTGTAAATATTTCGTTCGTTACAAACTCCGTCCAACCTCAAAATCTAATAATAAGCCGATTATCGCAAAATCTGAGCCCTGCCTCGCACGATAGCTTACCTGCATACTGATACCCAGAAGACAATACACGAGGAACACTTATGAGCCACTGGAATGATGAAGATGCCATCAGCTACGACAACAAATGGGGGGAACTGGCGTTCCACCAGCAGATCCCTGAACTTGCAGGCGTACAATCTAATTTCAATATTATCGAACTGGGTTGCGGTGGCGGGTATCTGAGCTTATGCCTGGCACAGGCTGCTGTAAACGTACGTGTAACAGCTTTGGATCCAACCCCTAAAATGATTGCTTTGGCGCAGGCGCGGCAACGCAAAACAAACCTTTCACACGCTCAATTACAGTTTTTTGAAGCCGGTGCAGAGGCACTGGATGTCAGTGCAAACACTCAGGACCTAGTGATCGCTGCATTTTCTGTCCACCACTGGCAAAGCCCGGAGCAAGCTATGGCACTGATTTACGGCGCACTTAAGCCCGGCGGTAAGATCTGGTTATGCGAGGATCTGAATGCACCTACCGAAGGAAATACAGAGGTGCACACTGAATTGAAGACACTTAACGGCGTTAAAGGACTGCTGCAACACACTGGTTTTACCCAGCTATCACATAAAGTCCATCGCAGTCATGAAGGTGAATTTCTGATAATTGAAGCACTTAAGCCGTCATAAAACAGCTAAACAAAGCGCCCGGCTTTATGTCCGGGCGACTATCATTACATCAGTACCAGAGAAAAGACACTCAGCCAGATCAATTGAGTCCAGTAGGACAAACGTTGATACAAACCCGCACCGTGCTTAACCTGAAATGCCTTGACCAGTTTGGCCGTGAAAAACATCGAAATTAAGACTATCAGGATAGAAAAAACACGAAACCAGGGAGAAACCAGTTCAGAGCTCGGGCTAATAGCCACAAAGACCGGGGCCAGTAATAAGGTTAACATTACGACCGAGCCGGCAGTGGAATGGATCAAACAGTGGCGGCTGGGGGTTGGTGTATAAGGGTCTTTATCCATTGGAAAATAACCCGCAATCCAGGTACCAATGCCATGAAAAACAATCAGCATCCCGGTAATGTAAAACGCGATACTGACCTCAGGTAACTGTGTGACATGCCAGCCAAAAATCACAAACATCACGCTCAATGGGTAATTATTAATCCAGGGCGATAGCTTTTGAGTTGGGCTTCCGGCGGCCCCCAGTTCACTACAAAACTGATTAAAATGATCATAGTTTGGATAAAATCGACCCGCTATATAAACACCGCATGTTATCCACACGGTTGCAACCAGGCCTAATAACGCTGCAAAATATTCAAACATCTGCTTGCTCCTTGTTTCAGGTAAAGCTGTAGATGACGGTTAAACGCTTTTTTTATTGTTCTGCACCAATATAAAAAACAACTTGTATACTAAGTGCTAATACAATGTACCCATTAACGACTCAAATTGCAAAAAAAGTGGGCTACACCACGCAACCGACGATACCATGTCCAGGATATAAAAATTCACAAAACAAAATAAAACATATAAAAGCCAGCTAGTTAAAAAAGACCGTTGATATAAGAGGGTTTTTTAGATAGTGAAAAGTTGGACAAAAACAAAGCAAAAAACATATTATTAATTTTGTTCACATTTAATATTCTTAAGTTACAAGGTGAGTCACTATCTGTGGAAGGATCAAAATATTATATGAAGGAAACTAACATGCAAAAACTTATTACGCTGACTGCTATTGCAGCCTGTCTGATCTCACTTAGCAGCACAGCTCTGGCAAAGGGCAGCAACCCCGGAGATTTCCGTTACTATCACTTTCAGTGCCTGGACAGCAACCAGGTTCAACTTTGGTTCAGGATTTCACAGACTTATAACCCAACATTTGCCACCAGCTGTGAAAACGATGGCGGCAGGCTCAAAGTCACCAAAGTGTTTTGGTAGACAAAACAAAAGGATCCATTAAGTCATAATGGCCATGCCAATGGCCACTTCCAGCATTCTGAAGAACATATCGGCATTAAACTGATCTCACTTTTTCTTGCATTCACGAAAAAGTGCCAATACACTGTGCCCGTTCGAAAGACAAACGAATACTTATTATCCAATTTATATCAATCAACCGCAGAGGAGAAAAAATATGACTAACACATCACGTTCCTTTGCAGGTCTTGTCCGCTAATTAGCTGAAAGCGACTTAACTCTTGTTAGCTTTCTGACAAAGCTATTACCCGGTCTCGCCATTGTGAACAGGCGAGTAAATAGATCTGCCAATTCGTTTTACACTAAAAATTATAGTGCTCTTTTATGAGCAAGGAATTGGTATTATGGGCAGATCCGTCCAACAAATTACACCCAACGTCAGCCTGATCGCGTCTGAAGAGACCTGGATCGAAGGTCTGGCAATTCAACAACTTAAAAAAACATCAGAATTGGCTGGTATGCAACAGGTTGCCGGTATGCCGGACTTACACCCGGGCAGAGGGTACCCGATTGGTGCGACATTTTTTACCACAGGTCAGATATACCCTGCTCTGGTCGGCAACGACATCGGTTGTGGTATGTCTCTTTGGCAAACATCAATGAAAACATCAAAAGTGCATTTGGATAAGTTAGTCAAAAAATTTATCCATGTCGAATGCCCGCTTGATGAAAGCTGGCACGACTATGTTGCAGAGCGCAAACAAGCAAAGCAAATAGCAAACAACCAGTTTGATCATGCTCTGGGCACAATTGGTGGAGGTAACCACTTCGCTGAGTTTCAGTCTATTGACAAGATCTACGATAAGACAACCATTACTGAATTAGGACTGGACAAGCGCAACTTGCAACTCTTGGTACATTCAGGCTCACGAGGGCTTGGGCAATCAATTTTGGCCGATCATGTCTCCAGATTCAACCACGCAGGGCTGACCCATTCAGATAAAGCATTTGAAGCGTACCTGACCAGGCACGATGAAGCACTGCGCTGGGCTGAACTGAACCGTGAATTAATTGCACTTCGATTTCTCGACGCAATTCGTACCAAAGGCACATGCGTTCTGGATATAAACCACAACCTGATGTCACCCAAAACACTGGCTGGCGTTGAAGGCTGGTTACATCGTAAAGGGGCAACCCCAAGTGATCGTGGGTGCGTAATGATCCCAGGTTCGCGCGGCGATTACAGTTACCTGGTTAAACCTAAAAACACTACTGAACCACATCTCAGCTTATGTTCACTGGCACATGGCGCTGGCAGAAAATGGAAACGGGGCGAATGTCAGGGACGCCTGAGTCACAAATACAAGCGCGATGATTTATATCGCACAGAGCTGGGCAGCCGAGTGATCTGTGGTAACAAAGAACTACTTTATGATGAAGCGCCACAAGCGTACAAAAAGTGTGAAACCGTAATTGCTGATATGGAGGACGCAGGTCTCATTGACGTTGTTGCCCGCTTTAAACCGGTATTGACCTTTAAAACCAATGGAGACTGTAGCGGATGATTTTATTGCAACTTTCTTCAGGACAAGGCCCGGCTGAATGCTGTCGGGCTGTGGCCCTGGCAGTAAGTCATATCACGCGACAATGCCATAAAGCGGGTGTCGGGCTAACTGTGATTGAAACGACCTTCTCCGACAACAAGGAGGGATACAAATCCATTTTACTCAGATTATATTCTGCAGATGATGATGCCATGGCTACGCAACTTGCACACCAGTGGCAAGGTTCAATGCTGTGGGTGTGCCAGAGTCCCTACCGGCCACGACATAAGCGCAAAAACTGGTTTTTTAGCGGCGCGGTTACAGAAGTAGATGAACATACAATGAGTAAAGAAATCACCTTTCAGCGCTGCCGGGCTTCGGGTGCAGGTGGCCAGCATGTTAACACCACAGATTCTGCTGTCAGGGCAACGCATACCCAGACAGGGATCTGCGTAAGAGCAGAAAGTGAGCGCAGTCAGCACGCCAATAAACGCATAGCCATCGCCCTCATATTCAACAAACTGGAGGCGATGAAATACCAGCAGCTAAATGCTCAGAACAAAATACGCTGGCAACAACATCAGACACTTGAACGAGGCGCGCCAAAGCGTACCTTTACAGGTGAACAATTTAAGGAAAAGCGTGACCAATATGTTGTTTGTATGTTCGAGAAATCAATGGCGCAGTCCAACAGCTGAAAAAATCTGGCGGACCCACCCAACAGTCCGCGTCCGCTCAGCAGGAACCAGCCCCAGAGCCAGGCGAACCGTAACGGCGAAAGATCTGCACTGGGCGGATATCATTTTTGTGATGGAGAATAAGCACAAGGCACAGCTCAAAACCCGCTTTTCCGCGGCACTGCAGCACAAAGAAATACTCGTCCAGGACATTCCCGATGAATACGCATTGATGGAGCCTTCATTGATTGAGCTCATACAATATTCAGTCTCAGACTACCTGGATTTAGTCTGATCACCACACTGTATATCTGATAAGGAATAGAACAATGTAACCCCATCTCTTAACCACATTAAAGCCGCCCATGAGTTGACTTATGGGCAGGAGACGCCTTGTCGGCCTCGCCTGCCCCTCAAATTTAATGAAATAAAATATGGTGTTACAAGATGAGATACAAATATCCCCGCACCCCACACTTGCCCTGGTCTTTGGGTGCGACCAGCGATGATTTACGTCAGGGTAGTGTGATGCAATTTGAAGGTAAAAAAGTGGTTGTCACTGAAAAAATGGATGGCGAAAATACAACACTTTATGCTGATTACCTTCATGCCCGTTCGATTGACAGTCGCTTTCACCCTTCCAGAGCCTGGGTTAAAGCGCTACAAGGTAAAATAGGCTACCAAATCCCCCCAGGCTGGCGCATCTGTGGAGAAAACCTTTACGCTCGCCATGCCATTGAATACACAAGATTAGAGAGCTATTTTCTGGCCTTTTCTGTCTGGAATGACCGCAACATTTGCCTGAGTTGGCAAGACACACAACGGTTTTTGAAACAGCTGGGACTCGCCTCTCCTAAGGTGCTCTATTCAGGTTTATGGTGTGAAACACAGATCCGACAGATTAAATTGGATCTGCACAAGCAAGAAGGGTATGTAGTCAGGTTGGCTGATAGCTTTTCCTATGAAGACTTCGCCCAGAGCGTTGCTAAATGGGTCAGAGCCGACCATGTAACAACGGATACTCACTGGATGCACAGCGAAGTGGTGCCAAATAGCTTAGTGTCACAAGGAGAATAACATGGATCAAACCCAACTTTGGCTCAATAGTCTTATGGACGACCTTACGCCCAGCTTTGCTGAATGTACCAGGGTTTTGGGTTGCTTCTTACCACTTTTATACGAATTTGAAAAAACCGAGCAGGATGAGCAATGGCACGGTGAAGGTAATGTGGCGATCCATACTGATATGGTGCTTAATGCACTGTATCAGCTGTTTGACAATCGAGCCGCTCATATTACCGGGCAGCAACGTCAAATACTGATTTTGGCCGCCCTGCTCCACGACATCGCCAAGCCTATTACGACTAAGCGTAAAGAAATATCGGGGGTCGAGCGAGTCGTGGCGCCCAGGCATGAGGAGATCGGTGCCAGTTATCTGGCAACACGCTTAGGGCAGCTGCCACTCAGCCAAAACTGTATCGGCCAGGTCATTGCGCTGGTTGGCTATCACCAGGTCCCTAAACTATTGGTAGTCAAAAATGCTGACTATGCGGCTTACCTGCACCTGGCGCTGAATGCGGATATGGCATTACTTTATTGGCTGGAAGTAGCCGACATGCAAGGCAGAGTCTGCCCAGACCTACCGCAACAGCTGGAACTGCTAGAACTGTTTCGCATGTTTGCAAAGGAGTATGGTCTTTGGGAGCAAGGAAACGTTGAACAAGCGCTGCTTGCACAGATCCAGGTAAAGAAGAATCCGATACAACAGATGTATCTGAATGGTTACGCTATCTCACAGTTGGCTAATGGCCAGATAAGCATGATAGAAGAAGCCATCGCCAAAAACTATCTCCCCTGTCAGCACTACGCACATTTGTACGTCATGTGCGGCGTCAGTGGCAGCGGGAAATCGACGTGGATAGATAAGCACCTAAGCGGCTATGAAATCGTTTCTCTTGATGAGATCCGTACAGAGCTCAATGGTAAAAGAAGCTGCCAGAAAAACCAGGGCCGCATTATGCAAACAGCCAAATCTCGGCTCAAAACAGCGCTGGGTAAAAAACATAATGTCGTCTGGGATGCAACCAATATCCGCAAGGATTTTAGAGAGATGATCTGCCAACTTGGTTTGCAGTATGGCGCGCTGATCACCATAGTGGCGTTTCAACTCTCAGAAACTGCGCTGCGCACCAACAACAGAAACAGACGCCATGTAGTACCCGATGAAGTGTTGACTTCGCAAATAGCCAGATTTCAGTGGCCCGCCAGAACGGAAGGACATCGTATGCTGGTGATTGGCGATCAGGGAATTGAGCTAAGCAGGGCCGGATGCTTCCGGGACTTCGAGGGAGCCACCACAAGCAAGTGAACTCAGTGAGTGTTGGCGAGTGAATGCGCCCACATTCACTCGCCCCGCTGTTGCAATGGTTTTGTGGTGAACGCACCTGCACTAAGCTTGAATTACAAAGTAGACCCAAAACTTATACCGCGAGCTCAGGTCTGCTTTTCATAGCTAGAAATAATTGTGGTGTGCGCAACCGACGCATCAAAATAGCGCGCCTTTACCTGCAAATAGTCTTCGTCTGAGAAAAAACGCTCAGACATTTCTTTACTTGGAAACTGGATAGTAAAGACCCGGTTGATTGGTTTATCCGTTTCAGATTGCAGTACTTCACTGACGATAAAGTCGAACCCAAACCCGCCCTGATAAACGCGCAAAATAGGCGTCATCGCAGCCCGATATTGGGCGTACATTTCATCATCTGAAACCGCTAACCCGACTAAATATTCATACATAATCATCTCCCTTTTTGCTGCTGTTGGTACTGAAACAGCCCTTTTAGCGCATTATATAAGCCAACGGCCAGTGTAAAATCGTGCGACTGGTCATCAAACTCGTCTAGCTGCAGTTTTGCGTCTAAGTGACGATTTCTTAATATTGTGTGTGCCAGGGAATCATAAACCTCGCGCATTTCGCCGCCTTCGCTGCCTATATTCATATAGAGGTAGTTTTGCACCCGCCTTTGTGATGAAACATATTTCTTGGTTGCTTCGGCGGTTTCACGCGCGCCCCACCAAACCGCGGGGCTGAATGCTAAAAAGCTTTGAAATAATGCAGGTCGAGACTGAAAGCTATGGAGCACTAATAAGCCCGCGATAGAGTGCCCGGCAAGCGAATTGAATTGACCCGTGCGGTAATTTTCAGCAATGGTTGGCATAAGCTCTTTTTCAATGAAATCTAAGAAAGCATCTCCACCACCCCCTTCGCCAACAGGCCCTCTCGGATCCTGATTTACTGTTGGCGCAAAATCCCTTATTCGATTTTGACTGGTTATGCCAACAATTATATGTTCGTAAGACCCGTTTGATGCGTGCAGCCTTTGCAACATGCCATGAACTAATTCACCATTCAGCTCACCATCAAGCAGGTAAAGCACAGGGTACCTTTTGCTCGAATTTGAGGAATATGAAGCGGGTAATGCCACCGTGACCTTTGGTGTTTTTGCAAGGTACTTTGACTTAGGCATTTCCACTGCAGTAAAACTAGCGGCATTGGCCACTGATGATATTAATAGAAACAGTGTGACAAGACTCACTCTCAACATTTAAAACTCCTTTTGCGACTGAGCTCTGTCACAAGACACAATCTCAACTTTTAACTCGAGCCGATATACAACTCAATCTCGGCCTGAACAGCTTTTAAAAGTCTATTAGAGCCACTTTTTCCCTGTGTTACAAGTTGTTATGCTTCTTACACTTCCAAGTTTGCCGTACTCACGGGTAAACCTAGAATTGGTGCGGTCATTGCAACCTGGTTGGATACCAGATAGACCTCAGCTAAACCCGATTTGCTTCATTCTGTAACTCAAAGTGCAGCCAATAAGTTATAACCTACTTCGTCAGTGCACTCTTGCGGCTTGTCTTTGTCAAATAAGCAGCGCCCAGTCCGCTAATAAAACCAAAGATATGGCTTGAGCTGCTGGTCTGCGCTGAGAAATCGAGCAAAGTCGCTAAAAAGCTGATGTTGGCATAATAAGTGAGTATCAATAAGGCAATAAAGCTCACGATGCCAAGCACATCACGGTTGAACAGCGCAGCGCCCAGTAACAGGCCAAAATATCCCATGACCAGGCCAGATGCGCCAATATGATTGCCAGAGCCGGCAAACAGCCACACGAGTAGCCCGGTCGCAACCAGGATTAGCAAAGTGGCTCTTTTAAACTTGGGTAACCTCGCGGCCAGATAACCACTGATAGTGAGGCCAATCAAGTTACTCATTAAGTGACCCCAGCTGCCATGCACAAAAGGCGCAGTGAGAATGCCACTCAGGTAATACTCATTATGTGGGATGATCCCGAGTCGACCCACCGGCAAGCCAATCACGCTCCCCAACAGCTGCACCACAACCATCAAGGCCATTGCGTATAAAACCAGCTTAAAATTGGCTGGAAAAACCAGCGCACGCATACTCATCTATGTCCTTGCTATTTTGCTGTTGGAAATTGTCAGGCTTTACGCAAAAAATATAGCGCCATCAGGCGCTATTCTCTCTAACTTTCAATTAGAAAGGCATCTTGAAGCCTAATGACCATAGGCTGCTTATAAGTGCTGATATGTTATGAAAGCCGTATTCTTTCGTTTCATTTGCAACTTTCATAACTGCTTAGCACAACTTATTTCTAATTTTTTGGTATCTATTTGGTATCTTGATTTTTTATTAATTAATCTGATAGATGATCACTTGTTCCAGACATCTTCAATTAATTCTGCTGTGCGGTGGTAGACACTTACCTGACGTATATAGTTCTTAAAATCAATGTTTTCAGCCACGATTCTATTAGCTGATAACCAATCTACATCTGCTTTTTCTTTTGCTGGTATCAGGATTTGGCTATTGTAAAGATCCTCAACATCAAGTAGTAACACACCAATACCATGTAAAGAAGACAGCATCTGTAATTCAGGCTCTACGCCTGATGACATCGATGTAGCAACAAGATAGCCGTAGTTTGCCCAGCTAGAATTTGATACAGCTTGGAAAAAGCATTTACGAACGTTGCTGCGGGTCAGTTCTTTTTTTACTTCAAATGACCAAAGTCTCACTGACTTGTCATTGCCATGACGCACGCAAGTTCGAACGGTTTCATCCCAACCTTGATCTAATGGCTCCATCGCTACAATATCAGGATGCAGCCAATGATTACCTCCACTACCCTGAGAGTTAATAGAGCGGCGCTCATCAATGCGTTGACAGTAAAGCCCCACATCTTTATTAAGAAACTCGATTAACATTGGGTAAAGGTCATGTTCTGAAAACCCACCAGAAGTATTTACTGACTCAGATTCTGTCTCTTCATTTATCACAGGATCTTCTTCGAGGGGTATTTCAGACCAATAATACAATCGCGGTCTTGGTTTTTCACGCGTAGTCACGTTTGGGCATAGCTGCTTAGCCCGAACAGTTCGCTCGCCACCTATTTCAGCTGCTATTTGCGCGATAAACTTCTCTTCAGTATCAAATCGCGGATTAATACGTTTGTCCGCCAAATCATCAGCGTAACGCTCAATAAAAACCTTCGCTAACTCCCTGGCTGTAAACTTTTTATCGGGGTGTTCGCGAAGTGTATTGATGATCATTTGGGGGCGGCTGGTCATAATTAATTATCACTGTAGTTTTTCTATTAATTCCTGATACTTATAAATAAACTCAGGTATCGCATTAGTGCCATTGGCACGCCAATACTCTCTATTTGCTTTAACTCCGTCGATGAGCGAATTAAAAAGCTCATCTTTTCTTTCTAATAAATAACCAGAGCCTATTGGTGATGTTTTATCTAAGCCTAACGACGCACAAAAACTCTGAATATGTTGCCTGACATCAAACTTCTTTGTTCTGGCATCTAAGTCTTGTTGGTTACAATACCTTAAAAAGTCAGATAATTTCACATCGTATTCTTTGCAAATATGTATAATTCCTTCGAAATTTTCTATCGAACAAAAATGTACATTTTCGACGGGTATGTGATCTCCATAAGCTTCGACTAACTCATCAAAAAAACTATCCGTAATATTTCGTTTTAAATAAGCACCGCTTAGAATATAGAAATCTTGATGAGTTACGACTAGCACAAAACGTTTTTCACGTTCGCATAGGCTAATTCCTTCACAATCATTTAACCTTCCTGCACACTCAAAAGACTGCTCTACACCTTTACTAAAGCTTTTCTTTAATCGTTGCCGAATAATATCAGGCTTATCTGTCATTAACACTTTCTCTGGCGGCTCAATACCCTTAGCATCTATAAAAACATTTTCGCCCCCCTGAGTCAGCAGAAAATCTACAACCTTTCCATTTTTTTTACTCTTCTTGTAAATTGCTTTTAACCTTTTTTCATCAATAAATGGTATTTCCGCTTCCTCAATAACTTTACCAACGTACTCTTCGAAGTGACGTGTAAAGTGTTTTCGAAAATTTTCATGATCATTGGCTTTAAAAAACTCGAGGACAAATTCAGCAACCCCTTTGCTCGATATAGATTGATGCATAGAACCTATAGAATCACTAAACTTAAAAAACGGAACCTTCAGAAGTTGAGGTGACGCGAAGTAACGCTCACTTGATATTTTATCGGTAAAAGTTTGGGACATCACTTCTTGCAGTTTGTCTAATCCTCCAGCCAATAATTTCAATGTAATTATTATAGTTTTCAGGTCATAAGCCGGATAAAGCTCTTTAAGAATTTGGTCATACCGTACAGTACCTTTTTGAGCCAAAGAAGCCATTAGCAACCACAAGCTAACTTCTATAAACTGCTTTAAATCTATTTCAGTAACTTCAAAAAATTTATTCCTAAAGTATGGTGTCTTACCCTTAATGATTAACAGGCTATATAGTCGAACCAATGTAAATTGGTGGTATAAAACAGGTAGTTGACAAGGTAGTTGGCTTAGGAACATCCTCCTAAGAGCAAGCTCTAAGGCGACACTATCTGCTAGATTGGAAGCATCATCCTGCAACGCATACATATTATTGAGAATATGATTAACATCCGCGTCACTTGCCTCAACTGCATTTTGACTTTCCTCAATTTGAAATAACCACTCAATCAATAAAAATGACAACCAAGGCATTTTATGAGCTTCATTAAAACCTTCAGCAACAGGTCTGGCTAATCGGTTAATCTCAGAGCGAATAATTGATTCCTTTTTGTAATTTTTTAGAGAATTTCTAATTCGTGTAGCTTTGTTAGAAAAAGACATATTTTAATATTCAACAAGTTCACCGCGAAAGGCTTTTGCTAGTATTGATTGAGTTAGTTTGTTTAAACCCGCTTTGGCGGTGTTGTATTGTTTTTCGACAGTATTAGCGTGTTCAAGTAGCTTTTTTACTTTTTGAACAATTTCAAACTGTTCTTCTAATGGCGGAACTGGAATTGCCACGTTGTTATACATTTTCGCTTCCAAACGTTTAGTCCCGTGAGTTGAGGAACTTGCTAGCTCAACAAAAACCTGTGCTAATGACTTTAATGAATATAAAAGATAGTCAGGGTTTACTTGTTCAATTGGCGTGAGCGCCTTCATATCTTGATTGACAGTTACCTGCTCCAAAGTTTTAGCGACAGGGAACGAGTGCGCTAGAATCATCCCTCTAACTACAAATAACAAAGAATTCTTATCTATATATTTTGCTGAAGAATTTTTTACGCCGAAATCTGTAACTTTAAGTTTAGATGTGGAAATAAAGTCAACTTTCATGTCTTTAGGTGTCACCCAAGGAACTTCACCGTTCCAATAATCATCTATAGACTTTCTTGGAGTTCCGCCACCTTTAATTGAACCTAACTCATATAGCTTGAAGTAATGCCAAGACGAAGGTATACCTCTATCAGTTGTACTTTTCCAAACATCATACGCATCATTTTCGACATCTTTTGGGAATACTTTTAGCCTAACATCATTCTCCTCACGCCAGTCTTTGGTGAGTTCACCGGAGGTGGCGGCTGCGAGAACGGACTGCCGGAAGCGTTTTAAGATAGTTGGGATTTTGTCGAGGCGTGCTTGTGCCGCTTCGACTTTAGCTAATACCGAATCCAGTTTATCTGCAATGCGTTTTTGGTCTGCTTTTGAAGAAGGTAAACGAATAGGAGCTGCAGAAAATTTTGTCTTATTTATTATTGCAACGGTTGTAGCTGAAGCTTCATTTTCCATCCATTCTCGTATTGTCCTCAGATAATGAAATAAATACTTCGGCTCAACTTTCTCGTTAGGAATAGCTGTATTAATCTGTTGATTAGTCGCTGACTTTTCTTTTGTGATAGCAACTCTTCCAAGGTTACCAATACAAGTTACTGTAATGGAGTCCTTCGGAATGCTAGGAACTAACTCTGCACCTTTTTCGGTTATGGTCTCAACAGTTGAATTTATATAACCTTGGTTAAGAATATCCCCAGGTTTGATAAAAGGAATATTGCCGCCAAAATTATCTTTGTCTTTTTTACTAGGAGTTTTACCCGTTACGATCTTTGATATTGAATCAAGTCTGACTTCACTCCAACCTTGAGGCAACTGGCTCATGCAATAACCTCATCAGTTTCTTCGGCGGCATCCAGCTCTACTAAAATAGATTTTAGATCGTTAATCGCCCCAGCCAGCTCTTCAATGGCTTCGTTAATCAATACATCTGGCTCTGGCAAACTTGCGGCATCTTCAATGCTGTCATCACGGATCCAGGCCAGGTCTAATGAATCGTCTTTGGTGGTAATTTCCTCACGGGTAAAACAACGTAAACGACAGGTATCGACATCACCCACATCACTGCCGTTTTTGTGGTTGTCGATAAATGCCTGGCGTTTGGCTTCATCCACCTTGGTTAAATCACTGCCAACGGCATCATAAAACTCTGCAAAGTGGGCTTTGGTTAGAACGGTGCGTTTACCAAATTGCGGCATGTTGGCACGCAGGTCATAGACCCATACTTTTTTGGTGTTGCCCTTGTCTTGATTGATATCGCCTGGTTTATCAAAAAACAGTACGTTGGTTTTGACACCCGCAGCGTAGAAGATACCCGTAGGTAATCTTAATATGGTGTGCAGGTTGCACTTTTCCATTAAGTCGTTGCGGATTTTGCGCCCTGTTGAGCCTTCAAATAATACGTTGTCGGGTAATACCACAGCGGCGCGGCCACCTGGCTTTAACATGCTGTGATACATGGCATGCAAAAACGCCAACTGTTTGTTAGAGGTGTAATGCACTAAATCATCACGAGTGGGCACCCCACCCCCTTGCTTTGTACCAAATGGTGGGTTTGCTAATATCACGCTGGCTTTTGGCAAGGCTTTGCCTTCGTTAGACAAGGTATCACCAAACAACACACCCGCATTATTATCGTCTACAGCTAAGTCGTGTAGCATCAGGTTCATCATGGCCAGGCGGCGGGTGTCTGGCACTAGTTCCATACCAAAGAAGGTTTGATGCTGGTAATGGTCGTAGTCTTCTTCGTCCAGCCCGGTTACATCAAAGTTCTCTTCCATGTATTGGTGTGCCGCAATTAAGAACCCGCCTGTGCCTGCGGTTGGATCGACAATCACATCCCCTGTTTGACCGTTGCGCTTGTCTTTTGGTGTGGGCTTTAACAGCTCTACCATAACCTCAATCAATACGCGCGGCGTGAAGTATTGGCCTGCGCCTGATTTTTTCTCACTGGCGTTAATTTCCAGTAAGCCTTCGTACATATCGCCCAAGCCTTCTTGCTTCGCCGAGTACCAGTCCAGGTTATCAATTTCGGTAACCAGTTTATTGAGCGTTGCGGGTTTACGAATGCAGGTTGCGGCATTGGCAAATATCGCTTTGGTGATCAATGAGCCATGAGAGCCTAAGTGAATAAGCAACTTTTTGTATTCTTCGAGGCGAGTTGCTGCATTAAATTTTTCGATATCTGACCAACGGTATCCCTCAGGGATCAGGTCATCCTGGTCTGTTTCTTCTACCATTTTTAAAAAGATAAGGTAGGTCAGCTCGTTGAGGTATTCATGGTAGGTAACGCCATCGTCACGTAATAGGTTACACAGGTTCCAGAGTTTGCTAATTAAATCTTGTGTGCTCATGCTGTTGCTCTTAAATAGGGTATCGGGCCGGTATCCAAATTTGCCCCGAGTAATAATGCGCTTAGTATATCTCACTATGCTGATTGCTGTTGCTCGTTGTCTGACCAAACGGCTTTATTAAATTCGTCCAGCAATTCAACAATCGGTTGCTCAAAGAGTTTAGTGGCGCGTTTTACACCGCCTAAACGCTGCTTAAAAATGCCTTCGTTGAGGTTGGATTCATCGACTATGACATTGGCTTTCATCTGTGCGGCGATGGTTTCGAGCCATTCTCGCTGTGGCTTTTTCCAGGGCTGACTGGAAAGGATTTTATCGAGCGCTCTGTCAACACGTTCCTCATAAGGCACAAGTGCTTCACCAATGGCCGCCTGGCGGATAAAGCCGATAATGCGCGCTGCGATGTCTTCGTTTTTGACTTCTTTCCAGGCGACTTTTAAGTCTTCTTCCCGGAACTCATTTTTCTCTAATTCCAGTGCCAGCGCTTTAAGGCTGTCTCGCGTGAGTTCCCAGGGGCGTGTAATGACCGTCTGGATAGCAACCATGCGGTTACTGTTGGCATTGATAAATTGATTGAAGGATGAGAGGTAGTCTTCAGGTTTTTGACCACTGCCATACCCAGTTGAGGTGTCGATAACTTCGTCAGCATGTTCTGATATAACAATTTTGCTATTGCCGCCTGCCCCTGAAACTTTCATATCAAGTAACTCGCCAAGCCCCGGATGCTGAACAAACCAGTCAGCCACATCGCTTAACTTCATGTTTTTTAGCTCAGCCGCAAACTCTTTTGGTGGCTTGCCAACAATGCGCTCGAAGTCCTGGGTTTGGCTTGGTGATAAATAGTTCTTTTTACTCTGTAACTTAGCCAGGAACTGATCTTTGGCTAACTGCTGCAAGCCTGGATCGGCACTTTGCGTTATTTCTGTTTCAAGGTCATTAAAGGTGATATCGACCTTTGTGACCACAGGCTTCATGCTGTTTACTTTTTCAAGCTGCTTATAGATGTCTACCGCATCAAAAATCCGAAAGCGCTCTTTGGCAATATCATCACAACGACGGGTAGCGCGGCCCAGCATTTGCTCAAACAAAATTCGGCTGTTTACGCGACGTAAGAAAACCAAATTGCAAATTGAAGGAACATCCACACCGGTTGTCAGCAAATCAACGGTTACCGCAATGTTGGGTAACCTGTCGTTTTTATAGCGGCGAATTTTTTCGAGCGGTTTATCTGATGCACCGGTTATTTTTTGGATCATGTCATCGTCTACTTCACCGTGATACGCTTCGCACGCCTCTTTAAGGGCTTCAACAACTTCGTCCGCATGTTTATCTGTGACGCAAAAGATCAAAGACTTTTCTGGTGAATACGGGTCGAGTGAATCGCTTTCAATTAGCCATTTAGATACAGCTTTGGTGAATTCAGGGGCGATGACTTTGCGGTTAAATTGAGAGACATCGAAGTTAAGCTCATCTGGCGTATTTATTAAATCCAGTTGCTGGGTTTTAGGGTCATAAACCTGCACTTCTTCGTTTATTTGATAATTAATTCCGTCTGTATTTAGTTTTGTGTGAATGCGTGTCGGCGGTAAATGGTCAACTAAGTGACCATCGATCACGGCTTCTGTATAGCTGTAGGTAAAAACCGGTTCGCCAAAGATTTCTTTGGTATGTAACGCAGGCGTTGCTGTTAACCCTACTTTAAACGCATCAAAATATTCAATAACCGCACGATACTTTGACATATAATCTTTTTGGTCACGGAACTTTATTTCTGTATCACTGAGCTCTCTGTCCAGCAGATAGCCCCGGTGACATTCATCAACAACGATACAGTCGTACTGACCAACACCTGGCTTTGCACCATCCTCATTTGGATACATAATGCGTTTAACTAAGCCTTGTACGGTTGCAACATGTACTTTTGTGTCGTCTTCTGGGTTTGGCTTGGGGGCTTTTTCAGGCTCTATCCCTAACACTTCGAATGTATCGGCAAACGTGTTTAAGTTTTCCATTCGCACTTCACCAAAGTCTACCGTTGCTTGCACCCCCAGTGCACTGCGGTCTACTAAAAACAGAATTCGACGAAAACGTTCTGCTTTTAGCAGGCGGTAAACCAACGCAATACAAGTTTTTGTTTTTCCTGTGCCCGTTGCCATTGCTACCATTGCACGGTCTTTACCACTTTTGATTGCCTGCTCAACACTGAGAATGGCTTTTTTCTGATAATCACGGAGTTTTAACTCGTAATCAAACCCCATATCATCAAGCTCAGCATTGGCTTGCTGCGGGGTTTGACGAAGATAGGTTTTGATTTCTTGCGGCGAATACCAGCCTTTTAATGCTTTACGGCGATTCGTTGTGTCGCGCACATCTAAAAACCAAATACCGCTCTCTTGCTCTAACTGTTTGAGGTAAGCACGGCCATTCGTAGCAAAGGTCAGCGGAACATTGAATGCGCCATACTGCGATACCTGGACATCGGCCGGTAATTGCTCCACGCCACTGGCATAGCGTTTTGCCTGGTCAATGGCACCATACACATTTTTGGCAGCTTTCTTCGCCTCAATCACACCAACCAAAGTCATCCCAATAAACAAAGCATAATCAGCTGGGCCTGATTTGGTCGGCCACTCGGCAATGGCTTTGTTCTTATTTGGTTCAGGGCGAGCGCCTTTCGAGTAGCGCAGGTTTTCAGTATCCGCTTCCCAACCTGCGTCTACGAGTTGCTGATCAATGACAACGCGTGTTTCAGCTTCATCCATTTCGAACGGGGATTTTTCGATGCGCTTCAGTTCAGCTGCTTGTTCTTCTTTTGGTTTAGCCTGAAACTGTTGAAGATAGATAATGTTAGCAGCATCCATTTTAGCTCGATATTCGGCTAATTTTGCTTCATGTTCTTCAGCCAGCTGCGCCCAGACGGCTCTGTCTGCGGCCATCTTTTCGGCGCGTTCACGCTCGGCTTTTGCCTTTTCGGCTTCTATTCGGCTCAGTTCTTCTGCTGTTTTTAATCGCTCATCAGTTCTTTGCGATTCACTATGTAATATCGCGACTTGTTCTTCTAATTGGCGAACATATTCTGAGGGATCTTGAGGCTTTAAAAACTTTTTAATTTTAAAGCCTTTTGCCGCTTCGCCACCAAAGGTAGTGTGAAACCACATAGACAGCGCATGGCCCACCATCAGTGACTTAAGCGCATCACGGTGGCTGTTGCTATCAAAGGTATGAGTTGCTGTGTTGCCTAGCTTACGAATGGTATGAAAAGCATCGCGAACGTTATCATCAAGGCGGAGTTTATAATCCAGCTCTCGGAGTAGATCGATTTGTTTTACATTACGACCCGCTTCAACGCCTATACGAGCCGCAATTGCTTGTGCAATGGCTTCGCCAAGCTGTCGCATTTTTATCAGTGAGGTGTTGGGATCGGGCGAAAAGTTTCTTTCTGCACTTTCGGCTAGCTTAAACAACCAACCGTGATGCTCTTTTAGGAAGTCAAAGTTACTTGTTTGCTCCATCTTTAATCCTTTGTTCTATACACTCCGAGAAAAGCACTTGTTAGCGTTTAACGGCTACAAGTGCTTACAGAACCTAGCATTTTTGGCACAATTTGTCAGTAACTTAATGTTGAGAAAAAATTTCAGTTAGAGCAACTAAATACTTAAGCTTATAAAAAGCAGCTTAGCTTCAAGCAAGCAAAAAAATAGCGCCATCAGGCGCTATTTTTCTTTTACTTTCAATTAGAAAGGCATCTTGAAGCCCGGAGGCATCTGCATGCCGCCGGTGACTTCTGACATGCGCTTTTGCGACTCTTCGCCTACACGGCGTACAGCGTCATTAACCGCTGCTGCCAGCAAGTCTTCGATCATGTCTTTGTCGTCTTCCATCAGGCTTTCGTCGATCTCTACGCGGCGCACGTTGTGGCTGCCCAGCATAGTGACTTTAACCAGGCCTGCGCCTGCTTCGCCAACGACTTCGAGGTTTTTAATCTCTTCCTGGGCTTTTTCCATGCGCTCTTGCATTTGCTGCGCCTGCTTCATGATATTGCCCATTCCACCTTTAAACATAGTCTGCTCTCTTACACTTCAAAATTAAAATTCTATGGGATACAAGATAAGGGCTTACTTGCGCAATTACAATGCCCTTACCGATTTTTCGTCTACCGAGGCCTCAAACTCGCGGGCAAAGGCCTGGATCACGGGATCGTTATTGACCGCATCAACCGCCTGCAGGTATCTCTGCTGATCAATATCCTGCTGGATAAGAAATGGCGTGTTGTTCACTGCGTCAACAAATTCAATATTGAGCTCCACTGGCCCATTAAGTTGCTCAGCCAGGCTTTCGTGCAATTTCTCTCTGAGCATACTGGAATCCAGATGCTGCTGGCTTTGCTCTACCTGCAAAGTACAATGCTGACCTTGCTGGTTGAACATGGCATGCAACGCAAACTGCCTGACCCGACCGCCCAGTTGCATTTGTTCAATCATTTGTGCCCAGTCATCTTTTTGGTGGGCAAATTTAATATCACTGATTGGGCTGACAAAGTTCTCTGGTGCAGGAATATCCAGGGTTGTGTCCTGAGCTTCCTGTTCCCCCGGCGCTTGCGGTGCTAACTGCTCAAGCAGCTCAGGTGCCAGCTTGCTTTCGTCTTTTTTAAAGCGCTCTGCCATTTCGGGCTTTTTGGCTTTACGCTGCGGTGCAGCAGGCTGGAAAACTTGCTGCGGCTGCGCCTGCTCAGGGATCTGCTCTTGTGGTTGAGCCAAATGCTGTGCGCTTTGTTGGCTATCATCTGCAAGCGGGGTGTGTGGCAACCTTCTGCCTGACGCAACAGCGCCGGGCACCGTGCCAGCTCTCTGTTGCGGCTCAGACTTTTTTGCTTCGCCCTCTCCTCCCAGCAACCTGCCTGCCCCGGAGATCTGCCGGTTTTGTAAAATGCGGGCAATGGCCGATTGAGCCTGTTGCTGCTTTTGCGCCAGCTGCTGCACTGGCGTGTGCTCTGGTGCTTGTGTCTCCTGCTGGGGCGCACTATTTTGCTGCTGAGCAGGCACTGGCTGATGTTGCTCATACCCCTGTGATTCGGCCTGCGCCATGATGTCATGATATTGTTGCTCAATCGAGACATCTTCCAGTGATTGCTGAGGCGGCGCCGTATGTGCCGGTTCAGCATTCATCTGCTCAGCGGATGGTATAGGCTGCTGTGGCGCAGTTTGCTCAGGCGTATAAGCTTGCTGAGGAGCAGCTTGTGCATGTGGCTGCTGTACAGGTTGCTCAGGCACGTAAGCTTGCTGAGGGGCTGCTTGTGCATTTGGCTGCTGTACAGGTTGCTCAGGCGTATAAGCTTGCTGAGGAGCAGCTTGTGCATTTGGCTGCTGTCCCGGTTGCTCAGGCGTATAAGTTTGCTGTGGAGCTACTTGTGCATTTGGCTGCTGTCCAGGTTGCTCAGGCGTATAAGTTTGCTGTGGAGCTACTTGTGCATTTGGCTGCTGTCCAGGTTGCTCAGGCGCGTAAGCTTGCTGTGGAGCTGCTTGTGCATTTGGCTGCTGTACAGGCGCGGGGCTTTGCTGTGCTGCTACTTCTGCACTTTGCTGTGGCACGGGATCCTGACGCTCAGGTGCAGGCGTGCTGAGTTGAGCCTGCGGACCACGCTGTTTGGCACTTAACATATCCCGCAGTTTGCCGACTTTACCCGGATCCTTTGCAGGTCCCGCAGGCGCCGGGCCAGCTGCCTGAGAAAAATCGGCGCGTTCGAACGCCAGCAATCTCAGCATGATCATTTCAAAACCAAGCCTGGGTTCTGGTGCCCAGCTCAAGTCTTTTTTACCCGCAAGCAGCAACTGGTACATAAACTGAGTGTCCTGCGGTGTTAGCTGCTGAGCCAGTGTTTTTACCTGCTCAGCCTCGAACTGACCAAAATTGGCGGCCTGAGGCACAAGCTGCGTAAGCTGTACCAGATGCAGCAGGCTGACCAAATCATCCAGCACGCTGGCGAAGTTGCCATTTTTCAACGCAATATCGGCAACTTCTGCCAACAAGGCTTCTCCTTCTTGTGACAATACAGCAGCCATCAGCAACACGGCATGACTGCTGTCCATCAGGCCAAGCATTTGCTGTACTGCTGGTAAAGTCAGCTCGCCATTGGTTTGCGCAATCGCCTGATCGGTCAGGCTGAGTGCATCACGCATACTACCGTCTGCGGCTTTAGCCAGCACTTCTAACGCGGGCTCTTCAAAATTGACAGATTCCTGAGGCAGAATTTGCGACAATTGCGTTACTATCTGGCTCTGTGCCATAGCATTGAGGTTAAACTGCAAACAGCGCGATAAAATGGTGATCGGTAATTTTTGCGGATCTGTCGTCGCCAGCAGAAACTTAACATGCTCAGGTGGCTCTTCCAGGGTTTTCAGCAAGGCATTAAAACTGTGCTTGGACAACATGTGCACTTCATCGATCAGATACACTTTGTAGCGACCCCGAGTCGGTGCATATTGTACGTTGTCCAGAATTTCTCTCGTGTCTTCAACTTTTGTGCGCGATGCGGCATCTATCTCGATAAGGTCAATGAACTTACCGGCTTCTATCTCTTCACACGCACTACATTGACCACACGGTGTGGAAGTGATCCCCACCTCACAATTCAGGCTCTTGGCGAAGATCCTGGCAATGGTCGTTTTACCCACTCCACGAGTACCTGTGAACAGATAGGCATGATGCAAACGTTGCTCATTCAATGCATTAATGAGTGCCTGTTTAACATGCTCCTGCCCCATCATCTCGTGGAACGACTGTGGACGCCATTTACGCGCCAGAACCTGATAACTCATCGTGCGTTACTCGCCGTCAAACTCGACCAGTTTAAGCACTTTAATGCCCATGTCTGCAACGCGCTTCTCACCGCCCAGTTCTGGCAATGAAATTACAAAGGCGGCGTCTGTCGCTTTACCACCAAGACGCTCAACCAGTTTAGCGGTCGCTTCAATGGTACCACCGGTTGCCAGTAAATCATCAACCAATAGAACTTTATCGCCCTGTTCGACAGCATCAGTATGCAGCTCTAATACATCTTCACCATACTCAAGCTGATAAGATTGGCTAATCACTTCGCGCGGTAACTTGCCAGGCTTACGTACCGGAATAAAAGGCAAACCCAATTCATAAGCCAACGGCGCACCAAAGATAAAGCCACGAGACTCAGTACCAATAATCTTGGTAAAGCCCTGATCTTTGTATGCTTCAACCAGGCAATCCATCGTTGCTTTGAATGCTGCCGGGTTAGCCAACAAGGTCGTCACATCACGGAACATGATCCCTTCTTTCGGGTAGTTAGGAACCGTTGCGATGCTGTCTTTAATCAGTGACAAATTTGCTTGTGTCATAATCGAATGCTTAATAAGTTTTAATATCAAAGAGCTCGATTATAACAAGAAAGCAATGACATGAAATGCTAGGAGGCAGGATTTTGCGATAATTTCGCAATGTTCGGATAGAAAAAAACCACCCAATCGACAGGTGGCTTTTTAACTCTAGGTTCTATGTAGCGATTAAGCGCTCAGTGCAGTCGCCCAGCCTAGAATTGCATTCAGGCAACCAATGCCAGCAAATACAGCGATAAAAGCCAGGAAATACTTCGCGTTGAACGGATCTTTGAAATCACCTTTAGACATATTACACCTTTATTTATTAAGCGCTGGGTGAGCAAGCAGCCTGAAGAGGGCAAAACTGCCCGGGATCAGCCGCCTGTCCTGCACTCAGCATAAGCACGACAAAACGGCGCCCATAATAATCGAACTTAACAAACTGATAAAGGGGAATTATGCTTTTTTATCGACCAATATACCAAGGCGAACAAACTGACTGAGCGTCTGGATCGCACCATTGATCAGGGTCTCTTTGTCAAATTGGCTAAATTGCTCGGCCAGATGTGCGGCCAACGCGCCTATGGTTATCCCGGGGTTAACAACAATGTTTTGGATCAACAATGCCGTCATTGGATTAGTTTCGATAAATTGTACGTCAAATGCCCTATCGCGATAAACGATAAAGCAATGAGGGCCTGAGGTACTTTGAGGCTGATAGTCACAAGTTATCTGATGTACCGGATACTGATAACTTACACTCCGTGCAGCCTGCGCCAGATGAAGCCCCGATTGTTCAGACAAAGGAAGCGGTATTGGCAACTCCGCTTCGGCTTCCTGTACAATAGCCACTTCCAACTCAGTCCACTCATAATGGGCCAGTTCGAGCATAAAGGGCGGATCAGCAGGTGTGGGTGTATACTCCTCTTGCAGAAAGCCCAAAAACTCCCGACTGATCTCCAAAAAGTAGGGAGACAGGCAGTCATGCTGACTAAAAAACGCCCGTACCAGAGTTAACCAAGTTTGTTCATCATATAGGCTTTTCAGCACCGGAAATGTGGAGGCGACAAACCCTTCAATATTATTAAAAAATAGCTCGCGATAAACTTGCATCCGCCTGTCTTCAATACCCTTCGGCGCGGGATATTTGATCGGATTTTTAATGTGGGCCATAAAATCGGCCTGTATTTGCTGAAATGACATCAAGCGATCCCTCTTTGTGATTTATCCAGACGCTGTACAGCATGGATCTGATCCACCTCATCCAATAACTGAGGCATCGGCGGAATGTTGAAGTCTCGTTCAAGCAAAGTCGGAAACACACCATGTATGCGATACGCCTCCTGCAACAGCTGCCAGACCGGGTCGCACACTGCATCGCCATGCGTATCGACCAGCAGGTCTTCAGCCTCAACATAATGACCAGCTATGTGGCCATATGCAATGCGCTCACTGGGCATTGCCGCAAGAAACGCGTTGGCATCATAACCATGATTAATTGAGTTGACGTAAATATTGTTCACATCCAGCAGCAAATCACAATCGGCCTCTTCCAATACCGCCAGGGTAAAGTCCAGCTCCGATAATTGCTGACCAGGCGCAGCGTAATAGGAAACGTTTTCTACCGCGATGCGACGCTCCAGGCGTGCTTGTACTTCCCGGATCCTTGCTGCGGTATGCATTACAGCTTCTTCAGTGAAAGGGATCGGCATCAAATCGTACATGTGCCCGTCCCCTGAACAATAGCTCAAGTGTTCGCTATAGCACCGTATGTTATGCTGGCTAAAAAAGGTTTTCAGATTACTGACAAACTCGGTATCAAGCGGTGCTGGTGATCCGAGTGATAATGACAAACCATGACAGACAAATGGGTGCCGGGCCGTTAACTCTGAAAACTGAGCAGCGTATTTGCCACCGAGCGTCATCCAGTTTTCGGGGGCGACTTCGTAATAGTCTACCTGCTGAGGCGGTGCAGCCAGAATGTCATCCAGCATTTCACGCCTCAGGCCCATGCCAACCATACCAAACGGTTTATTCATTATCACTCCTTAGCCTAATCACTGATTATGCGTGGCCACCGCACTTGCCTTCACCACACTTACCTTCTTTTTTGGTTTTGCCACCACATTTACCTTCGCCGCATTTACCTTCTTTTTTACCTTTGGCATCGCCGCCACATTTACCTTCGCCGCATTTGCCTTCTTTTTTACCTTTGGCATCGCCGCCACATTTACCTTCGCCGCATTTGCCCTCTTTTTTACCTTTAGCATCGCCGCCACATTTACCTTCGCCGCATTTGCCTTCTTTTTTACCTTTAGCATCGCCGCCACATTTGCCTTCGCCGCATTTACCTTCACCTGCGTCTAACTGATAACCAGCCGTCATTTGCTCAAAGCTAAATGGATTAGCAGCAGCCTCTGGTGCGCTAAATGTAGCCGCAGTAACGACAGCGGCACCTAATGTCATTGCAAGTGTGTTAGTTTTCTTTACTGATTTCATGTTGTTCTCTCTCAATCGGTAGCAATAAAAAATGGATGATTCGCTTAGTAGACCACGGACTGAAGATATTTATTTCAGCATTTGAGAAATTTTTATCTCCATTTCCCTATTAATAATCTGCTCCTCTCGTATAGAATAGCGCGAATTTTTTCTGGTGCGGTAATAATGAAGCTATTTTTGGCCCCGATGGAGGGCGTTGTCGATTTTAAAATGCGTGAACTGCTCACCGATCTCGGTGGGTTTGATATGTGTGTCACTGAGTTTATTCGTGTTGTAGACCTGACACTGCCGCGCCGTGTCTTTGTGCGTTACTGTCCTGAGCTGCTCAATGGCGGGTTAACCCGCGCAGGCACGCCTGTGCGTATTCAACTGCTTGGCCAGGTGCCACAGGCGTTGGCCGCTAATGCCAGAAAAGCTGTAAAGCTGGGCTCTCACGGTGTTGATCTTAATTTTGGGTGTCCAGCTAAGACGGTCAACAAGAGTAAAGGTGGCGCAGTACTGCTCAAAGAGCCTGAGCAAATATATCAAATCATTCGCGCTGTTCGCGAAGCAGTACCGCAAGAGCACGAAGTCAGTGCCAAAATTCGACTTGGCTTTGACGACGATGCAAACAGCACTGAGATTGTCGACGCCGTACAAAGCGCAGGCGCATCCAGCCTGGTTATCCACGCCCGCACCAAACGTGATGGCTATAAACCACCGGCCTACTGGGAGAAAATTCCTCCGCTTCTGGAAAGGCTGACAATTCCTGTTGTCGCCAATGGCGAAATCTGGCAAGTAGAGGATGCAATCCGTTGCCAGCAGCGCAGCGCCTGCGACAATCTGATGTTAGGCCGGGGCGCATTGGCCACCCCAGATCTGGCAGCCAAGATAAAAGCACACGTCGAAGGACGAGACTACCGTCCACTTGAGTGGCAGGAAGTGGTTTATCACATATTACATTCCTCAATGCATCAGGACCCTGAGGTAGGTGAAAAGTACTTTTCATCACGCACCAAGCAGTGGCTAGGTTACTTAAAGTTACAATACCCTCAGGCTCATACCTTATTCGATGAGATAAAACGTCTGAAAAGCAAAGATGACGTGGTAACCGTGCTGGATAAATACGCAAAGTCCCCGCTGATTGATTCAAATCATAACAATGAGCCGACTGCCTAATAGATAATGGATGCTCAGAAAAGGAGAAGAGCGCCATGAATGAGAATTTAAAGAATCACTATCAGGTAAAACTGCAGGCTGAGCTCGACCAGATCCGACACGAGTTTCTTGCGGATTTAAAACAAGCCAGTAACCATGCGACCGAGGCGTTGATCAGCACATTACAGTCAGCGCCACCACACGAATGGGTCGATATCGCGACCGACAGGATCTGTCCGGGTCAATTTCCGAACTTTGAACGCTTGGTCAAAGTAGAAGCCGCAATTTGCCAGATGGACATAGGCCAGTTTGGCTACTGCTGTGACTGTGAGAAGAAAATTGAAGACACCCTGCTCGCCGTTGACCCGGCCGCACAAAGGTGCCTTGAATGCCTGGCTAAGCAGAAGTAACTTGGTTTAACAACACAAAACTGGTTGCAGGAAAGAAAAGGATATTCTTCAGCACAACAAAGGCCTGGTCTTCATTCAGCGCTAACCTAGACTGCAGTGCCAACAGGGCTTGTTTCTGCGACCACGCAAAGTAATGCACCCCCAAATCCACTTCCATCATGACTGCGGCGAATTGAAGTTCGCCTTTATTCCACTTGGTATCACACTGACTGGCAGTTTGGCGCAAAGATACGAATTGGTCCCGCCAGTTTAAACCCGCAACTTTATCGCACTTAGCCAGCAGCTGATGTACCAAAGGATCACTTGCCTTGTAATTCACCTGTACCATAACGTCCCTGGTATCATTCGTTACACTCTGTAATTTACTAAACAAGGATTCAGGTGCACTCACAGAGCCACCATAGAAATTGAGCTTGCTCTGATACCACTCTTTGCCGTTCGGCAGCTGGTACATCCCCAGTGACGATCTGACCCGATAACTTTCCAAATACTCCATCAACTGCCGTGCAGCTTGTGATTGTCTGGTTACCTCAGGCGTAAGATGTTCAAGCAACTGATTTCTTTCTAACCGGTTAAGCACTATTTTACTTTCCCGGGCTTCGTTCAGACGTGACTCTACATATGTGTACCAGGTATCCAGTTGAGAAGACGACACACCTCGCTCTTGTGCAACCTCGGGGAGATTGATATGTACCGGCCAGGGTAAAAAGCGCTCTGGGTATCTCTGCTGTATGCTCAGATACTGACTTTCCTGAGCTGCTATTTCCGTAAAACTACTCAAGTCTGCGCGCTGTAAAAGATCGTGGCGTTTTTTCAGATAAAGTTCTGTAAAAGGTAATCCGGCAAGGTCATTCTCAGGTAAAACCTGCGACTGACTTACAGATGAAAACCAATTAAGTTGCCTGAGCTGCGCCGACAACTCTGTGTAAGGGAGGTTTACTTGCGGCTCAGTGCAGCCGCCAATCATAGTTAGCAGCACAAGTGCTGAGGACACATAATGCCGAGAGGTTTTCATGTCGGTTTATCCACTTTGTTTCACGTTGCAGATATGCACTAGGCACAGCTGATCCCAATCGGGTTAGATTATAACAAAGATGAGGAGAGATTTTAGTACTTAAATCAGCGTACTAAGCTCGAATATATCACTGTGGATGACAGCGTTAGGTGAGCTGGGGCTATAAAAGCAAAAAGCCCCTTGCGGGGCTTTTTCGACTTAAAGGCTGATGCCTTTACGCTGTGCTTTCTCTTTAATGAAAGAGGCCCAGCTGCGAGCAAATTTACGTGTTCTAGGATCTTCCTGAGCCTTAACAATCGCAGTATATGCTTGCTTATACTTTTCCTGATACAGGTAAGCTTCCGCCAAGTCTGAGTAGATTGTGCCTTTTTTCTCAGAACCCAGTTCCAACGCTTTGTTCAAACGAACAACGGCTGCGCTGTACTGCTGATCCTGAAGTAACAAGCTACCAGCTTTGCGGTATAACTCAGCATCTTCGTCAAACTTTGCAGCTTCTTCATAGTACTTAGCAGCATCGCTGATGTGCTTAGCCTGATGATAGTAGCTGGCAACAGCCGTCACGTTTTGCTTAGTGCGCTTAACCTTCTCCTCTTTGACCGACTTTTCCATCACCTTAGCGGCTTTGTATGGAATTTCGTTCAATGAGTAGTAGCTGCTCAGAATTTTATAATGGTTTTCTTTTTCAAAATAACCATTTTTATAAGCCACTTCCATCACGGTTTGACCTTTTTTGTAGTCTTCCGTTTGCATATAGAAGGAGCCCAACTGAGTCCACATTTTCGGGTCTTCAGGGAACAGTTTCACCAGTTCTTCAGCCACCTTTACGGCGTTTTTGAACTGCTTAAGCTCAAAGTAAGAACCAATTTTAAGCATATAGAATGACTTATTTGGTTCTTCTTTGTTTAGCGCAATTGCCTGGTCCGCAGGCTCAATCACATCTCTGAACTGCTTGAGTTCATAGTTTGCCTGAGCAATACGGCCATACACTTTAGCATCTAGCTCGCCAGTGAAATCCATCCAGTCGTAGTAAGCTTTCTTGGCACCGTCATACTGCTCAGTACCAATCAGAAGGTCACCTAACAACTTAATTAGATCGCCTTGATCTTTAAAGTTCAGCACATCTGGCGCAATCGCCTGGCGGATGTACTTGATTGCTGTTTGATACTCTTCTTTCTGAGCATACAAGTTACCCAGGTAACGGTTTACCGTAGCGCGGTCGAAGTCGTCAGACGCGTCGATTTCAAGCAATAATGCAATCGCTTCATCAACTTTGTCTTCGTTATACAAGTCAAACGCTTTGATAACCTTTTTACCAACTCGCTCACCCATAACCTTAGTTTTGGCATTTTTGCGCGCTTCGATCTTTGCAGGATCAGGGGCGGCAAATGCGGCAGTGCTTAAAGCACCGCCAGCCAAAGACATCATCAGAGCAAGAGCTGTTGCTTTAGACATTTGCTTCATACCTTACTCCTATTAGTCTTGGTTAAGTTTAAAGTCGAGTTGTACAGTAATACCTGGTTGTTTCTGAGGCTTACCATCAACGATTTTAGGTCTGTACTTCCATTTGCGAAGCGCACGTTTTGCTTCACGGTTGAAAATACGCTTTGGTTCAGCATCGATGATCTCAATGTCATCTACACCGCCCAGCTCATTGATAGTGAAGCGCAGCTGTACCCAGCCTTCTTTACCATCACGCGCTGCTTGAGGCGGATACTTAGGTTCGATACGAACGATAGGTGTTGCTTCACCGTCACGACCGAAATCACCAGGACCACTTAAACCACCAGCTGTGCCACCGATGTCGATGCTTGGCATGTTAAAGCCAATTGCACCTGCATTTGGGTTAGCATTCTCAGGCTGAGGCGGCTGCGGTTTAGGCGGCTGCTTTGGCGGTGGAGGAGGTGGAGGCGGTACACGCTTCCTCTCCTGCACATCTGATTCAGGCGGATTCGACATAATCTCGACTATGATCTCTTCCTTCTTATTATCAGCCCTATCCGCTCCTCCTGAGATAAGATAGGACATAAAGAAGAATAAGCCGAAGGTTACTGCCCCACCTGCAAGAAGTGAAAACAGAAATCGAATCATCACTTAGCTCCAGCTATTGAAATCTTCAAGGCGTCGTCAGTTGCCTTAATCTGGTCCATTACCTTAACAACTACACCGTGTTTCGCGCCTTTATCCGCCTGGATAATAACGGTCTCGGTTTGTTGCTCAGCTAACAGATTTTCAAGGTTCGCACTTACACGCTCAACATCAACCTGACGCTTATCCATCCAAATCTCACCGTTTTCACGGATAGCGATGAAGATGTTCGCATTCTTAGTTTGTTGTGCCTGCGCAGCTTTTGGCTTTTTAACTTCAATACCAGCCTCTTTAACAAAAGAGGTAGTAACGATGAAGAAGATCAACATGATGAATACGATGTCAAGCATCGGGGTCATGTCTACTGCTGCTTCTTCTTCCTCACGAAAACGTTGTTTACGTGCCATAATAAAATCTCTCTCTAGTGATGTGGCAAGCTATCAATTAGTTTCTCTTTAGCCATCTTCGCTCTCGCTTCAAGACGGGTGCTAAAGAATACACCTGATAGTGCCGCAACCATTCCAGCCATTGTTGGTATCGTTGCCATTGAGATGCCTGAAGCCATCAATCGAGGGTTACCTGTACCTTGTGTAGCCATGGTTTCGAATACCGAAATCATACCTGTCACTGTACCTAGTAGACCGATTAACGGACACATTGCAACCAATGTTTTGATAATCAACATGCGCTCATCTAATTTTTCAGACGCTTCAGAAATCCATGCATCGCGGATTCTGTGTGCGTACCAAGATGTAGTATCTTGGCGGGCATCCCATCTGCTTACTATTCCCTTTTTAATTTTAGGAAATTCAGCCAATAGGAACCAATAGCGCTCAATCATTAATACCCACATTAGAAAGAGTGCTATCGCGACCACGTATAATACATCGCCGCCTGTAGCAACAAAATCCCTGATAGATTCCCACGTCTCCACCAGGACTAGCATTATGCTCTCTCCTTCTCCGCGTGCGCAGCAACGATACCCGCGCTTTGCTCGTCAAGAATGTGTAGGATAGATTTACTACGACCCGCAACGATAGCGTGAAGTAGGATTAACGGTAGCGCAGCAATTAGACCAAGCGCAGTAGTAACAAGAGCTAGAGAGATGTTACCTGCCATGATCTTCGGATCACCAGTACCAAATAGTGTGATTGATTCGAACGTCAGGATCATACCAACAACCGTACCTAGTAGACCTAGTAGAGGTGCGATAGCTGCAAGGATCTTGATGATGTTGATACCAGCTTCGATACGAGGCGTTTCACGTAGAATTGCTTCGTCAAGTTTAAGCTCAAGGTTTTCAACGTCTTGGTTCTTGTTGTCGTGGTACACTTTCAAGATACGACCCAGTGGGTTGCTGTCACTTGGGTTGTTAGCGTTCTTGATTTGTGCCTTGATCTTCGCACCAACCAGCATTAGGTCTAGGAAACGAACAACAGCGATTAATGCACCAAGTGCCAACAATGCAGTGATGATGTAACCTACTGTGTCACCCTGGTGCCAACGTTCTTCAACAGTTGCACGCTGAGTGTTCAGTCGTAGGATAGCACCACGCGTTGGGTCAACAACGAAAGGTGTGTACTGGTCAGCAGACGTGCTCAGAAGATCAGCAACAGTTGCTAGAACGTCTGAAGAAGGTTGCTTACCTAAAGGTACGATTTGTTTGTTTTCTGCATCGTAAACAACGTAGCCGTCTTTAGTTACTAGGTTGAAGTTACCAACACGAGTTACTTGTTTAACATTGATGTCGCCGCTTAGTTCAGCTACTTCAGATTCGAAAGTAGAGATTTTTGCAGACTCAGTCATTTCAGTTTGGAAAGCAATCCAAAGCTCTTCCAACTCGCGAGTAGTTGGTAGTTCTTTAGCAGCTGCCAGTGAACGAAGTACTTCTGAACGTCCAGGCTTTTCAGCACTGATGATTGACGCTTCGATAGCACCGATTGCTTCAGCAGCGTTACGACGTACCACACCGAACATCTCACCCAGGGTACCCTGTGCGTTAAGTAGTTCAGTTTCTTTCTCAGCAAGTGTTACTTCGTTTTGCTTGAATTCCTTGTTAAGACGCTCACCACGTGCTTTTTCAGCAGCAAGGTCGCGCTTAGCTTTGTTCAGCAAAGCTTGCTTGTCAGCACGATCTGACAGGAACTCTTGTTCGCGAGCTTTGTTGATTTTACCTTCAGAGATACGGTTCTGCTTTACTTGCTCAAGGATTTTATCCAGAGACTCAGTGCTTGCATGTGCGTTCAATGCGCCACCAGCAGAAACTGTTAATGCTGCAGCAACGGCAAAACCTTTAAATAGTTTCTTCATGTTTTATTACTCCGCGCCGAAAATAGGTAGTTTAACTAGTTCTGGGGCAGCCTGACCACGTGCGATACGGATCATGTCTTTGATAGGCTTCAGATATTCTTCACCTAACTGATCCCACTGCTTGCTGCTGGTGTTCCAAACCCACGCTTGCTTCTGGTCGAAAGACTGAGCAACAAATGCGATACGGCCTAGACGGGCGAAGTCAACATTGATGTTTTTACCGTTGATCTCAAGTGAACCTTGAGAAGCAACCATTGCAGAACCATAGTTGGTTTCAATGCTGTATGCTTCAAGTACCTGACGGTATTTTTCAGACGTCGTTACTTTTGCATTAGTAAGTGTCTCACGTAATCTCTCAATACGCTCTAGACGCTTTTCAGTATCAAACGGCACGTCCGCTTTGATGAATTGCTCGAGTGTATCAATCATGCGATACATCAAAGGCACAACGTCTTGCTTAGTTTTATCAACCGTCGCGATCTGACGTTCTAGAGATTCGATATTTGCATTTTGGTCTGCAACCAAACGTGCTACGTGGTCGTTGTAAACTTTCAGAAGTTCTGTTTCGTCAACAATTCCACGGTACTCAGCTACCATTTCGATAGTTTGACCGTAGATACCATCAATCTTGTCTTGAGACTTTTTAGCAGCCGTTTGAGTTTGCTGACCTACTTTTTGTATGTCATTCAAAGGATCTGCCATCACATTGCTGCTTGCAATTGCCGCTGCGCCAAAAAGCGCTGAAGCTACAAGGCTCTTTCTGATTTTAACAGACATAGTTCCCAACCAATTAAGTAATGTTACTTTTATAATTTTTGCACTCTCTTAGAGAGTACCCCGGATACTTTTAGCAGTATCAACCGTGCAATAATGCTAAATGCTATTGCCCATGTCAACTTCATGTTTAAAACAATTTTTGCTTGTCGCGATGAAATAAATTGAAAAAAAACATTGTATTAACAAGGAAACCAAGAATAAAAACCTTAAGCACTTATATTTCATACACAAAGCAACTTTATTTACATTTTATTACAGCTATTTAGCCCTAATCTACAGTCTTAAATTTGCACAACTTAGTAATTTATTTCGTTTTTAATATCAAGGATCTAGGCACCGACTGAACACTTAGCATTCACCTTTGTGCAACAGCGAATACAGCCAGAAAGGAAGACTTAGCCTAATAACTGTTCACACAATAACCGGCACTGAATTTCTATTTCCTGGATAAATTCCGCTACATGTAAGCCATCCATCAAAGCATGGTGTACTTCAATAGAGAATGGCAATTCACCTGTTTGCACATCAAAGCGACCGAAAACACACTTTGGAATACCAAGGTTATCTTTTGCGTTTCGGGCATGGCTGAAGCTACTGAAATCCAACCAAGGCAATATGGATAAATAAAGTTGCTGTGGAGTCTCAGAAGTCGCCAAAAAGTGTTCACTAACCAAAGGCTGTTCCAGATACGCATTTTTCTGCGCTACATTCTCTTTAATGTAGTCGTGGATACCTTCACAAGCAACCAAAGGCACAAATCGAAAGCTTCTGTCTTCACGCAAAAATACACAGCTCATCTCAACTTGATCAACAACGCATGGGTGTTCATTCATTATTCGGTAGCGGATAGGCTCGTAATTCTGACAGGCTTTGCTCAGACAATACAAATAGCTAAAGGTAAAAGAGAGTTGCTGTTGCTTGCAAAGTGTGTACAGCGTGCCCATCTTCAGGCGGGTCGTAATATTAAAATAAGGCTGGTCGAAACCTAAATAAAATTCAAAATGTTCGGCTCTGGGCCAGTCTGAGGGAGTGATTTTTTTCATAATTCAATATAGAGGGAATACTCCCCTCTATATTGAGTGTATCAGCTTACGATTACAAACCGTTTGCGATGATCTCTTGTGCCAACTCATCGGCAATCAGATGCGTTGATTTTTGCTCAGCATCAGAACGAGCAAAGATTTCAGTCAGGGTGTCGTAGATGCCCTCAACGTGCTTAGTTGCGGCCTCTTCGCTGTACCCCTCAGGTTTTGTCTCGTAATATACATTGATGATACCACCCGCATTAATGACATAGTCAGGTGCATAAAGCACACCCTTTTCGCGCAAGATCTCACCATGTCTTGATTCAGCAAGCTGGTTATTCGCACAGCCAGCAATGATGCTAGCTTTAATACGAGGGATAGTTTCATCGTTTACTGTTGCACCTAGTGCACACGGCGCGTAAACATCTACTTCCAGGTCGTAGATTTCATCAATGCTCACCGCTGTTGCGCCAAAGTCATTCACGACTTTATCAATCGATGCCTGATTGATATCGGTCACAAACAGCTCAGCACCCGCTTCGTGCAAGTATTTACACAAAGTGTAAGCAACCGCGCCCAGCCCCTGAACGGATACTTTCACACCAGACAGGTCTTGATGACCATGCTTGTGTTGGTAAGCAGCCTTAATACCTAGGAACGTGCCCAATGCAGTGAAAGGCGACGGGTTACCGCTTTTGCCTTCGAGACCCATTACATAATTAGTCTCTTTATGCATTGTCATTACATCACCTGTGGTGATGTTAACGTCTTCTGCTGAATAGTAGCTACCACCGAGGCGTTCAAGGTGTTTGCCAAACGCTCTGAATAACGCTTCAGATTTGATTTTCTTAGCATCACCAATGATCACAGATTTACCACCGCCAAAAGGCAAACGCGCGACGGCGTTTTTATAAGTCATGCCCTTTGAAAGACGCAATACGTCATAGACTGCATCGGCATCATCTGCATAGTCCCAAAGGCGACATCCGCCAACCGCAGGACCAAGCTTAGTATTATGAACAGCAATGATTGCCTTCAAGCCCGATGCTTCATCAGAACAAAAAACTACTTGTTCGTGGTTATCAAATTCAACTTGGTTAAATACAGCCACTTTGTTTGTTCTCCGTTATAGACTGACTTTAAGTCAGATAGCGCTGAAATTCATCGAACTGTATCACTAACTCTCTAACCAATCCACAATATGAGTTGATATTGACCTTAAAAGCGTTAAACCTGCCTTCATGATACATTAAATAGTCATATATTGGCTTGATTATGCATTTCATTTGAATATATGAGTTTAATTCTTCACTATTTTAACGATTTTTAGAGGTTAATCTTTACGTAAACGTCAACACAAACGATTGTGTACGGTTATTTGTACGATAAATAGAGGTCTGATGAGGAGGTGAGCACGTTAAGAAACGCTGAATCGCAGTTGCAAAGTATGGCGTCTGAAGCGAGTTCAGCAAAATACAAAGCGACAAGATCAAAAAAAGAGGGGCATGCCCTCTTCTTTTAAGTCACTCAGGATTGCTGTTATTTCAGCTTGCTATCCAGCTCTTCAATCTTAGCTTTCCAAATTGCCGGACCTTGAGTGTGTGCGTTAACACCGTTGCTGTCTACAGCCACAGTGACAGGCATGTCTTCTACTTCAAATTCGTAGATAGCTTCCATTCCCAGATCTTCAAACGCAACAACTTTAGATTTCTTAATCGCTTTAGCTACCAGATATGCAGCACCACCCACAGCCATCAGATAAACAGCTTTGTTTTCTTTGATGGACTCTACAGTCGCTGGACCACGCTCTGCTTTACCTATCATGCCGATCAGGCCAGTCTTCTCTAACATCAGATCAGTGAACTTGTCCATACGGGTCGATGTTGTTGGACCAGCAGGACCAACTACCTCATCACCTACAGCATCTACAGGACCTACGTAATAAATAAACTTGTTGGTCAGATCAACCCCGTCTGGCAACCCTTCACCTGAGTTGATCATGTCCTGCAAACGCTTATGTGCTGCATCACGACCCGTCAGGATCTTACCCGATAACAACACGGTCTCGCCCATTTTCCAATCCTGAATATCCTCTTTCGTGATTTCATCCAGGTTAACACGACGAGTATCTTCCCCGACTTCCCAGGTCACTTCTGGCCAGTCTTCCAGTTTAGGCGCTTTAAGATCAGCAGGGCCTGAGCCGTCCAGAGTGAAATGTACGTGACGTGTCGCAGCACAATTTGGGATCATCACTACTGGCTTAGAGGCAGCGTGGGTAGGCGCAGACTTGATTTTCACGTCAACCACGGTAGTTAAGCCACCCAAACCCTGTGCACCAATACCGAGCTTGTTTGCGCGCTCGAAGATTTCTAGACGCAGTTTCTCTTCTGCTGTTTCCGCGCCACGCTCAAGTAGCTCATGGATATCAACTGGATCCATCAATGATTCTTTTGCCAGAACCGCGGCTTTTTCTGCGGTACCACCGATACCAATACCCAGCATGCCAGGCGGACACCAGCCAGCGCCCATTGTTGGCAATGTTTTCTCTACCCATGCAGCCACATCGTCTGATGGATTAAGCATGACCATTTTGGTCTTGTTTTCAGAGCCACCACCTTTGGCAGCGATCATCACCTCAACTTCTGCGCCCGGGACCATATCAATGTGAACAACAGAAGGTGTATTGTCTTTGGTATTTTTACGAGCACCAGCAGGGTCCGCAACGATTGAAGCACGCAATGGGTTATCCGGGTTGGTATAGGCGCGGCGTGTGCCTTCATCTACCATTTGTTGAACAGTCAAGTCTGTTTTATCCCATTTAACATCCATACCGACCTTTACAAAGCAAGTCACGATCCCGGTATCCTGACACAAAGGACGTTTGCCCTCTGCTGACATACGCGAGTTAATTAAGATCTGCGCGATGGCATCTTTGGCCGCTTTACTTTGCTCTTTGTCGTACGCCTTTTCTAAAGCTTGCACAAAATCCAACGGATGATAGTAAGAAATGTATTGCAATGCATCTTCGATGCTGTCAATGAAGTCTTGCTGACGAATAGTACTCATGACGGTTCCTTTATTCTCCGGCCTGTGACGAGGCAAACCGGTGTTTATTGAGAGGCGCGATTATATACCATCTTGCGATGAGTGAGTATCGCAATAATAGACTAGCGACCAAAGTCCGACACTTATCTAAAATCGTTCGATGGAATATAAGGTAACGCTCTAGGGATTCAATGACAATTATGATACCCTCCTCGCCCGTTTCGGGCTAGCATTCGGGTTCAGTAAATGACAAATCCAAGTAGTAACTCCATTGAACTAGACATTTCTTTGTCAACCATCGAGGTGTTTGGCACCCTCGCCTCCCAGCAACTGGCAATCTTGCTCGATTCCAGTGACGCCAATCACGAAAATAGCCGCTTCGATATCATGAGTATCAACCCACTGTGTATACTCGAAGCCAGAGACGGTCAGTTTTACCTCGACGGTGAGCAGGTTGAGCAAGATGGCTTCACGATAATGCAAGACAAGCTTACAGGGCTCGATTCAAGGCCTCATTCAGATATTCCCTTCACGGGTGGCTGGCTCGGTTACTTTGGCTACGATCTCGGCCGATACATAGAGGCCATGCCCAAAATCGCGATGCAGGATATTGCACTGCCAGACATGATAGCCGGTCTTTACCCCGATGCTCTGATACGCGATAACCTGAGCAACCAATGGTACTTTGTTACGCAACCAGGATACAACCGGCTGAGTACTTACCTGTCACTGATTGAACAAGGTGGCCGTGATGATGATACTTTCACGCTAACCAGTCGCTGGCAGGCCAATATGACCCAGTCAGAATATGCGCACAAATTCGCCAGTATCCACGACTATCTGAAAAGCGGCGACTGTTATCAGATAAATCTGGCGCAAAGATTCAGTGCCGATTATCACGGCTCGCCCTGGCAGGCCTATAAAACGCTGCGCGCAAATAACCAGGCACCTTTTTCTGCTTTTATTAATCTTGGTGAGGATGCTATCGTGTCTGTGTCACCAGAGCGCTTTATCTCAGTACGCGATGGCCATGTTGAGACCAAACCAATCAAGGGCACTTTGCCCAGAATACACGACGACAAACAAGCAGATGCGCAGCAAGCCACCCGGTTACAACAGAGCCGCAAAGATCGCGCAGAGAATGTGATGATTGTAGACTTGCTACGCAATGACCTTGGCAAAGTGGCAACGCCTGGTAGTGTGCAAGTGCCCAAGCTATTCGAAATTGAAAGCTTTCCGGCTGTTCACCATCTGGTTAGTACAGTCACGGCGCAATTGGCAACAGGCAAAACAGCCGTTGATCAACTCAAAGCCGCATTCCCGGGAGGCTCAATCACAGGTGCACCGAAGATCCGGGCAATGGAAATCATCGAAGAACTTGAGCCTCACCGACGCAGCGCTTACTGCGGCTCAATTGGCTATCTGAGTGCTTGTGGAGCAATGGACACCTCGATAACTATCCGTACCTTAGTTTGCCATCAGCAAAAAATTCACTGCTGGGCCGGAGGGGGGATTGTCGCAGACTCAGACTGTGAGTTAGAGTATCAGGAGACTTATCACAAGGTGAACAAAATACTCCCTGTACTATGAATCTACAACATGTCATTAGCCGCTTTAGTTTAAGTGCTTCAGATCACGCGCCAGCATCAGGACAAGGACAAGAAAGCGCGGTATTAGTCCCCTTACTCGAGGTGGATGGGGAAGCATCCCTGCTGCTTTGCAAGCGCAGTGCGCAACTGCGCAGCCATCCAAGTCAGCTCTGTTTTCCGGGTGGTAAAGTCGAACTACAAGACAAATCAGTGATCACTACGGCATTACGAGAGAGTCAGGAAGAAATTGCCCTTGATCCACTGCAAGTTAACCCGGTTGGTATTTTACCTTTGCATACGACACTGACCGGCTTTCGTATTACGCCTGTGCTGGCAACCTTAGCACACAGTGCGACCTGGCAAACCCACAGTGATGAGGTGGAGCAAGTGTTCACCCTGCCATTGTCTTTGCTCGCACAACAAGGTGTCTGGCAACCTGTGCAGACACGATTACAAGGAAAAACGGTGACCTTCAACGCCCTCATGACAGAGCATGGGTTACTTTGGGGAGCCACAGCGAAGATTGTTCAACAGTTGCTGAACAGAGTAGCCTGACCAGCCAAACACGCGTATCTGCCACCCCACTAACTAAGTGATTTTGATTACATTTCAATATATTTTACTCACCCTTGGTTACAATACCTGCATGTCCAGCTAAAACTGTATACAATTTTGCTGTGAAGTGGGTTACTTATGCAATAATTAACGTTATGATGTGCGCCCGTTCAGAGGCAATGTTGAGTAGAATTTATGATTAGTGCATTTGACATGTTCAGTGTTGGTATTGGACCGTCATCTTCCCATACTGTTGGACCTATGCGTGCTTCGCGCTTGTTTGTGAAAGACCTGCAAAGTAGCCGCATTATTGATAAAGTCACATCAGTAAAAGTAGAGTTATTCGGCTCATTAGGTCAGACTGGTATTGGGCATGGTTCTGGTAAAGCGGTGATCTTAGGGCTGGCTGGATATGATCCTGAGTCGGTAGATGCGGACAAAGTCCCTGAGATACTGGATACCATTGAGCGTGAGCAGGTGATTTACCTGGATAAAACCCATAAAGCCGATTTTCCTAAACAAGGCGCAATTGTCTTTCATCGCCGTAAAACGCTGCCTAAGCACTCCAATGCCATGGAGCTTCAAGCTTATTCGGGTGCAGAGCTCGTACATAGCCAGATTTATTATTCTATCGGCGGTGGTTTTATTGTCACTGAAGAGCAGTTTGATACTGAGAAACAAGCAGCGCTAGATGTACGTGAGCAAAATCCAGCGCCTTACCCTTTTGAGAATGCGCAACAACTGCTCGAGATGTGTAAAGAAACAGGCCTGAGTGTCTCTTCGCTCATGATGCACAATGAAAAAACGCTCCGCAGTGAACAAGAAATCAAAACAGAGTTGTTTCATATCTGGAAAGTGATGAAAGCGTGCATTGAACGCGGTATGCGCACTGAAGGCATTTTACCTGGAGGGCTAAAAGTAAAGCGCCGCGCGCCAAGTTTGTATTTAAAACTAAATGTTGAAAACAGCAACGATCCACTTCGGGCAATGGACTGGGTTGATCTGTTTGCGCTGGCCGTTAATGAAGAAAATGCTGCTGGCGGCCGCGTAGTAACGGCACCCACAAATGGTGCTGCCGGGATCCTACCTGCGGTACTCATGTATTATCATACGTTTATCAAAGAAGTGGATGCCGAGATAGCAACGCGCTACCTGCTCACTGCCGCAGCAATTGGTATTCTGTATAAGAAAAATGCCTCTATTTCTGGTGCTGAAGTTGGCTGCCAGGGTGAAGTAGGTGTGGCCTGCTCTATGGCAGCTGGCGCACTCACAGAAATCATGGGTGGTAATGTGGTACACGTGGAAAATGCCGCTGAAATAGGAATGGAACATAACCTGGGGTTAACTTGCGACCCGGTCGGTGGATTGGTGCAGGTACCATGTATTGAGCGAAACGCCATGGGCGCCGTAAAAGCCATTAACGCATCACGTCTTGCCATGCGTGGCAGCGGCGAGCAAAAAGTTTCTTTGGATAAGGTTATCAAAACCATGCTGGATACTGGTAATGATATGAAAACCAAGTACAAAGAAACGGCACGTGGTGGACTCGCGGTTAATATCATTGAATGTTAATCCGTACCGTCAGACATTAAAAAAGCCGCTTTTGCGGCTTTTTTAATGTCTGATATCAGGTCGCATTCAGCAACCTGGTGTGCTCATTTATTTGACTGGTAACTCAGTGTTTTCAAACAGCGCATCCACATCGTCCTGATTGCGCATCAGGCTGGCGCGTTCAACCAAATCTTTAGTCAGATGTGGTGCAAAACGTTCGATAAAGTCGTACATGTAACCACGCAAGAAACTACCCTTTCTGAATCCAATCTTGGTTGTACTTGCCTCAAATAGATGACTGGCATCAATGCATACCAGGTCATTGTCTGTGATTTCATCAACTGCCATTGTTGCCAGCACACCCACGCCCAACCCTAATCGGACATAGGTTTTAATCACATCGGCATCCGTGGCGGTGAACACAATATGCGGAGACAGCCCATGCGCATTAAAAGCTTTATCCAGTTCAGAGCGTCCGGTAAAACCAAACACGTAAGTGATCAAAGGAAACTTAGCGACATCCTGAACCGTAATATTACTGCCTTTCTTTGCCAATGGATGATCTTTCGTCACCACAATACTGCGATTCCAGTGATAGCAAGGCAGCATGATCAGATCGCCGTAAAGATGAAGCGCCTCCGTTGCGATGGCGAAGTCTGCATCACCTCGCGCAGCAGCATCCGAGATCTGTTGCGGTGTACCCTGGTGCATATGTAATGACACGGCCGGATACTTTTGCATGAACCCCTGGATCACATTCGGTAATGCATAACGCGCCTGAGTATGTGTAGTCGCAATATTAAGCTTACCTTGATCGGGTAAAGTGTGTTCATTGGCAACGGCTTTAATGCCTTCTACCTTAGACAATATCTCTCGGGCAATATTTATAATTTCATTGCCTGCACTGGTAACATGTGTGAGATGTTTGCCACTGCGGCCAAAGATCTGTACACCAAGCTCGTCCTCCAGCATACGCACCTGCTTGGAAATTCCCGGCTGGGAGGTATACAAGCTTTCTGCGGTTGCTGACACATTGAGATTGTGATTCAGAACTTCAACTATGTATTTCAGTTGTTGTAATTTCATAACTAAGCGTTTGTTTTAATTGTTATCTGGTGTACGACTAGGCCAATTATCGTTAGATACAGGCAAATAATGACTCAGCCTAGCATAATTATAGTATATCCGATAGGACAATACTTTCCCCAGTGTATTAGAGCCAGCTTCCAAGCATTAAGCTATACTAAAAAATGATGGAATTTGGTGGATTTTCAAGTCTCTTGTTATTAACACTGTTCAATCCCCAATTATTTGATGTAATATAAAAAAACTGTCAGCTGTATGATTTACGAAGAGATCCGGGTATGTTTATTACCGTAATAATTTTGTTGATTGTAGCACTCATTGTCATTGCAGTGTGGGTCAGTGCTATTCAACAACACAAAGAAAAACAAGAAGCGGAACGCCGTAAAGAGCTGGCAAAACAAAAGCGGATCATTGAAGAAGCCGAAGATGTAATCCTTAATAGCAGCAACATTCCTATGTCCGGTGCCATGATCAAAGTCATTCAGCGCCGTGTGCATGATGCACTGGTATCTATGGTCGAGCTTTCACCCACCTCTCGAGAATTAAAAAGTCGCATGCATGAATCTCAGGAGCGTTTAAACAACGAACCTCAAAATGCAAACGAATCTGATAAAGTCACATTACCCGACAACGATAAGCAGCTCATCGCGCTGGTTCAGGGCATTAAAAAATTGCGCCACTTACTACGTTCAGAGCACAGCAAAGGCAAAGTAGACACACAAGTGTTTGTTCAGGAAGACCGTAAAATGGAGCGGTTGCAACTAAGAATAAATGTAGAAAGCCAAATCAAGCGGGGAATGTCAGCTAAGAGCGCTAACATGGTGGGATCGGCACGTCAGTATTTTGAAAAAGCCTATGCGATCATCTGCGGTGTCACCCACGCCGATGAGTACACCAAAGAAAAGAAAACTCAGCTCGAAGGATACCTGAGTGAGATAAGCACTGAGCTTAAAGCCTCCAATGCCTCTGCGGTGAAAAAGAAAGCAGAGAAAGAAAAGGACGACCTCGATGTCCTTTTCGCTCCCAAGAAAAAGTGGTGATCAGCCTCAGCTGATCGCAAACTTGACAATAAACAGCACGGTCAATACCCAGACACTGACAGAGATCTCCTCGCGTTTATTACACGCCAGCTTCACCGCAGTATAAGAAATAAAGCCAAGCGCTATGCCATGCGCAATTGAGAACGTCAGTGGTGTCATAAGTAACACCACACTGACCGGAATGGCATCACTCATATCATCCCAGTTCACCAGCTTCAAATTTTGCAGCATCAATACAGCGACGTACAAAATCGCTCCGGCAGTGGCATACGCAGGGACCATTTGCGCCAAAGGTGCAAAAAACATCATAAGCAGGAAACACAAACCAACCACCACTGCGGTTAATCCTGTACGCCCACCCACAGACACACCTGACACAGATTCAATGTACGAAGTGGTTGTCGAGGTACCAAGAAAAGATCCTGCTATCGTTGCTGAGCTGTCAGCCGAAAGCGCTCTGCCAAGGCGTGGCATCCGCCCTTCTTTATCTGCAATACCAGCTTTTTGTGTCACCGCAACCAAAGTGCCACTGGTATCAAACAAATCAACAAATAAAAATGCGAACACCACGCTCAGCATCGAGATTTCCAACGCACTGGCAATATCAAGTTGCGCCAGAGTTGGTGTAATACTCGGTGGCATAGAGACAATACCGGCATACTCGACTAAGCCAAGGCCCCAGGCAAGCACAGTAACCAACAAAATACTCAGCAGCACGCCACTTTTCATATCACGATACATTAAGGCAGCAATAACAAAAAAGCTCAGAATGGCAAGCAAAGGGCCAGGGCTGGTGATGTCACCCAATTGCACAAAGGTTGCCGGACTGGCAACGATGATCTGCGCATTTTTAAGCGCTATCAGAGCCAGGAAAGCACCAATACCTGTAGCAATGGCTTGCTTGAGTACAAGCGGGATTGCCTGTATCACCCACTCTCTGACCTTAAATATACTGAGTAATAAAAATAGACACCCAGATAAAAAAACTGCGCCCAACGCGCTTTGCCAGGAATGACCCATACCCAACACTACGCCATAAGTAAAAAAGGCATTTAAGCCCATGCCTGGCGCCAAAGCCAGCGGATAATTGGCCCACAAGCCCATGATAAAACAACCTATAGCTGCGGCTAAACAAGTGGCAACAAACGCAGCGCCATGATCGATGCCCGCCTCAGCTAGCATGGCAGGGTTCACAAAAACAATGTAAACCATAGTGACAAATGTCGTCAGACCGGCGATAAACTCGGTTTTGACTGTGCTCTGCTGTGCACGGAGCGAAAATAATTTTTCCAGCATGTCTTTGTATTTTATATAGAAACGAAAGCCGGATTTTATCACAAATCTCTGGTGTAATCGGACAAAATAGTTAAAAATCAGCTACACTCTGATCTAAGTCGTATTAAGTGAAATCAGTATGAAAAAGAACCAATTAGCAGTTGCAAACGGCAGTGATTTAGAGCAACAGCTGCTCAATGTGCTGGAATTTGTGACCGCAACACCGGACTCTGAAAACCGCTGGCCCAACGATACCGATAACAAAGCTGTCTATAAAAAAGGCCTTTATTATCTGAAAAATAAACAATATCCGCTCGCTGCGAAATGGCTTCGGCTTGCTGCGATGTCAGGTGATAATAAAGCCCAGTTTTATCTCGGGATGCTTTTTGTAAAAGGTCAGGGTGTACCAAAAAGCGTTTTTCATGGTATTGCCTGGCTGTCGCTCTCTCAAAGTCAGGGAAATCAGGCAGCAGCCGGCACACTTGAGCAAGTGCGTACCCATCTGACAGCTAAGCGATTCATAGATGCCCAGTGCTATGCCGCTACCCTGTATGAGCAAATCCATCAAATGATGCACTTTAGCCCGGACGCGAACCCAAAATAAAAGTAAATGTAATCAAAGCACTATAAAAAAAGCACAAAAAACACGCGATATTTTACTTGCCAAATAGCACTGTATGAAATACTGTATAACCACTGTATAGAAAATCAGTGGTCTGCTCATGTTACATACTCAAGTGCAAAATATATCAGTGTCTCAGGCTAAAACAGCCAATAAACGCTATCAGTTAGTATATGCGGAAGATGACATAGTAAGCAGTTTAGAACTGCTTAAAATCCTGTATCGATGCAATTCACTTCACAGATGGACCTTGCTTATTGCACCAGACAACATTCCAAGCAAAGCCCTGCTGGATAACAGTTCAATCGATAGCAGCAAGCTACTGGTGCTACGTCAAAGACATTTGATAAACTTAGAGTATGTTATTAACAGCGCTTTATGCAAAGGTAACTTTGCAGCGGTGATCACCTGGACAGACATTGTGTCGGAACAACAGCTGTCTCAGTTTAAACTGATAGACAGTGACACTGAGGTCTTTTGTTTTACCCGCACCTCTGGACATGAGGTATCTGTCGTTGCGCATTAAGTTCAAATGAGAAAATATGTGTTATTGCGGTTCTGAAAGAGAAGCACAAGCATGCTGTCTGCCTTTCATAGCAGGCCAAAAACTACCTGACAGTGCGGAGCAGTTGATGCGCTCCAGATACAGTGCTTATTGCCTCAAAGACACAGGGTACATACATCGTACTTATGCACAGTGCAAACGTGCAGAAAATAGTGAGGCCAGTATCAGTGCATTTGCTGAGCACGCAACCTTTATTGGCTTGGAGGTCATCCAAAGCAATGAGTCTCCAGAACATCACTTTGTGGAGTTTAAGGCTACATACTTGGATGGCAGTACGTGTATCACTATGCACGAACGGTCTCGCTTTTTACGTGAAGACGGCCAATGGCGTTATCTTGATGGTGAGCTGTTTGCCTGCCCTGAGAAAAAAATTAGCAGGAATGATCCTTGTCCCTGCCAAAGTGGGAAGAAATTCAAAAAATGCCACGGCTAGATAGGCAGGCTAAATGCTCTGGGTTATTGAACCTTCAATAATCCAGTGTTAGGTAGACAACCACCCGACGCTGCCAATTCCATGCTCTGCCATTATGGCTACGAAACCATTTCAGAGTCTTGGACGCAACCTGACAGTATCAAAGACAAATTGACAACATCATTCCAATAAGCTTGTGGTGTTCGAGCGCATCAAATTACTCGCCCAACATTTTCGCAAAATAGGGTCGATAACAAGGCAAAAATTTTGCTATTTAGTTGTTCTAAATAAGAAATTTTTAACGCCGTTAGCGTCCTATTTGCTCCTTCAAATAGACCCGGTATTAAGTGAAATTGGTATTACACCGCAACCTGCAACATAGATTGCATTTCACCACTGGCTATCTGATCATAGAAACCTGCAGCATCTATATCGTGTTTATCAACAAGCATTTGCGGATTTCTGGTATTTTCGAGCTTCTGTCTTACGGCAGGCTCCAAATTATCAACGATATGCAGCGGAATGTGCTTTTTGTCGTTACGTACCGCAAAGGGCTCTGGCTGCAAACATTCTTTAAGGCGAAGACTTGTCAGATCACCCCCCTGAGCCATAAACCCATTGTTCTGGCCAATCAGCATATCGAACTGTTCTGGGGCAAGCGGCTTTTGCGGACCAAGCTGTAACGCCTTTTTAAGCGCCTCTTCTGATTTATCAGCTTCCTGTGAAGACGAATGCGGCAGGTCAAACTGGCTAAAATCTAATGCATCCTGAGACAATAAAGACAGCAGCAAGCCAAAGTCGCCGCGTCTTGCTTCATGAACGCTGTGATTGAGTGCACTGCCCAGCTGAGCCTCTTTGCACAAAATGCCATCTATCTGCATGTAAAATCGCCACAATTTATCAAATATGAAAATTTATCGGCATTTTTTCAATTTTCTTTAGGACATTTCTTTACTTCACTAAAAACTTTGATATTATCAGCGCCCATGTTGAGGAGGGGTTCCCGAGCGGCCAAAGGGATCAGACTGTAAATCTGACGGCACTGCCTTCGCTGGTTCGAATCCAGCCCCCTCCACCACATCACAATTTGTATTCTCTTAGGAGGGGTTCCCGAGCGGCCAAAGGGATCAGACTGTAAATCTGACGGCACTGCCTTCGCTGGTTCGAATCCAGCCCCCTCCACCACTTTACAATTTGTTTTTCTCTTAGGAGGGGTTCCCGAGCGGCCAAAGGGATCAGACTGTAAATCTGACGGCACTGCCTTCGCTGGTTCGAATCCAGCCCCCTCCACCACTTTCCTAACGCAATATTTCAACCCAATATTTATTCATGCAAGCATGCTTGTCCAGACAACCACATCCGACTGAATTGCGGACCGGTGCTTTTTATTGAAGTGATGCATGAAAGCAAGCTCCAGGCTGCCTATCTCAAAACCATCACTCCATCAGTGTCACTGTGTAGATCCAGCCCCGCGCTATGGCTTTTCAATCTGTAACCCTACTCCATATTGCCTCAGGTATACCTGCGCTTCCTGATATCTGGGATAATGACGTGCCACTATCTGCCAAAAGGCCTGATTGTGTGCCATCACATGACAGTGTGCCAGCTCATGCACAACAACATAATCTATAACCCACTTAGGCGCACCAACCAACAGGCTATTAAGCGCCAGCGTGCCATTTGAAGACAAACTTCCCCAGCGGCGTTTATATTCCCTTATTTTCAATTCCTGATACTGACTGTTCATCAGGACCGAATACTCAGCCAGTACCGGCGTTACATAGCTGAGCAGTATCTGGTTTAAGAGCTTAAATAAGGCTTTGCGCGCGCCCTCTGTTCCCGGTTGTGCCCGGGTTTTTAAACCAATACATTTGGCGTCATGATCAATATAAGAACGACACGGCGACAGCACCAGCTGATATCGTTCACCAAATATCTGAATTTCTTTGTGACAGAAAGGTGATTGGATCTGTTGTTGCTGAGCAGACACTGCTAGCTTCTTATCCTCAACCCAGCTCGACTTGCTCTTCAGCCAGGTTTCCAGCCATTGTCGGTCAATGCCATGCGGCGCAAACACTTTCACGCCATTCGCTGTGACTTTTATCGCAACACTCTGTCTGCGCTTACTGATACTTAACTGATAATCGAATGACATAGATACAATTTTTTATTTACCCTGAAAAAATGCTGCTACCCTTACTAATAGGAAGGATTAAACTGGCGTAATATGAATAACAAACCACTTTGCCAATATGAATCTCCCGACGGCCATAAATGCCAGGAAATAGACATGGGTTCAGGCTATTGCTTCTGGCATGATAGCAAATTTGACAAAAGCGGTCTGGAGTTAACTCAAAAGCTGGAGCGGTATGCAAAACGAGGCGGCCTTTTACAGGGGTTGGAGTTAAAACGTGCCAACCTGGAAGGTCTTAACCTGGTTAAATTTGGTAACCACGAAGGCTATGACCTGTCATACAGCAACTTCTATCGTGCCAACTTGCAAGGTGCTCACCTGTTCAACAGTACCATCAAAAATGCTTCCTTAATGAAAGCGGACTTGCGAGATGCCAATCTACATTGCTGCAAGCTCGAAAACACCAATCTGCTCGGCATGAAACTCGATAAAACTCGTATCGATAACCTCTACCTTGGCGATAAACTGTTACAAGAAAAACAAGCCAGCGACGCACTGAAAGAGCAAGATTTAGATGAAGCCAACGACTTGTTTTTACAATCAGAAGAAATCTATCGCTTACTGAGAAAAGGTGCAGAGCAGCAAGGTCTGTTTGAAATGGCTGGCAAATATACCTACAGCGAACTTCGCATGCGTCACGCGCAATACCCTAAATTATCCAAACGCCGGTTGGTATCCTCTTTCGTTGATATGTTATGTGGCTACGGCGAAAAGCCCGAAAATGTGATCCGCTTCAGTCTGGGCATGATAGTCGCCTGTGCGATTTGCTACTTTATATTCGGAATCAATTATAACGACGGGCTGATCCAGTTTTCCAGTCAGGCCTCATGGTCAGACAACCTCAGTACATTACTCAACTGCATTTATTTCAGTGTGGTCACCTTTACTACACTGGGTTATGGCGACATAACGCCGACCGGCATTACCCGGTTAATCGCCACGGTTGAAGCGTTTACCGGGAGCTTTTCGCTGGCGTTGTTTGTCGTTGTATTCGTAAAACGCATGACCCGCTAGTCGGGGACACCTATCTCTCTGCCCAATTCGAGCAAGAATCCACGCATAAACTCAGTTCGGCGCTGCGCTTCTTGTTTTGCCGACTGCGTGTGCATTTGCTCCGCAATATTCAGCAGCTTGATGTAGAAGTGATCTAACGTGTACTTTTTATCATCCGCTTCTCGTTGCTGACAAAATGGGTCATCAATGTGATACAAATGTCTGGCAATGGCACCGCCCACTTTCATGCATCGACTCACCCCAATCGCCCCAAGCGCATCCATTCGGTCTGCGTCCTGAACAACTTTAGCTTCCAGCGTATCGGGTGGCACGTTGGCACTGAAGCTATGTGCAACTATCGCATGATGTACCGCTGAGAGTTTGTGCTCTGGATAATCCAGGGTTGATAGAAAGGCAACCGCCCTGTCCCCGGCCAATTTCGACGCTATGGGCCTGTCCGGGTGATTCTTTGCCACAGCCACACAGTCGTGTAACCAGGCCGCGGGCAACACAACTTCAAGATCAGCCCCCTCCGCAGCACAGAGTTGCTTGGCGGTTTTAACCACACGCAGGATGTGTGATAAATCATGGGCGGTATCGGCAAACTCGGTTGTGAGCATAAAATCTCTGCATGCCGTCTCTAATTCCGTCATATTTACTGTCATTTATCCCTTAACCTTATGGTTCTGATTGTATGTTTTTATTGGCTTCACTAAAATGTCACCATTATCCATAGTAAGGAATTTATATGTCTTGCGCGCTGTATTTACAACCTGGCCGTGAAAAATCTTTAAAAAGAAAACATCCCTGGATCTTTTCCAAGGCAATCAAAAAAGTCAAAGGCAAGCCTGCGCTTGGCGATACAGTGACCATTTATAGTCACGACGGACAGTACCTCGCAACAGCCGCATACAGCCCCGATTCACAGATCCGAGCCCGGATCTGGAGCTTTGATCAAACAGAAGTCATCGATCAGGCCTTTTTCGAACGTCGACTCGCACGCGCACTTGCAGCCCGCGAACAAGTCATTGAGGAAGGACAGTTAACCGGTTTCAGATTGTGTGCCGCGGAGTCAGATGGTTTACCCGGCATAACCATAGACAAATTTGATAACTATCTGGTTTGTCAGTTACTCAGCGCCGGTGCTGAGCGTCATAAAGGCGAAATTGTACAAGCGCTCAGAACGCTGTTCCCTGAGTGTCACATTTACGAACGTTCTGACGTCGATGTGCGTAAAAAAGAAGGACTTGAGAAAACCACAGGCGTACTGTGGGGAGACGAGCCAACGGCACCCGTTGTGATCATGGAAAACGGCTTAAAAATAGAAGTCGATATCAAGTCCGGACATAAAACAGGTTTTTATCTGGACCAAAGAGACAGCCGGGCTGCATTGGAGCGCTTTTCAAAAGGTAAGTCTGTACTGAATTGTTTCTGCTACACAGGCACATTTGGCCTATACGCTCTGCGCGGCGACTGTGATGAGGTTATTAATGTCGATGTGTCTCAGCCCGCTTTAGATACGGCGAAACGCAATGTCGAGCACAATGAGCTGGATGTATCCCGCGCTCAGTTTGTTAAACAAGACGTGTTTAAGCTTCTCAGACAATATCGGGAAGAAGGCCGTCAGTTTGACACTATCGTCATGGACCCACCTAAATTTGCAGAGAGTAAAGCACAACTCAATGGTGCATGTCGCGGTTACAAAGACATCAACATGCTGGCAATGCAATTGCTCAAGCCAGGTGGGACTTTATTGACCTTCTCTTGCTCAGGCCTGATGGAACAAAATCTATTTCAGAAAGTCGTGGCTGACGCTGCACTGGATGCCGGTAAAGACCTATTAATCATGGAGCGTCTTAACCAGGCTGCTGACCACCCTATTGCGGGTTACTATCCGGAAGGATTCTACCTGAAGGGTCTGATCTGCAAAGTCTACTAATTGCTATCAGCAAAGTAAAAAGGCCGCTCCAGAGCGGCCTTTTCTATATTACTTACTCAGTACTGTTTAGAAACTGCCTTGCAGAGTCAGGCCTGAGTAGCTGCTGTATCCACGCACCATGATGTGGTAAGTCCCGCCATCCGCACCTGAACTCAGGCTACAGCTTTCTGTGTTGCCAGACAGATATGGACGACAATCATAGTTATTAGTGGTCGGTTGAGTGCCTTTACGAACATACAAGTCCGCATCACCTGAGCCACCTGAAATGCTCACATTCAAGGTTACATTGGCCGGTACTTCGATTGTATAACGGGTATCTGTGTTGGTACCGCCAGACAGACCAGTGACTGGCACGCCGTTTTGAAGGCAGTTTGCACCACAGCCTGAAGCATCACCAAAAGTACCTGTCAGTGTAGCGCCTGAATACTGGCTATAGCCATGTAGCATTACGTACCAGTCACCCGCTGCAGGGTTAGAGAACTCACATGATTCGTTGTTGCCATTTTTATATGGACGACACGCATAGCTGCTTTGAGATGGTTGAGAACCTTGTTGAACATACAGATCCGCATCACCCGAGCCACCAGCCAGTGTGAACGAAACCGACGCTGCACCCGCTGGAACAGCAAGTTTATAGAAGGTCTCAGAACCAGACCCACCTGACGCAGACACACCTACACCTGAAACAAGCTCAGTTGGACCTGGAGGAGGCGGTGGTGGTGGCGCATCACCTTCCAGCGTATAAAGTAGCTCATTAGGCGAACTTGCTTTTGCATCAGATACCGCGCCTTTAGTACTTCTGCTGCTCAGTAGTGAGTCAATCTGAGCTGGTGTAAGCGTTGGATCCTGGTCAAGATATAAAGCCACCGCACCGGCAACATGAGGTGCTGCCATTGAAGTACCACTGATTGTATTGGTCGCACTGTCTGAGTTATACCATGCAGACTTGATGCTTGAACCAGGCGCATAGATATCCAGACAAGAGCCGTAGTTAGAGAAACTAGAACGACCGTCACTGCTTGTTGTAGAACCAACGGTTATCGCATCAGCCGCACGAGCAGGTGAATAGTTACAGGCATCGCTGTTATCATTACCCGCAGCCACAACGAAAGTAACACCCGAGGCAACGGCAGCATTAACCGCATCATCAACAGCCTGAGATACACCACCACCCAGACTCATGTTGGCAACAGACGGGCCTGACGCATTATTTTTAACCCAGTCAATCCCTGAAATCACACCAGAATACGAACCGGAACCGTTACACCCTAATACGCGGACGCCTACAACATTGACATTTTTCGCAACACCGTACTCTGACCCACCGATAGTACCAGCAACGTGTGTACCGTGACCGTTACAGTCAGACGAGTCTGCATCGTTGTCAACAAAGTCATAACCATGGCTTGCACGATTACCGAACTCACTGTGCGAAATACGCACACCAGTATCGATGACGTACGCGGTCACACCTGTGCCGTCAAAGTCATAGTGATAGTTTGAATTCAAAGGTAATGCACGCTGATCGACACGGTCAAGGCCCCAGATCGCATTATTCTGATCACCAGAAGCCTGAGGTGTAACAGTGACAATCTGATCTTGCTCAATGTAAGCAATGTTAGGGTCTTTAAGCATTGCTTTAACATCGCCTTCAGATGCATTGACTACCACACCGTTTAGCACGCCGTTAAAGCGTTTAGCAACGCTTACATTATAAGCATTGCTAAGTGCCTGTGCCTGGGTAGTCGCATAATCAGAGATAGCCATAGCGCTTTGTGTATTAAGCACGGTTGGCGTTTTAAACACGACAATATAATTGTCTGGAATGGCTTTACCCTGATCTGCTGTCAATAACTCGGCCTGAGCCATGGACTGTCCAGATAGGCCTGCCAGAACGGCAAAAGCCAGTGTGTTTAGTTTACGCATACTTGTTCCTTTTTTGTTGTTTGGTTAATTTCCAATCAAAATGTAGCGCATATGAAGAAAAAATAAACAACAAAATAGAACATTTATTTAACTATGTTTACAAAGTTTGTAAATTTAAATTTACATTAGTTTTTTTCAATTTAGTGAATATTTCATTAGCCTATTGATTTTTGTAATTTAATTTCGCTTAACCCAGCCTTTATTACCCATAACAGGTTTGCCTAACGTCAATTCTTTTCACGTAACCTGAAAGTAACAGGTGTTACAAAAGCGCCACTTTACTCCCCTCCGCTCACAAACCAGCCTGAGCTTTAGTGCTCAAACAACAGCTTCCTTGAGGTCAAACCGTTCAAAACTTATATGGTGACATTATCGGAAGTTTTTTCAGACGTGTTGGTGTAAAGTAATTGCAAAAGGCAGGCAGATGCGAGTTTTAGAATACCGAGAGTGGGTTGTTTCACTGGCTGTAAACTCAATCATGCCCTTCTTGTAAGTCTTCACGTTTAAGGAAAAACCATGAAATTTAAGTATATTAGCTTTATCTTAATGGCACTCAGCCTGAATGGCCATGCAGGTATGTGGGCGTGGGAAAATAATGGCGCCACAAAGTGGCTGAATGGATATCCTGAATGTCAAAGCTACTTTAGCCTTAAGTTTGCAGAAAAAGTCGCCCCAAAGAGCGCTACGCACTTTGAATATCAGGCGACCCCTTATCAGATTGTGGCTATCCCCATTGCTTCATTTACTGACAAGGATGCAAAAAAAGTAGGTATAAAAAGCATATTAGAAAGCCATCTGGAACATGAATTTAATTATCTAAAACACGCCTCCAAAGATCACTCTGTCACAGTGCATCAGCAGGCGTGGCTCGATGGAACAGAGCTTCTATACTGGCATCTGAAGCGCCATAATGACACCGAAGAAAGCCATTTGGTCTCTTTATCAACGCTCAGTGACCTGTGCGTCTTTTACATTGTCTCAATGATCGAAAGCGAGGACGATATTGCCAGTACAAAAGAAAATATTCTAAGCATTATCAGAACACTAGATACCCATGTGCCAACTTCACAGACAGAATTTGAAGCTTTAATATCTCAGTTCAAACCTAATAAAGGGTGATGCTTTGAGACACTCAGCTACGCACTCCCACCACAGTGCTCACCAAAGAAGTCTCAACACCGCACCTGCTGAAGGCGCCCCCCCGGTGACCTCATTGACCTTGGCCAAAATGTTCTGACTCCACCTTGTGAGTACTGTAAAATAAGGGTCACTATGTCACCGGGATTTATCACATGCCAATTGATTACACCATTCAAAAAATAGACACCCACAGTGCTGAAGAAGCCGCCAGACTGCTAGTCAAAGAGTTCCATGAACGAGAGCCACTGGCGCACTTAAATACTGCAGATCCGCAGGAATTTTCAGATTATATCCACTACCTTTCAAATCAATGTGCCGTTCAGGGCATGGGGTTCATCGCTAAGGAGGTTAACTCGGGTCGAGTTATCGGCGTGCTACTGGCTTCAGATTTGTCAGACTCAGTGAATGCATCACCTGAAGGAAATGAGAACCCGATAGCGGCGTTGATTGATTCGCTAAATAATACCTACTTCAACAAAGGTGAATTGACAGAAAACACCTATCTGAATATCAAATTTGTTGCCACAGATGCCAATGTCAAAGTAAAAGGTATGGTGGTTGCACTCATTTCAGCATGTTTACAAGCGGCCAAAGCTCAGGGGTTTCAATACGCACAGGCCGAAGCCACCGGCAATATTTCTCAGCATATCTTTGCCAACAAATTAGGCTTTGATAAAAAAGCCACAATCAAATACAGTGAGTTTGAAGTAAACGGGCACAGACCGTTTATCTCAATTACAGAGCATGAAGGCATTCAGCTGCTAATTAAGAAGCTCTAGATCACAAACGCTGAGTAACAAACCGCCAGTCAGAAGTGAATGATCCAGCAAGATTGATAAACTCTGAGTGGCGCACTAAACCCGCTTTTGATGTTAAGTACGCTCCGGAGAGAATGTGAATTACATACTGACCATCCTATTTGCAATCAGTTTCCAGGCACTGAGCTGCTTGCCACCAATCGCAATAGAGCTTGGTGAAATCCAGATTGAAGTTCCGGACCCTCTTTTTTCTGACAAAGCAAATATTCAACACAGCGAAGGCAGAATCACAGCCACCCTGTTTTTTGACGCTCAAGGGCACGTTGTAAAGCTGGAAAACTTAAAAACTTTTCCGGCGACCTTACCTAGAGAGCCTGTCATCAGGGCACTAAATTCTGCCAGGCGACTTTACTCAGCAGCTAAAGCAACATCCCACGATGTTGACCTGGTGTTCCCAATTAAATTCAAGGAAAAAATGCGCTTACAACTGAATTTAACACCACCAACTTTATAGAGTGCTTTACCCGTCATACCCCTTTAAGGACAATCATATGGCTATTATCATCAGAGCTGCGTTAGCGTCTGATTCACAGGAAATTGCTCAGGTCTCTGAGCACCTCGGATACACAAGTCTGTCACCGGCGGAATCTCATGCCAACCTCGTTGCACTGCTGGACTCTCCGGACGATAAGGTATTCGTCGCTCAGCTAGGTGGTCGTATTGTTGGCTGGATACATGTTTTCTTCGCCCGGCGGCTAGCCTCCAACAGCTTTTATGAAATTGGTGGGCTGGTTGTACTCCCTGATACCCGTGGCCAGGGCGTAGGTCGCATGCTGGTAAAACACGTGCTAGCGCACCAGCCAGGTCAATACCGAGTTCGCTGTAATGAAGTCAGAACGGATGCACATGCGTTCTATGGATCCATTGGGTTCAAGCACAGCAAGGTGCAACACGTCTTCAGGGCCGTCTCTGATAACAAATGAAATTGAACACGCTTAAAGGAGTGAGCATAGGCGCCTGATTGTTCCTTTCTGACTGTAGAAAATGCTAGTTTGTTCCCAATACAAAACCACTTGTAAACTTCGCCAATTCCCGTTTTAATGGGGTTAGCGGATAGGACATTTTTCAGCCCACATATCATACGATGAGCACACAAACGTAATATGACTGAGACACCATGAAGCATGTATCACAGAGAGCAGGTGGCTCAAAACCAGTTCTGGACACAGAGCAACTAGCTCCTAAAATCAGAGTATGGCCAAGACGTGCCATACTAAACAAAACACCTCAAAAAGGCGGAAAAGATGCTTCTGAATAACCCAGTGAGATATTTTGAAATTCCGGTGACCGACTTAGATCGCGCCACGGCCTTTTATCAAGCCGTTTTTGGCTTTGAGTTCGAACGTGCCCTCATCGATGGTCACGACATGGCTCTATTCCCATCAAACGATCAGGTAGCCGGGATCACCGGCGCACTCGTCAAAGGAGACAGTTATATTCCTTCTAAAGCGGGGGCACGGCTGTATTTCCATACAGAAGACATAGATGCCACGCTGGCCAAGGTTTTGTCTTTGGGTGGAAAAACCCTCTACCCCAAAACCTCTATTTGCGGATTCGGCTGGGTTGCGGAATTTGAAGATTCAGAAGGCAACTGCATTGCCCTGCATACTGAGTAACCACTTTTTGATTGGCTGAGTATCTCTTTGACAGCCTGTGTCAGGAGACATCGCTCAGCACACAGGGTCCGCGTGCAGCTCAATACAACCCATGATAGCCTCTCCACCTAAGAGCTCAGCCACACTTTTGCTGTCGTTGCGCCATATGGCAGGTCATAGAATGACATTAAGGATAATTAACTATGTTCAGAGTGATTTATCAGTGGCAGGTACCCACTGAAAATATGACTGAGTTTCATGCCACATGGCAAATAACAACCGATGAAATACACCGTTCTGTTGACGGTGCACTTGGCAGTTTTATGTTACAAAGCACCGACCAGCCAGACAAAGTACTGACCATAGCCAAATGGCGTTCTCGCGAAGACTGGCTGCACTTCTGGGATAACAGCAACCCGGAAAAAATGCAGCGGATGCGTGAACTTGCAAAACGTATTTCGGTAGAAACTTTTGACGAGGTAGAGGACAGAACACGATAACGCGGCTCCCAAAGTACAATGTCGAATAATAACAACGCAGTTAAAGGATATGATCATGAATAAGCAGTCAGCATATGCAGACATCAACGGCACCCTGCTCCACTATGAACTCAGTGGTAATCCAAATAGTTTGCCTCTGGTCATGCTCCATGGTGGCCTGGGTTCAACCCGGGACCTGGATGTACTTAGTGAGTATTTGATTGAGCACTTCCGTTTGATATCCATCGATTTACGCGGGCAGGGAAAGTCGCACCTGGGCGATGCACCATTGACCTATGCTCAGTATCAGGAAGACATACAAGCCCTGCTTAGTGCGCTGGGTATCAGGCAATATGCCCTGTTTGGCTTCAGTGATGGCGGTATCGTTGCCTATCGCCTGGCAGCGCAGAACCCTCAGCAGGTTGTTCGCCTGGTTACCCTGGGGTCGACCTGGCGGCTGGAAGAAAATGATCCGACCATTGACACTCTGCAAGGCCTGACGGTCGAACTCTGGACAGAATTATTTCCTGAAGGAGTCGCATATTATAACGCCTCAAATCCCACCCCAGACTTCCCTGCTCTGGTTAGTGCGGTGAAGACGCTCTGGCTCGATACCAGTGAGTCGGGATATCCTTGCGATTTGGTAAGCCAGATCACATGCCCTACCCTCATCATGCGAGGCGATGATGACTTTTTATTTTCTCTGTCAGAAGCCGTTGCGCTCAAAGCAAAGCTGACTGACGCAAGCTTTGCAAATATTCCATTCACCGCGCATGCCGCCCACCAGGAATTACCTGAGCTGGTTTGTCCTATCATCCAGCAGTTTTTTGTTACGGCAGACACCACTACTGCATCAACGAATTAGAGGAAGTTTATGAGCACGCAAAAGAAAATCGCACGTATTGTCTCACCCAGCAGGTCAGCAAATATCTTATCCGATGAGACCGTGGCCATTGCCACTGAAACACTGGCGGGGCTTAATATTCAATGTAATTTTGCAAAGCACTACATCCACCAATCGGATACCACGGCGCAACTGATAAAAGACAAAGCACAAGATCTCAATGAAGCCTATGCAGATCCTAACGTCGCACTGATCCTAAGCACTATAGGTGGTCATAATGCCAACAGAATACTCGAACACCTTGACTGGGAAACGATCCGTGCTCAACCTAAGCCCCTGTGCGGCTATTCAGACATCACCGTGCTGCTCAATGCCATCTATGCCAAAACAGGTGAGATAACTTTTCTGGGGCCACACTTTTCATCATTTGGTATGCAACAGGGCTTTGCGTACACTTTAAAGCACTTTGAACACGCATTACTACGCGGTACTGACTATGTACTGGATGTATCAGAAACCTGGTCAGATGATCTTTGGTTTATCGATCAGACCAGGCGGCAATTTATCAAAAATGCAGGCCCGGTTATCGTCAACCCGGGAAGTTGTGAAGGCACTATTTTAGGCGGCAACCTGTGTTCATTCAACCTGTTACAGGGAACCCAGTATATGCCAGACCTGACAGGTGCCCTCTTGTTTTTAGAAGAAGACAATCTCCTTGGAGAGCTGACTCTGACGGAGTTCGAACGCAATTTACAGTCCTTATTGTCTCACCGGGGAGCAGAACACATTCAGGGCCTGATGATTGGCCGGTTTCAAAAAGACAGTAAAGTCGAACTCAACGACCTGGTTGAGATTCTGCGCAGCTTTGAGCAACTTGAACACTGCCCGGTTGTGTGCAATCTCGACTTTGGCCACACTACACCCATCTTTACTGTACCAATTGGCGGGCGATGTCAGATCAATGCACATAAAGAGACCGTCTCGATAAAAGTATCACCATACATTTCAGGCTCAACAGAATAAAAGCATGTCACAGAGCTTAATCACCACGGATGATAAACACGCCTCACACACTGTACAGCACGCCAACTCAGCCTTGCCCATGTCCTTCTATGTTAAGTGGCTTTGGGCAATTGGCCTGCTGATATTACTGGGGTTTATTCCAAGTTATGTGCTGCAATTTTCATCCTTAACTGAAGCGCATCACTCGCACGCCTCGGTGTCTTTTTTATGGATCGCTGGCATGCTGGTTCAGGTAACACTCATTCACTATCAGCGCTACACCCATCATCGCATTCTTGGGTACTTATCAACCTGTGTCTTACTAGCGTTTGTCCTTTCTACCTTATCGCTATACGCCAATATAATTCAGACTCAGTTTAATACCTCCACTATCTTTCGGCTCGTATTGAGTCTGGATCTGGTACTTTTTCCTGCCTTTATTTTATTCATGTATAAAGCTATTTTGCGCACTGACTCACCGCATGCACACGCCCACTGGATACTCCTTGCAGCTATGATGCTATTACCACCCGGGCTGGGTCGCCTGATCCATGGCCTGTTCTTCTTTCCGTTTGATGCACCAGTGCGGTTTTTCTACGAACCCACGGTTGTGCTCACAGGGCTATTCATCTACTCAATAGGGCGTGCACAACGCTGGCACTTTAAAAGTACCAAAGCATGCTTAGTGCTATTTATCGCTGCTGTTATTTTCAGTTATGGTGTTGGCTATGGCTTTTAATATTGGTCTTAGTATTGGTATTAATGCCCCCTTTTAAGCTTCGGAAGAACACATGCCAAAAGGAAATAAAAGTAAAGACGAATTGATAAAGCGCTGGCAGAGCCAATAGAATACAGATACCGCTAACGCAAAATCCAACGGGACACATCCATTGCCCGACCATCCTGCTTATTTGCCTGATGTGCCTACCTGCGGCTCTACGCTCAAATCAAACCCTCTGAAAATGAGCCAAAGTGGTAATAGGAGCTCAAACAAGCCACCAGGAATATACATCCAGGCACCACCCATACTCACATCAAAGAAATCAAACAGCACTTTCAATAACAGCATAACATAACCGAGCAACCCAAGACCTGCTAATACACGCGGTACCAGGCGATACTTAAACAAAGTGATGTTCAGCAGGAATCCGAAAATAGCCAGTGCTATCATCCCCATCAGGAAACTAAAATAGCGCTCCGTTTTCAGCGCACTGCCCATAATATAAAGCTGCTCACTGTGCATCACCGAGCTGACTGCCAGCTTCTCTCCCATTGCCCCGAATGTCATCAACATCACCGCACCAGATGTCAGCATAGCTGCTTCTATCACACGGCCGGCAATATAACCAATCGCAACCCGTTCGCTATATCGCTTAATAATGGGATAAATCACAATGGCAATCCCAACAACCGCTGCACAGTTAATAAACTCAAGTAACGAAGCCAGCGCCAGTGTTGACTGATTCTGTGCTGCCTGATTAAGAAAGTCGGGCAGCCTGAGTAGCGGCGACAATATGGTGTCAGCATACATATAAGAGCTGGTCGAGATCAGAAATAAAAAACCGGCAATACGCGCCGCTAGTTGGTGAGACATAGTTAAAACTCCCTACAATGATAATATCAGGCAACCTCTATTCGGTTGTGGCCTGTGCGTGTTTGGTAACGCCATTGTCAGGGAGTGCCTCAGAATTGTCGTTCGATTGGGCCCGTTCGAACTTTTTATTCATATACTTTTTAGGCTGTTACAGCCTTTTCTTGCTTACGGTACAGAGATGGTGTGAGCCCTGTGGCTTTTTTAAATGCCGTATTGAAAGTCGATTTTGAGTTAAAGCCAACTTCAAACTGAATAGTCAGGATCTGCATATCCGTTTCTTTGAGCAGTTTTTCGGCATGTGAGATCCGATAGCCATTCACAAACTGGAAGAAATTGGTTTTTAGCAATTGCGATAGAGTCTCTGAAATATGGTTTTCGCTGATACCAATTGCTTTGGAGAGTTTATTCAAAGATAAGTCTTCTTCCATAAACAACTGCTCCTCTTTCATCGCGCTTTGCAGCTTAACCGCAATGCGTTGCATTCTATCCAAACTGACCGTCGACGTGCGCGGCTGCTCAGATCTGGGCTCTCCTTTATCGGCCTTAACCAATATGGGTTGTTTCAACGCAAGATACGCAAATGCCAGTAAGACGCAAGTTTCAAAGATAGGCAAAATCACGCCTTGCCCGAACCAACGCCAGCCATAAAAAACGGAAATGTAACCGGTGGCGTAGCACAACCACACTAATCCCCAGAACAGTAAAATGACCCCAAACCAGCTCAGAGAGCGTGATTCTATTTCGGAAAACCGCTCCATCAATTGCTGACGATGACGACGATGCAGTTTCAATGCACGGAAGAAATAAACAGCCGTATACACAACAAAGATTTGCGTTGCTGCAAAACAGGAAAATAACGCCAGCTTATAGTGCTCAGGGTTACGGGTGGCCGGATCTGCCAGTGCCAGCTTTTCAGCAGAGCTCAGGCTGATGGTGAACGGTAACATCACCGCAATCACCAGAACCGGGCCCGACAGCGCCCACAGGTAGGTGCGTTTTGAAAACTCAGGGTTGGGAGACATAGTGGCACAGGCATATAAATACAAAGCAGGCCCAAGCAGTACACGTAAGGGATATTGAGCCCCCACCAGCCAGGGGACGTACTGATAAGCGCCCGTATATACGACTAGCTCACCGCAAACATGGATGATCAGTAAAACCAACAAAGCTATCAGGTAAGTTGTCTGCATTTGCCTGGGTTTATTAACCGCCTGCAACAAAGCCAGCGCCAGTATACCAAACATACAGGCGTAAATTAGCGTGCCCAATACATTCATTTATTGCTCCCCGAAAAAAGCGCCTTACGAAACAATGAGCCATCTTGCTTAACCACTATCGCTCATGCTGCCATTCGGCTTTATTTTTATTATTATTTTAGTCTTTCAATTATCCAATAGAAGATCAATATTTACAATATGTTAGGGTTTTACCCTGACACATATAAAAGACTGAACGAGCACTAGCCACACGAATTCTCATCGTGTCTTCTATCTCACTACGGATTTTATTGCCCTACCTTCACTACTTTTTCACACAGTAACTTGTTAAATTTAGGCGAAATTTATCAGCCCTCAGCTTTTTTACATCAACAAATGTTCGGAAATCGCGGTACGGGCACACGACCAGAGCCAGGTAAGGAGAAGTCAATGCTCAGAAGTCTTATCATATTGGCCACTTTGTTGCTGTCAAATTTGACCTATGCAGAGACCAGGCATACCAAAATACAAACATTGCTAGACGCGCAGGCACTGTCGGGGATCACCTGGAGCATAGTGACTCGGGCACAGATCACGACGGGCAGCGCAGGATATGCCAATATTGAACACTCGCAGAAGATGCTACCCAATCAAAAAATACATGTTGGCTCAGTCACCAAAACCGTACTGTCACTGGGGGTTTTGCGGTTAATTTCTCAGGGGCAGCTGACACTCGAAACCCCGGTTCAGCCGTTGCTGCCTCACTTGCATTTTAATAACCCCTGGGAACCCCGTGCACCTGTACGTGTTAAGCATCTGCTCACTCATACAGCCGGGCTGGACAACATTCGTATGTGGCAATTTCTGAGTACCACGCCCACACCAGTTACGCCACTTGCTGAGGCTTTTCCGACAGAGAATAAAGCGCTACTCAAAATAAGAACTGAGCCCGGTACTCAATATTCATACTCCAATATGGGCTATACGTTGCTTGGTATGGTAATAGAAGCTGTCACCGGTCAACGCTATGAAGCTTACCTGGATCAACACTTGCTCATTCCGTTGGGTATGCATGACAGCACCTTCGAATTTACCAGTCAAGGTACCAACACCACGCTGGCCATGGGATACCATGAAAACCAGGTTGCTCAGAACGCCGTGCCTGTTTATACCCGACCTGCTGGTCAATTCACCACAACTGCGTCAGACATGATCAAGTTCATCCAGTTTGTATTGAGCGATGGCGTACTTAATGGAGAAGCCATTGTTGACCCTAAATTAATGGACAAACTTTTTGATTACCACATGACCAACGCAGACAAAGCGGGTCTGGAAATTGGCCGGGGTCTGGCATTTGCAAACCGCGACAGATATGGTGTTATCGGCCATTGCCACCCAGGCACAACTTTTGGTTTTCGCGCCAATATCTGCGTGTTCCCGGAGCAAAAGAAAGGGTATTTTTACGCTATCAACACGGACAGTGAAAGCGCCGACTATGAAGCGTTCAAAGCCTTGTTTGTCGAATTACTTGAGTTAAGCGAAACCGATGTTGCTCAGCCCGGCACATCGACAAAGGACATGTCTGCCTGGCTTGGTTTGTATGAACTGTCGCCCAATAATATGGCTGAATTTGAGTTCCTTGATAAATTATTCGGTCTCGTTTGGGTCGCGGCATCTGGTGAGCAGATCACTCTACACTCGTTGCAAAGTGCCCCTCGAATACTGCACCACATCGAAGGTGATCTTTACCGGGACTCCGAACGAACTCAGGCATCTCATGTGTTTTTTACCAACCAGGCCGGTGAACTAATATTGAGCAACGGCCTGAAAACCTTTAAAAAAGCCAATACTGTTGAAATCTCGCTATATTGGGCCAGCCTGCTACTCGGGTTGTGTGGCTTTTTATACATTCTGATCTTTGCGCTGTTCCGATTGGTAACCAAACGTTTTACTGGATTCCGGCGCCTGCGGTGGGGGTTAGTGAATTTACTGGCCTTTACTGTGCCAATCATCCTGTATTTAAATCAGTCTTTTCTGGCTTTTGGCGATGTCACTCTGGCGAGTGTTTCACTTGCCATTCTGACCGCTTTGTTGCCATTCAGTTTGATCTGTTCATTGTGGCAGTGTTACCAGCAAGGTATAACAACAAAAGGCAGTATGAGAGATGGTATAGTGCTTATAATGGCCCTACAGTTGTGCGCAGTCCTGACAGCATGGGGTCACTTACCTGTACTATTCTGGCGATGAGCAAAAGCCTGCGAATAAAATCAAACATACCGGCCTGTCGCCGGTATGTTTAAAACGCTAATTCCTGTTACTGGCGTTGATCCACTTCTACTTTGCCGTCTTTGATCACCAGAGTAACGGTTTCCATAACCTGAATGTCCTCCAGCGGATTACCTGGTACAGCAATAATGTCGGCCAATTTTCCAGCCTCTAAAGAGCCCAGTTTGTCCTGCATTTTTAGTAGTGATGCCGAGTTGATGGTTGCAGCCTGAAGCGCCTGTAGCTCATTCATGCCAAATTTAACCATACGACTGAACTGCTTACCATTTTGGCCATGGGGGTAAACCCCACCATCGGAGCCAAATACCATGTTGACGCCAGCTTTAACGGCTTTGGTAAAACTCGCCCGCTGGGTGCCACCCACTTTACGCTCTTTATCCAGGCTTTCAGGTAAAATACCGGCCTTTTCCCCTTCGCTCAGGATATATTCTGTGTTGTAAATATCCATTGAAAAGTAAGTGCCGTGCTTTTTGGCAAGCACAATGGCTTCATCGTCCAAAAAGCTCACATGCTCAACTGAATCGACCCCGGCGCGAATAGCAGATTTAATACCGTCGGTGCCATGCGCATGCGCTGCAACCGTCAATCCTCGCAAATGGACTTCAGCTACCAATGCCTGCATTTCCTCAAAAGAATATTGCTGTGCGCCGACTTTAGTGCCCTTTGACAATACACCACCTGTTGCACAGAACTTGATCACATCGACGCCATACTTGATGTTCTCACGTACTTTTTGCCTGACGGCCCACGGACCATCCGCTACACCAGCTGCAACCACCTTATGCTCATGGGTAAAGAGGTTATTATCACAATGGCCACCGGTGATCCCAAGCGCAGGGCCCGATGCAAATATCCGTGGCCCTGGCACATCACCATCATAGATGGCATCTCGTAATGCCAGGTCGGCATAACCTGGTGCGCCCAGGTTACGAACGGAAGTAAAACCCGCAGCCAATGTGCGTTTGGCATTGCGCACCCCTGTAATTGCCGAACGCGGTGCTGTACGACGTAAACGTTTATAACCGTGAACCTGAGAATCTCCGGTCAGATGCACGTGCATATCAAATAATCCGGGCAATAATGTGTGGCCCTTGAGGTCAATCACTGTCGCGTCTTCAGGGTAAGCCCTGCGATTACTGCGTGCCACAGACACTATGGTGTTATCTTCAACCACCACAGTGGCCGGGCGGATCAACTTACCCGTCTTCACATCCAGTGCAGCATCCGCATTAAGAATCAAGGTGTCAGCAAATGCGTTGCCACAGGCCATAAGCACAGCAGCACTGATCAGAGTTGTTTTCAACATATTCGCTTCTTTTTTGTAGTAATTAGTCGGGTCAGTCTAGTCACAGCACGCAGACAAAGGCAAACTAACTGCGACTAAAAGCAATCAACGTCACGTATCCAGGCTGCAAATACACTAACTAGCTTGTCTGTGGTGCAGATGAAATCTCGTGCGTTGAGCCCTCGATTACATATCGATTAAACAAATACAAAGCGATCGCTGTCAGCAAGGCAAGACCACCAAATAGCGCCCACATTAAATCCGGGCGGCCATCCTGTTGCACCAGAGTTGCATAGCTCCAGCCAGATAAGAACCCGGCGAACAAGAAACCCAGTGCCATGGAGACGAAGTAGTACCCCATATATAAGGCTGCCTGAGAAGGCGGTGCAATGCTGGCCACATACTCCTGGCTCTTCGGAGAGGTGAGCATTTCGCCCAATGCAATCAGCAGGATCACAGTTACTATTACCGCGCCTCCCGTGGCTGTCAGCTCTACTGCCATCAGAGCAAACGCGCAACACATCACCACCAGTCCGGCCGTAAGCACGTAAAAAGGACGGATCCGCTGACATAAATAACTCACCAGGATCTGTAGCAACACAATGGCCGCAAAGTCGAGGTTAATCAAGTACTCTGGGTTAATCTGGCGATATGCTAACAACGCGCTGGTAAACTGCTGCAACTGAATCGTTGTCAACACTTCCAGTGATTGTAAGTGTGCCATCAGGGCTGAAAGCTCTGAGGCTGGCACATTTACCTTCAAATGCACCCACTCCAGGCGCAGCGCTTCAGCAGTCGGCTGAGTACCTGACTGCAACTGGGTATGCAATGCCTGCACTGCTTTTTGCAGCTGCGCACTGTCGACATAGGCAAAGAACGAGACAGCATCTTCACCAAACCAGGCGATAAAGTTCAACAAGTCGCGCGTATCTACATAATCGCGAATAAACAAGGGCAAGGTATAAAACAACTGATTATACACCGTCCAGAACCCGGCAATAATGGCCAGATACAAAGCAAAACGCACATTGCTCACCCGCATTGGCTGAGCCCACCAGCTGACATTCGACGGCCCTACTTTCGATGCAATGCGATCCCAGATCAGATTAATCACCAGCCACAATCCAATGCAAGAGAATGCTTGCGCATAGCTGAGCACCTCGACACCTGAACACATCAGCAGCAGGACAGCAACCAGCAAAGTCAATGCAAAACGACCATTGCCCAATACCGACTGGGCCTCTCTGAGCACATTGCTAAGGGAGGCTTTTTCACGTTTGAGACTGGGCGGATCACGATAGAACCACAACACGGGAATAAAGTTAACCAGGATCCAGCATGCCGACATCATAAACACCGCATCCCAGCTGATAGCGCGCAATGCGCCGGCCAGCAAAGGACCCAGAAAGCCACCAATATTCACCATGGTATAAAAAATACCAAACCCCAGGCCGCGATTGCTGTCATTGGTACTATGAGAAATGGTACCCACAACCACAGGTTTAAAACACGCAGCCCCCAGTGCAACCAAACTTAACGCAGCAAAAAACGGCCAGAAACTTTGCGCCTGACCCAGCAAATAATAGCCGGGTGCCATGATGGCAAACGACAGTAAAAACATTTTTCGATAACCGAGCTGATCGCCCAGTGCGCCGGTCAGCACAGGTAAAAGATAAAGAAAAAATGGAATTATCCCCTGTACAGCACCACGCTCAAGATCAGTAAAACCCACGCCCCCTTGTGCACTGGGCGTGGTCATATACACAGACGACACAGCAAAAAAGCCATACCAGGCTAACCGCTCAAAAATTTCCATCAGATTAGCCACATAGAAAGCGCGGCTAAACCCACGATGCTGAATATTTCCAGTTTGAAACTCAGGCCCTGGCTGACTGGAGGGTGTATTTATCGACATTGACTTGGATCCTATTGATTATTATTGTATACAATATACATAAAACACTAATAAGAGAAAGTCAAAATGTTACGTTTGAGTTTAATAGCGCTGGCACTACTGAGTGGCTGTCAGTCGATAGAAAAACCCCATCAAGATTCCAGAGCACAATTATCACAACAGCGTGCTCAGGCCATACCGAGCCCGGCCCAGATGCGCGTTGATATTGACGTTGCTGGCAGAACCAGCACATTAAATCACATAGACATCACGTATGTCGGCAAACAAATCCCGCGCACCTATAGCGATGGCAAGATCACCAATAGTCGAGGTTACAACTGGTGGGTCAGCAAACACTTTGCGCTGAAAAGTGACTTGAGCGAAGAAAAAGTGCGCTTATATCTTGAGTTACTGGAGATGTCTTACCCTCATTATGTTGAGCTGTTTGGTATGGCGCCTGCTAACATAGAGCATCAGCGTATTGCCGTGGTGTACGGCAGCTCTCGGGAGCGCGTGCGTGAAGCCATGCTGGATGACGGCTTTTTACGTGGTGTACACAAAACGGCGGGCGGTGAAACCATGTATTATAACCGTGCCGGATATAGTTTCCCCAGCCACCGCCAGCACCACCAGCGCTATATTGTCATCCACGAAACCATGCACGCCTTTCACATGGCACTGAACGGCCATTCGACCTGGGCACCGAATTGGATCACGGAAGGCATGGCTGATGCCATCGCCAGCCATACCTATGACAGCAACAAAAAACAGCTCAGAGTCATGGTGTTTGACCGCGCACCGATGAACTACCAGTCACTGGGGCTTGCGCAATATCATCAAAATTCACAGCCTAGTTTTGAGCAAATCAACGACGACCCGCAGTTGCGGCGGGGCCTTAACTTCTTTATCGTGCACTTTTTGCTCAGCGACCCCATCCGTTATCAATACTTTAAGCGCTACCTGCGTTCATTAATGGCTCTGAACCCGGACTCAGAGGCCACATTGCCAACGGCCAATGCCTTACTTAAAGAAACGTTTGCAGACTGGCCAAAACTGGAGCGGGATTTTGCCAGGTTCGTCCACTCAGCACACCCCAGCTTTTATATAGTACGGGGGCCCTGGGAGCAAAATGGCGCAGGCTATTGGCTGCGCAGCAATGACCAAAAACAGCTGCAACGTTTAGATATCACCCCAAAACACAATGCCACACATCCTGTGTTAGATTACCCGGCGCCCGCTCCTCACCCTGCCATAAACCCAATTAGTAAAGAGTCTTTTTCAGCTTTGCTGACTCTGCAACCCGAACAACACACACGGGGTGAAATAGGGATCGGCTTACTTACCAAGCTCACGGCAGACAGCCTAGCCAAACGCGCCGGACTAACTGACAAAGCAGAGTTTGAACAAGATCAAATGATAAAAGTGTTACTTAAAGATGGCACCCGGCTGTCGGTCGATAACACCTCAAAGGGGACTTCTCTGGAAATTGCGCTGACACCCACAATTTTGCAAAGTTTAAAGCAAACGTCACAGCTCGGCCTGAATCTACAGCGCACCTCTGCAGGTCTCGCCATTGAGATTAAATCCGGCAGCAGCCAGCAGAACGTGCTGTTTAAAATGGCGGGCGACACGTTAAGTGTAATCGATTTTCAACAGGTCGCCTTACTTGGTCGCAACATGAACCACACGATCACCCCTTACCTGTTCGGCCACACATATAAGGTGCCGGACCTAAGCAAAGACACCGCCAATCCCTGGTACTTCGCTAATGCAGATCTGGCGCATCGGGCTTTTAATACGTGTGTCGAGTTTTCGACTCAACTGCCGGGCTGCATGGCAACATTGCGCGACCAATTAGCTCAACAAGCGAGCGTTACGAAGCACCCCACTATTAGTAGAAACCTAAACTCTCTGATGCAGGACTGGCAAGGTAAGCTCTCTGACACAGCCCTTTTTACGCTCAGTGGTATTGAATTAAAACTAAGGTTTGACGGTCAAACCCCGTTTATCTTTGCCCATAATCCGAGCGAACAAGTGGCAGAAATTACATTGCAAAACGGGACATCCTACTCCCTGTTGCCTGGTACACATAACCTGCCTCTGTCAGCCAATCACAGCACAGTTGACTATTCTGTGAGCTGGCAAGGCTTACTCCAGCCGGGTCAGATCACGCTTGCAAATCAACACTTTGACGGTGTGTATTTAAATGCACAGTTACCTCAGGATAAATCAGATATAGAGATCACCCTGACCGGTCCATATTCAGGAGACACCCATGGCAAATTGTCAGTTCAGTTTCTGCCCTATCAGACTCCCGAGGCTCAACCAACGCTCTGGGAGCAGGACGTCACCATTGCGCCGTACGAGAAAAAGCGCTGGCAGCCACGCTTGAATGAAGCAGGCAAACTTGAAAATGGCGTCCTAAAAGTAATTGCTATACTAGATGTAGATGGTGAACCCATCAGATTAGTGGAGCGCTTTAAGCTTTAAGAAACAAGCTGGGCCGACCGAATGAGTTGGCCCCGCTGCTATTAAGCCAAATATCGTTATATTGGCATAGCTGCATGTATTTCAATAACGCGCTATTTCAGGTAAAGCCCTTCAAGCTCAATTGCTGTTGGCAGGCCACCGCACGCACTTTGCTTATCATAAACAGTTACGGGTCTATCCCGTGCCTGCGCCGACAAAGCCATCGCATACCATGCGCTGTGACTGGGATCGTTAATACTCCAGCCCCACCAGCTATCTATAGCGCCGCACGCACCATAGGTAACGCCTATCTTCAGCCTCACCACCTCATCGACAACTTGTATCTCTTCTATTTTACGTTCAAATGAACTCCCGGCAAAACACAGCGAAGGGGCAAGAAAGAACAGTGGCAGAATTCTTTTCATAATATTTCCTTATCAATAATAATATTGCTACAAAATAATTGGTTAAAAATTAGAAAAATGTGGAATTAAAAAGTCGCCATTATAGTCGGTAATAACAGCAACTAAATAAGAAGTAACTAATATAGTATTAGCACTTGGAGACACGCTTAAAATCACGGCAAAGCGGCTCTAAATACAACGGAGAATATACCTAAAAAAGGGAAAAAGAAAAAGGTCTGGACACGACTATTTCCATTTCAGGATGGTTTATATGGAATAGGTAAAGTGCTCAACTCATAAAATACAATGAGTACCCGTAAACGCCTTGTACCCACCAAGCCAAGCCAAGCCAAGCCAAGCAAACAGTAGTCACTTTCAAGCGATAGCATACGCTTTTAGCCAGGCAAATTTAAGAATAGATGGTTTGGATTAGATCTGATAAATAAGAGGCTGTTGACCCATCAGCTAATAAAAGCACTGCAAAATTTTAACTTGCCACTTTGTACAAGCCAGACAGGCTCGCACACAAGCGCGTTAAAATTACTTACTCACCTTTATATATGCAGCATTGTGGCAATCTGTATTGTAATAATTATGTGCCATTACTTTATCTCCAGTAGCAAATGCCGTCATTGCTGCTGAGTAGGCTCGATCATGACTCTCTTTTGACCCAGCCGCAGTCAGAGGAAAAGAAATAGATTTATTAGCACATAAGCCAGTACCGCCCTCTAGCCAAATCGTAAATGTATTCTCGTTCCCATTTGTGTTTGAGATACCAGTAATAGTTGCGTCTTTAACGAGGTCAGTTGCGGCAGATAAATTGTACGAAAAAACGAGCAATAGTGTAGATATTGATAAACTTTTCATATTTAATCTCAAGATCAATTTTCAATTTAGCACAATAAAACGAAAGGTATGAAATACCTTACTACCAATTCGCTTAATAAAGTGAAATTGGTATAAGTTCAGCTGTCGAACAATCCCCAATGAAACCGCCGTCAGAGCCTTGCTCAAATTATACACGACAACTCTAAACAAAGCATGTTCATTACCCCTGACAAGGTTGCCTGACGACACGGAATCACTCTTTTTCATGATGCGCTTAAAAGCACATAAGAGTGTTCAGAATACCCCCAAACAAAACACGGTTCAGGTACTGACAGATAAGATATTCAAACCGATAAAAGCTTCTGGCGGAACTGGCTGCACCAACCACGTGTCTACAAGCCCTGCTTGCTATATTCTGACGAAAAACCAGAGTAAATAACAGCACATTGCGGGGTAATCTTCTTAGGTAACTTTGCAACAACGTCTTTCACATTGGAGGCAAAATCCGAGTTGCCTGGGGCAAACTTAACCACATAGCATACATCCTGGCTATTTCCCGTACCGCCTGACAAGGCGTCAGAACCGAGCTCCCAAAGCAATATCACCTTCTCTTCAAGATTAAGATAGTAATAGTCATTACCCCACCTGCTTTCTGGCACTGCCCTAATATAGCCACGCTCAGATCCAGCTATTTTTGCAGAGGCTAAGTGTTCAAGTCCCTCCTCATTACTAGGATATCGACCTGTTTTTAACTTATGCATTTCTAAGGCATCGGCAATATGCCGAAAATTGAGCTGAACAAAGTCTTTCTTACATCCCTGACTTTGCCAAAGCCACGGCCAGGCTGTGCCAACCCCCAAGAGCAAGAGTACAAGCAAAACAATCGTTCGACTTAACTTCATAAGGTTCCTTACGTACTAAACGCTCTGTCACGGAAGCGGCGTAATATTCCTTGCCATTTTCTTACGCGCTCACCTTGCAGCCATGCTCGAGCTCACTGTCGGCCGGCGCTTCAAACTTAGGCTCCATGAAGTCAAACATCATGTCCGTTACTTCAAACGAATACACCTTCGAGTCCTTTTCTATATTCCGTTTAGCGACTCGCTTTCTGCGAGTCTCCTTTTGTGCGTCAAGATAATGGATCTCGGCTCTAATACCTAACTCACTCGCTTTGCCGACAAAAAGATCACGCTGAGCTTTAGTCGTAAAACCCAAATCAAGTACAACGCTACCGTCTAACGATAGAATTTGCTCGCAAACTTCCCATATTTGCTCGTGACAACGACCCACACGCTCCATCATCCAGGAAAAATCAAGCGACTGCATATCTTTCGCAAATAATGTCTGCATCCAGGGATCAATCGAGAATTTTACCGCGCCCAGTTCCTTACATAAAGATATTGAATAAGTCGTTTTACCTGCCCCGATAGGCCCGCAAACCAAAATTAACCGTGCCATTTTTAAATTCCTATTGTTATTTCCTGTGAACGGCACATCATACTGACCATATTGTGGTGCAGACGTATCTAGTCTAATTTTGCCAGTACAACGTCTTGAGCTCTACATATTAAACCACTCATGGCCTTACAAACCAAAGCCCTGACTAAGGGCACCAAGTTCAATAGTGATATAGCCCACATCTAAGTTCAATAATACACTTGGTGACTCATCACTACTTTGTATTTATAGCCAAAAGATAAACAGTAAAGATATTAAATAGCTGGCTAAACACAGCTCAAACAACAGGTAACTCAGCTATTTTTAGAATATAACAAATGTCACTTCACGCCTTATTTTTAAACAGCAAAGGCGTAATTAGTAAACTGGCCAGCATGCAAAGTGCTATGATAAACCCAATATTTTGTAGCAAGCCTGTGTCAGAAAAAAGAAAAGTAAAAGCAATAAGCAACGCTGCTAATTGACTATAGCCTATCCATAACCTCGAACTACGGTTACCCGTGCCACGATACATCCAGATAAATATTACGGGTAAAACCAAAAAGAGTAGTACCATCAGAGGGTAGATGACCCCAGCACCGCCATATGTCACAGTTCCCTCCCTTCCGCGTAAAACGGTGATAAGCAGCAAAAAATAGTAGTCATAAAATAAACACTAATTTACTCATTGCCCCCTCGTTTGATTAATAAGGAATTTACAACACGATAAGGTGCCTGATGCCCCAAGGTTAACCTTATGTGGCAAAACGGATCTGAGCCTGGTTGCTCTGTTATATACCGTAATCCCGCTCTACTTTTGCAATACGCACCTTAAATGACTTGTACCAAAGCTTACGGCCTGATTTTTGCGCTTCCATGTGCTCTGCATTCGCTTTCCAGAGTTTGATGGACTCCAAATCTGTCCAATAGGACACTGTAATACCTAGCTCCTCTCTAGCTGATTCAATGCCTAAATATCCGGGTTGCTGTTCAGCTAACTCGACCATTCTACTTGCAATTTCACTATAACCATTATCCTCTTCTGTTCGACTCGAGGTAAAAATAACAGCATAGTAGGGTGGCTCCGGAGTATTAGCTAACAGTGACATCTGAATTCCTTAGGTATATGTTATTTCGCTTTTCTACACACATGTTGCGACAAGCAAGCTAGTTATTGTGAGTCCTGCGTACGAAAACGCCTGGAATTTTCTATTTAAAATCGGCATGGTGAACAAACACGTCTTTTTTGAACCAATTTCCCTTATGCAAAACCAACCTGGTAACAGCAATACACGAGCCAGCTTTTATGTCTGAGAACATATGCATTTCTATTTGCCGTCTTGATGAAGCCATTGTACGTTTGTTTCTTTGATACCTAAACCAGCCTTAAACTTTACAGGAAACGCTAATGTTGGTTTTCCTGCCCAACCTCGCTCCAGGTATAAATTATACCCTTCGCCATTTCTTTCGTACCGTACGGCAGACAACCATATACCATCCCAGTCCCCCAAAAACTCCAACTCACTAAGGCTACCGGGATAGTGACCATTTCTGAGTTTATGTAATTCTATGATTGATACAGCTGATACAAAGTTCTGCTTACCAAACTTCTCGTCGGCACCGGGGACTTCAAAGTCACAGCCCAATAAAATTACCGCGAGCACTATGCTGATTATTGTTTTAAACATTTACTCTCTGTCCTTTTATAAAAATCCACACCATTTCCATGCTAGATATGATACTCAATAGCTGCTGCAGTTTATGAGGGGTTACAAGCTTATGCCACGCGTTGCGCCTTCCCCTAAATCAGATTGCTAGTTTTATTGCTGACGACTTAGCAATAAATTTGCTCCAGATATAGCTAAAAAGGTTGCGCAGCCTCTATTAAAGCGCTTTGCTATTTTCGGCTTCGTGAACCACTGCCTTAGATATACTCCGAATAGGGCATAAATTGATATTGCCACTAATTCTAAAATGAGGAAAGAGGCCCCCAAAACGAAGAACTGTTCATTTACATTGGCTGTAACATCAACGAACTGAGGTAGAAAGGCAGTAAAAATTAAGATCGCCTTTGGATTTCCTGCAGCTAATAAAAACTCCTGCTTCGCTAAACCAAGTCGGTTGCGAGTACTTTCTGGTTCGGAGACTGGACTTGCTTCCGAGCGCCAGAGATTAAAGGCAATCCACAACAAGTATGCAGCACCGGCAACTTTAATGGTCAAAAACAGCGTCTCAGATGCAAAGAGCACAACCGCTAAACCTGAAGCAGCCAAAGCAATCATGACTGTGAATGCCACAATTCGACCCAGACCAGCAATAAAAGCGGATTTAAAACCGTAACAACGCGCATTGTTCATAGACAATAGGTTATTTGGACCTGGGGTCATATTGAGCGCAAAACACGCCAACGCAAAGAATAGTAAACTCCAAAACTCCATAAATTATCCCCATAAATATAACGTTCTTTAGAGCGGTGAGCCATAATTGGTCAGGCTTTGAAGTAAAGCAGAGTCAATTACTATAACTCTAACTTTAAGGCTTTATAATTATCTTTTTATGTATTCATAGTAGCGCTTTCTCGCTCTTTCATTCCCAGCACCAATACGCCAACCCATATAGTTCTTTACACCTTTAATTGATGCTAGAGCACGCCTTTTATCTCAACCTCTAAAATCTTACCTCAGTGGCCACGAGGAACCTGTTAAGCGCCTTGCTCACCTTCATTTTTGACCATTTTATTTACCGTTACTTTTACAGAATTGTAAGTGGTTTCAAATGTTTCTGTGATCACAAAACCAGACTTTTTATACATTTCCTTTGCGAAAGAATTCGAAGCCGCAACATACAAACTCGCACTTCGCGAGGTAAGAGACAGTAAATGCTCTAGTAGATCTTTGCCAATTCCGTGCCCTCGATAGTTAGGGTGTACAAATAACGCCCTTATTTCTGACTCAAAGATTGCGCAAAAAGCGACTATAGACTCAAGTTCGTAAACGAATATTTGGGATTCAAATAACAGTTTGCTTCGTTCCTTGTCTTCTGACAATGGAAGTAAAGTAAACAGTGTATCTTCCTGCGACAATTCGTCTAATTTAGAGAGGTTATATATTTTTTCTATTGACTGAAAGTCGACCTCTGAATACATCCTTATGGTCAAATTTTACTCCTTACGGCTCACGTCTGAATACATGAATGCTAGGATAAATTTAGCGACAAAGAAGCTCAATCCCGCTGATTTACATCCTTGATTAATGCGTTTGATATTTGTTCTACTACACCAATACAGTTTTATGGCTTGTTCCACATGCTCTTAGTTATGCACGAGGTACTTTTTAACAGGCACTTATTTTTTGTTTTCTTCATTTGGTGGTACATATGGATATTTCATCCCTGGGGCCCATTTTATTTTCTTATCTACGTATTCAGAAAAACCAGTGCCATCCTCTATGCCCAAAACTGAATGGCCAAAACAACTAACTAGTACAACCATTGATTCAGTACCACCATAAGGGTAGTCATGAGGATGAAAGTTCAGATGGTGGCACCCATTCTCTTTCGTGATGGAAATAAGATCGTAATCTCCATTCCAGAAAGCTTCATACATTGACTCTAAATCCCATGGTGGCAATGGCATTTCAGGAGATAGGCGAACCTCAACGGCGGTCTCTGCCCAAAAGTTTTGCCATTCTTTCAGCTCTTCGTTCGATGGGTCCCAGAAATGGCGCTTTTCACTTTCCGAAAGAAACTCGCTCAGTTTCATTTCGTCTGGCCCTTTCGAAGAATCTTTCTCTTTTTTCAGTAACTCAAAGAAACTTGTAAGCCGTGCCAGTGACTCATCACCCTGTGCATTAAATTTTACGTGGCAATATTTCATTGGTTCCCCTTGAGCATATGACACTTCGCTAAAGCGTCGCAAAATAACAGACTAAAATTAGCGAAATAAGGAGTGCAAGCCTGCTGTTTTTCGTCCTTGGCTGAAACGTTATTTAGGCCTGTGTAATGATTCTTCGTTGCCAGAGCAATAACACCCCAGCAAACACAATTGAAATAAATGATAAACAGAACAGCGGTTGCGAAGTTCCGGTAACACCAAAGGCCGTTAAAATTATCAGGCTTAAAGCTAAAAACAAGCAAGTTAATCTTGTCACATTTGGAAAGTCATATATCGATTTCACACCAAAAAAAATACACGTCAACCCCAGTAAAGAAAAAGTGAACAGACCAAAATAAAATAAACTTTCAAACATCATGAATGCACTGACAGACAAACTAATCAAAGATAACACGCCCCAGCCGACTGCTGAAGGAAGTATTAAAACCATCAAAAGTAGTTGTCTTATAAAGTTATTTTTCCGATTCAAAGGTATTCCTAACGCCCGTATCTGAGGAATCCCCAGATATTCATATTTAAAATCAATGCGATGGAGACACAAGGTATTGTTTGATTTAACTTATTTCGCTAAAGCTAACGAGATAACAACACCCTGTGTATTCTCTCCATCCTATACGATATGCTTAGAAAAAACTGCCCCAAATTCATGCCCGGCATCTTGGTATTAATGCTGGCAACCGAAATGCCGGGTTTCGACAGGTTGATAAAAAGGTTGGTCATGGCTCAGACGGATGCGTAGCAAAATCACTGTTCGCGAGCGTATGTAAATCGAAGAAAACTTTCGAGATCTGAAAAGCCCTCAATACGGTATGTGCCTCAGACATAGTAAAAGCCGATGTACCCTACCGGCTCGATACACTGTTATTGCTCTATTTACTTGCGACAATTATCCTCTGGTGGTTTGGCCTGTATGCTCGCACTCAAATAGGCAACGAAAGTTCCTGGCAAATACAATCAGAGATTGTGCCGTTTTGTCGACTGTCAGACTTGGCAAAAAGGTTATTTGACGAAATGGCGTGGAAACAGTCACGCAAGACTATAAGTGAAGAGGTTTGCTTCACATCGCAGCTTGAGAGCCCTCTTTTATGAGGGGTCCACAAGCGCCGCAGTATCTAGCTAAAAATAGCTGATAAGTAATTTATGGGCACAAACAAAGGCAACTACTTTTTGTCCGCGTTTACAATTTTGTTAGGTAAACTATTGACGCCTTCGGCCTCGGCTCCAATTAACAGTCGCGCAAATAGCAACAATCAACGGAGTAATGAACAGTGAAAATATATTATAAATTGTAGTCACTTTTTTGCTCAGCAAAATCATATTGTTCGATGCCATCAACTTTCAGAGAAAAGACGTGAAGCTTTAACAAGGTATTTCTCTGTACTGCCTCAAAAGAGCGTGCATTTTCATAAAATGCCACAAGCTGTGAACACTCTCCTTCTTTACTAAATTTCATCTCAAGCCCTGATTTATCTGTAAAAAATGTTAGCTTTTTCTGCATAAACGAACGTGAGCCCTCTTTACATTCTACAGAACGTATTTCTCCCTGAAGTTTTTCAAATTCAGTAAGCTCCCCAATACTGTCAGCATACTCAAATACAGAGAATCCATATACTAAACTGCTCAAGCCTATTAACCAAAGAAACTTTATAAATGCTGGCATCAATTCTCCTGCTCACCAAAAACCATACTCTGAGGAATCTTCAGAAGGCGCCAAATACTGACATTTAGCTATTGACGCCATAACGTTTGTTAAGTACCACTATTAGTAATAATCATTTCCTTTGCAACCAGAGCAGCAGATGGTAAAAACATAGTTGTAACCACACGTTGGTCAATGACAACATCATGTTTATTTTTTAATGTTTCCTTATTTTGCGCAAATGCCCCGTTCTTATTAAGCTGGCTTTCAATCAAAAAGGGTAATAGCGTCCCTTGTTTCGCCCACTTTTTCGATTTTTCTGTGGAGTTAGGGAAACCTGCGACTTTTTTACCCTTAACGAGAAATTGCCCGGAAGCCAATTTCACGTTAGCAATACCTGCTGCCCCATGACCACCCGTGCCTACAACACCGCCCGACTCATAGATTCTGGCAATGATTGACTGTATTTCTTTATTGCTCGCCACATCAAAAACAGGGCCGTACCCTCCACCTATATATACGCCCCAGTAGTCATCAGGATTAACGTCTTCTGGTTTAAGTGAACTGTTAGCTTTACCTAAAAAGTTCTCGTATTTTATTGTATAACTGCTGATTCCGAGAGGGTCCATCATAAAAGGAACTTTCCCACCTTGAGGTGATACAAAGTCCACGTCAAAGCCATGACTAACAAACACATGATATGGCGGTGCCACTTCCCATAGGTTGTTTCTTGCATCATGTTTTTCTGGATCTCCCATGTTTTCCATATTTGATACAATAATCAATACTTTTTTAGCTGGCTCAGCGTACAAAACACTTGATAGCAACAGACAAAGTGCACTAAAAAATAAACTAAAAAGCTTCATAATTTCCCTTAATTAAACCTGTGCCACAAAGACACATAACTTGTTGATTTTTATATCTTATTACATTTCACCATGAATACCCAGCAATAAATTCCCGATAATAGAAACTTTTGCACAACACTTACCTCCCCCTCAAGTGTTCTTTGCACAGGTTCTCGCACGCTTAATGCTATCCTGCTATCTCTTGTCTGGGATCATGAATTCTGACATATTAGATGACTGCCCACAGTCAGATTCGGCAAAGAGGTCGGACGACGAAATGATTATTTTATGCCAGGGAAACGATTACACGGTGCTATACACGAATACGTGCGTTTGATACACCAGCTTGAGCGAACTCAATTATTTAAGAAACTCCACGCGTTGCTGTAGCTGGCTTAAAATATAAGCGCGAACAAAACAATGGTTTCCTGCCCGCGTTTATAATCTGATTAGATTACTGTTCATAAACACGTATTACTGCGAATTCTGCGTACTTTTCGCCCTGCACTTGAAATAAACACAAATGATTTATCATCGATAGTGACTATTTTGTCTGTAACTATTATGCCTGTAGGCAAAGGGTTTTGACCTTGGCTTTCTGTTACCGTGATCGTGAGTTGTCCATCTTTAATCAACCAACTGCCGAGAGTAATTGAGTCTATCGAATTGCATTTACCGGAAGTGTATTGAATATGCTCTATAGTGCCATCACTTCTATAAGTACTGATATGACCTTCTTGCCCATAATACTTATCTGTTTTTGAAATTGACCATGACCCAACCAGTTTTTTCGAAAGTTCAAAATCTGAAATTGGTTGAGCAGTAACATCAACAGACACAGATAACAGAAACGCTACTATTGTATATTTCAAAATAAGCTCCCTTTTTAAATAAACCTGACGCCTTGCTCGGCCGCCGCCAGGGTGTAGTCGATTAGATGCAGCACCTTACTATGCTGCTAAAACCTTCTCCATTAAGACTGCATTTTTTCCATAACCTGGATATAGATTTGCTCCTGAGATTTCTTCGAAGCCCAGTAATGACCAAAAGCGACCAGCGCCTTGAACAGCAACAAGAGTGATTCGCTTAACCCCTTTACTTACACACACTTTTATTAGCAATTCCATCATTGAACGGCCTATTCCTTGGCCCTTGAAGTGTGGACCAACTGCCATATCATGGAGAAATAAGGAGTCGCTATTTACAAGGTCTGGCAAAGGCTCAAACAGCTTGGGAGGCTCATTGCCGATCCAAGGATGTGCCAACAAATAGCCTAAAACATCATCTCGATCTGACACGCAGACAAAGCAAGTGTCCGGTGATGCGAATTGCTTAGATTTGAGTACCTCTAATTCTTCTAGGCCAACTTCATGATAGGCACTATCTTGAATTTCTAAGATGCCTACCCAGTTTTTTTCTTCGATTTTTTTAATTTTCATGTGTTTTGTATGACAGCGTCAAAGGATGATACTACTTGGCTATACTTGTGCAATGAAGTGGAACTAAGCCAAGCGTTAGCAGCCCCACTACTTAATGCGCTGGTTATATTTCTCTTTGTACTGAGCAATTCGCGTGCTTTCCAAAGTGGTCAACAGCAAAGCTAAACAGTACCTTTACCATGAAAAAAATACTCACCATCAAAAACCAAAGTGGCAGTGACAAGTAAATCAATAAAAAGATGCCATAGCACATAAAATTAGCGGCAACAAAAGACTGAATTGACTTCCCCTTTAGCGCATTGACTATCAATGCTGACACGATAGTGTAGCCCCAAATCATGATTGCACTACCCATGGGTTCAGAAAGCAACCATGCAATAGCTAAAATATGAACGTGAATGGCGATAAAAATAAGGCGACTTTTGGGCCGCCGAGAATAAAATTCATTCGTGCCATAGCTAAAATTAGCAATGCAGCCCGCCAATACATCAAAGATTAATAGAAAAGCTATGATTGATTTCCAATTATCTAAGCTTGTATCTGCAACTGAATAAACAATCCAACTTCCGAACAAGGCAAATACAATCGTACAACAAACCTCTAAAAGTGATTGTTTTTCACCAAATACTTCGAAAAGAAATTCTGGGGTTTTAAAGTACCTCATTGCCTGTGTACCACTTCCTTATATGCACCGAACTTTAATATAAAATATAGCGAGAATGCCAGCTTAAGCCTGTTCCTAATGGCCTTCTAGCTCTTCATTAAAAAAACTTAACCATAATGGGTACAACCTACCACCCAGAGCATCAGCCTGCAAGCCTGACGAGGGACGTACTCTTAGCAATTCATTCACCTTAGCGCGAGCTACAGGAACCTGACAAACTCAACTTAGATCGTCCTCCCATTTCCAAAAATCACAATTTCACTTCCACAAATAAAGCCGAGTACACATACTCAAAAAACAGCCAAAACCAACAAATACAAACACTTAAAAAATGGCATGTGACTTGTAATGTCTACTATCAAGTACCCTTAGAGGATTGAGTATGGACATACAAGTCGAACAAAAAAAGAACACCCAAGTGAATTGGCTGTGGCTAGGCGGGATTACCTTGTTCGTTGTCGTGGCGGGCTGGCTGCTCGCCCAGCCCAGCGCGCAGGCATCCTTGCCGACAGAGGATGCCTGGATTGGTGAGGTCAGACAGGGAGATTTAGTCATTTCAGTGGCCGGGTTTGGTCAGCTTAAATCGCGCACGCCGCGTTTGATCAGTGCAGCCAGTGAAGCCACGATAGAGGAAATCGTACTGCGCCCGGGTATTGAGGTTACGCCCGACAGTGTGATCATGCGACTTAAGGATGCCAACCTGACTCAGGCACTAAAAGATGCAAAACGCACGCTGCAACAGGCAAAAGATCAATATTTGCAATCAAACATTAATCAGCAGCGTGAAATGCTGTCGCATCAGGCAGACCTGGAGATCTTAAAATCTGACTTAGAACGTGCTGAGTTAGAGGTGTCTGCTCAGGCAGGTCTGGTTGAGGATGGTGCAGTATCCAAACTGGATTATCAGCGTACAGTTCTGGAACATCGCCAGTTAACCCGCAGGATTGACATTGAACAACGTCGTATCAGTCAACTTGCAACCTTGCATACAGCTAACTTACAGCTGGCCAACTCAGATATCGAAGCCGCCGAAGAGGCTTATCAGCTGATCCAGCACAGAGTTGACCGCCTCACTGTGCGGGCGGGGATCACAGGTGTGGTGCAGCAGGTATATGTCGAACTGGGGCAAAGTGTGCCCATGGGCGCGCAACTGGCGTTGGTTGGCAGCACCCGCGATTTATATGCCCGATTGCAAATTCCACAGGCATATGCGGAGCAAGTAGCACTGACGCAATCGGTTCAGGTGAACACCCGCTCAGATCTAATCACAGGCACTGTCTCGCGTATAAACCCTGTGGTGCAAAATGGCAATATTGAGGTTGAAGTAGCACTGCCCAAAACTTTACCCGACAGCGCCCGGCCCGAACTCAATATTGAAGGCACTATACATATCAACACACTCAACGACGCGCTGTTTATCGACAAGCCTGTCGGTGCCAAAGCCTTTAGCCACGCCAGGTTATACCGTATCGACGCGAATACCCATCAAGCACACGCCATTAAGGTACACTATGGCGCCCAAACCGCACAGCATATTCAGCTGCTATCCGGCGCACAACCAGAGCAGCGCTTTATTCTGTCGGATATGGCATCCTATCAGGATGAGCCGGTCGTGTACCTGAGTAAATAAGGAAACAACAATGAACAACAAATGCGTTATTAAACTCACAGATATCACAAAACACTTCCTGCTCAGTGGTATGGAAACACAAGCCTTACGTGGCGTGAACCTGAGTATCAACGAGGGTGAATATGTTTCTATCTCTGGCCCATCCGGTTGCGGCAAATCTACCCTACTCAATATTCTGGGCCTGTTAGACACGCCTACTGGCGGCAGTTATCAGATCGCCGGAAACGACGCCAGCCAACTCAGTGTCAATCAACGCGCAACATTAAGAAACAAGCACATTGGCTTCGTCTTTCAGTCGTTCAATCTGATAGATGAACTGAATGTATTCGACAACCTGGCGCTGCCAGTTAAGTACAGTGCGCATCCTCTGAATGGCACTCAGCTCAAAGAGCGAGTGATGCATTGTCTGGAGCTGGTGCAAATGACACATAGGATAAACCATCAGCCCAATCAACTGTCGGGTGGTCAGCAGCAGCGCATTGCCATCGCACGGGCGTTGGTCAATCAGCCAGATATTCTGCTGATTGATGAGCCCACCGGTAACCTGGATTCCAAAAACGGTGATGCTGTCATGCAGATGCTGCACGACTTAAACGCACAAGGCACCACCATGTGCATGGTCACACACGACCTGAGGTATGCCGATATGGCCAGTCGCAAACTGTTCCTACTTGATGGCGTTATGGTAGATGAGGTGAAGCTGGAGATGGCAGGATGATCAAAGAAGAACTTAAACTGGCAGCGTCTAACCTGAAAAAGCTGCCCGGCTTTAGCTTCACCGTGATTTTTACACTAGCGCTGACCCTGGCGGCGCTGTGTGTAGTGATCAACATCAACCACCGGTTGCTGACCAAGCCCTTACCCTACCCCAATGCCGATACCTTATGGGTTACCGATCAGAGCGAAACCATCAACGGCGAGACACAATACGGCTTTCAGATGTTGCCAACTCAAGTGCTGCTCTACCAGGATCAACAGTTTATTGATGAAATGGCCATGCTGCATCACACCTCACCTCGTCTGATGGATGTCGACGGACGACCCACAGTGGATGTGCTGCGTGTTTCCCCTGAATTTTTCTCGTTACTCGGCGTGCCCATGCATTTGGGCCGCGCATTGAACAGCAATGAAGGGATCAGCGATGAACAAAAAGTGCTGGTACTCAGTTATCAGGCCTGGCTGGAAGACTTCAATGCAGATCCCGCCGTAATTGGCACCTTTACCCAGCTGAACCGGGTGGCTTATCAAATTGTGGGAGTCGTTGCCGAGAACTTTGAAGTACCAGAGATTTTTCGCAGCTCTGAGATCACTGGATTCAGCAGCTTCCCAGAAGCACTTAGCACCACTAATAACTGGAACAGCATCAGCAGCCAGTTTAATGGGATCGCTCGCTTTAAGCCGGGTGTGAACACAGCGCAAGCCAATCACTCACTGGGTGAGCAGATCAATACCCTGTATCAATCTCAGGAGAACGTTGCCCCCGATACCGCCATCGGGGCACGCTTCACCCCATTGCGCACCAGAATCATCGCCGAGAGCGATAACCTGGCATTGAGTTTATTGTTTTCCGCGGCAGTGCTGGTTTTGATTGCGCTGACCAATGTCACCAACCTGTTTTTATCACGAGGCGCACAAAAGCAACGTACTATTGCAATTCAGGCTGCACTAGGAGCTAAGCCACGCCATATTTTCATCAGTATGTTTTGTGAAGGTGCTTTATTGATTGGCGCCGCAACCGTGCTCGGCTTACTGGGCGCGCAGTGGCTGAATGTCCTGTTGGCCGACGACTTGAGCTATCTATTCACTCGTATGCAGGCATTGTCGCTCGATGCGCCCACTATTGTAGTTGCAATTACCCTGGCGCTGCTTATCACTCTGCTCATTGCCGCCATCACCAGCAGTCAAGTTAACTACCATGCCCTGACAGGCGCCCTGCATGCCAGCGGCAAAGGCACAGGTGCGCAAATCTCTACCCGCACTCGTCATATCCTGGTGGCACTACAAGTGATGTTTGCCAGTTTATTGCTGTTTCTGGCGGCCAATAAGCTCCTACCCGCCTATCATAAAATGACCCACCCAACCGGGTTCAATACTGAACACCTCTACTATGTGCGTGTTGATAGCAGTGCCACTGAGATTGACCCATTTGAACTAACCCGACAGGTGAAAAGTACCCTGAGTGCACAAGCAAATGTCGATTCTGTGGCAGCCAGTGCAGCCTCTCCATTAGCCATGAGCTGGAAAAACTACCTATATGACGAACAAATTGCGCTATTGGGCATAACCAGTTTGGCATTTTTAGATCAGGATGCTTTCGCTACTTTATCTTTGCCTGTCAGGCAAGGGCGCAGCTTTACCCCTATTGCAGCCTCTGGAGAGGATAACAACGAAATTATCATCTCGGAGTCACTGGCCAAACGCCTATATGACACAAATAACCCGCTTGGGCAAACGCTATACATCGACCAGGAAACTCCAAGACAAGTTGTCGGTGTCGTAGGCGACGTTTACGTACCCACCGGCCCGCTAGGGTATGAATTGGAGCGCTACTATGTACCGCTCACCGAAGGCAGCAGTGCGTTTATTATCAAAGCCAGCGGGCCTTTATCAAAAGTGCAATTTGGTGAGGTACTGAGAGATATTCATCCGACCTTAAACTTCTCGGTTTTCAGGAAAGTGGATGATATGCTCAGTCAGCGACTCAGACAAACCTGGCTTCAGGCCATGCTGACCGTGGCGTTATTAGCACTGACGCTTAGCTTGGCTGGCGCAGGCATTTACGGTGTACTTACCTATAGCGTGCAAATGCGTCGTTACGAGTTGGGCATTCATTTGTCTCTGGGGGCACACACACATAAACTGGCCGCTATGATCATAAAACAGAGTTTTGTGCCAATTTTTACCGGCCTGGCAGTCAGCCTGCTATTTGCAAGCCTGGGTTATCTGGTGTGGTCTCGTATCGGCGACGGACCAGTCGATGTGAACTGGCTGGCCATCATCAGCAGCATTCCGGTGATGCTACTGGTCGCACTAGTTGCCAGTTATCTGCCAGTACAAAAGGTGATCCGTCAGGACCCTATCCGGGCATTGAGAAATGAATAACAAATCGAACAACAGTCAATGAGGAAATGCAGGCGCTTCAAAGCGCCTGCCAGTTATACCATGCAAGGCACCCTACTTATCGTAGATGACAAGGCAGATATTCGCCTGAGTCTTCACATGCTGCTGAAAAACAGCGGCTTTAACACTCTCCAATGCAGCTCGCTGAGCGCTGCGGCAGACACGCTTGCACAGCAATCTGTCGACCTGGTGTTGCTCGATATGAACTATGAACTGGATACCACGTCGGGTCGGGAGGGCCTGCAATTTTTATCTAAGCATGCCAAAGCAACCCCATCCAGCCCAGCGTTTATTGCTATGACCGCCTGGTCGAGTGTGACCCTGGCTGTCGAAGCCATGCAGCGTGGCGCTGTGGATTTTTTTGCCAAGCCCTGGGACAACCACGCCGTACTGATGATGATCAAAAAACATCTGGGGCTGAGACAAATGGCCCAGGCTCGGCAAAGCGCAACTCTTATCGCTCAAAAAACCACTGACAAGACACTACGGTGGCTCAGTCCGCAGATGCAAACACTCAAAAAGCAACTTGACCGGGTTGCGCCAACCGGCGCCAATATTTTATTGCGCGGTGAGAACGGCACAGGTAAATCCCAGATTGCTCAGTACCTCCACCAGCAGAGCGCCCGGACAGGTACACTGATCAGCGTAAATATGGCAGCTATCCCCGATCCCTTGTTCGAAAGCGAACTATTTGGTCATGTTAAAGGGGCCTTTACCGATGCCAGGCAGGACCGCGAAGGCCGTTTTACTCAGGCCACTGGCGGCACCCTGTTTTTAGATGAAATTGCCACGCTGAGCGAATCACAACAAGCTAAGTTATTACGGGTACTGGAAAATGGCGAATACGAGCCTGTGGGCGCAGATCACACCCTTCACGCCGATTGTCGCCTGATCAGCGCCACCAATGCAGATTTAGAGGCGCTTCAAGCACAAGAGAGATTTCGCCAGGATCTGTATTTCAGGCTCAACACCATAGAGCTGACTGTGCCACCTCTGCGCCAGCGCAGTGATGAAATCATTCCGCTGGCAAAACACTTTATCTCGCACCATGCGCAAACCTACGGCTTGCCTGAATTAATTTTGTCTGATTGTGCATGCAACACCTTGCAAGCCTATCACTGGCCGGGAAATGTACGGGAGCTAAGTCATATCATGGAGCGCGCCGTATTGATGTGCGACGAGTCCGAGATCACTGCCCGTCAGTTGCAAATAAAAGCCGTCAAAACCGAGCTCAACAATCCGGTGTCAGAGTTGGTAACTCTGGAGCAGGCAGAGCAAAAACTCATCCGAATGGCACTGGCTCAATGTCAGGACAACGTTGAAGACGCCTCACTCCTGCTGGGGATCAGTAAAAGTGCGTTGTATCGGCGCATGGATAAATTCAACATTAAGACCCGGCACTCGTAAATATGATGGCGCTGAGTTACGAACGATCCGCAGCCCTATTTTGCATGTTAGTGTGGCTGCTACTGGCCTCGCTCAGTACCGGGTTACTGCTCAGTCTGGGCAGTGGCTGGCTGGGTGTCATTACACTTTGGGTCCTGGGATTGTGCCCGGCTGCGCTGCTGCTACAACATATCAAAGTGCGCCTTATTCAGCCTTTTTACCATCTGACGACGACCATTGAAGCCATGCGGCTGGAAGACTATGGTCAACGCTTTTACACTACCGACAAAAGCGGCATTCTGGCCCAGCTGCAAACCGAAACCAGCCAACTATGTGATCATTTACAAGCGTATAAATCTGCACGGGATCATCAGGCAATCTTATTGTTCAGGCTCATTGAGCAGCTGCCCAGCCCCATTGTGGTGTTTGATGAAAGCAACACGCTGGTTCATGCCAACGACGCTTTTTCAAACTGGACCGGCAAACCCTGGCAAACGCAAAAACGACTCAAGGCCGCTCATTTCAGCCTGATAAAAACTAACGGGCAGTGGCAATTCAGTCACCTGTCGCTGGCTCAGCAATGGCAGATCCGGCAAAGCCAGATCCCCATTGACGACAGCCACGCTCATTTATTGATCCTGACCGATGTCCAGTCTGTGGTCAGTCAGGCGCAGCGCGACGCCTGGCAAAAAATGATCCGCATTCTGAGCCATGAGATCCACAACTCACTATCTCCCATTAAATCACTGGCACAGACACTGCAAATGTTACAAGCCGGCGCCGATACGCAAGCTGATTTTGAACAGGCGCTGGCAGTAATAGTACAGCGCAGTGACGGGCTGATGTCATTCGTCAATCGCTACGCCAGCGTTGCCCGGCAACACCAGCTGCATACAGAAACGGTAAGTATTGACGCCCTGCTCAGCCCCATACAGGTTTTATATGACACCCGGGTCCGCTGTTCAATTGAGCAGACCTTTGCACTGCATGTGGATGTCAGCCTGCTGGAACAGGTATTGGTTAACCTGATCACTAACGCGCTGGAGGCCAGCGATGAAACCGGGATGGTTGATATTATCGTTAGCAACACAGCACAATACGCGTTTATAGATATTCTGGATGAAGGTCAGGGACTCACTAACCAAGACAACTTGTTCGTGCCCTTTTACACAACCAAACCAAATGGCAAAGGCATTGGTCTGGTGCTGTGTAAAAACATTGTAGAGCAGCACAATGGCCAATTAACCCTGGTCAATCGTACAGATAAGACAGGTGCCAGAGCCAGAGTTCAGTTACCGCTAGAGCTGGCATGAGCAAAACCAGATCACTGCTCAACAAAGATCAGCGCGTCGGTATCAAAGCCTCGATCAGCCGCCATGCTGACAAACTTATCGATGATCGCCTGATCGACTTGTGGGGTTCGAGAGAGTAGCCATAAGTACTCCGTGTCCGGACCAGACACAAACGCATATTGATAGTTATCGTGGTCGAGCTCAAACACAACATAAGCCCCATAAAACGGACCAAAGAACGACACTTTCAGGTAGGCTTCATCGTCCTGGTTGACAAAAAATGCTTTACCTTCAGCTTCGCGCCACTGATTTTCTGCTGCGTTGAAGCCGCGATTAATGACCTTCACGCCGCCGTCTTCGCGCATACTATATTGCGCCGTCACCCGGGTCAGGCCGCGCTCAAAAGAGTGATCCAGGCGGGCAATCTCGTACCACTTGCCCAGGTAGCGATTGAGCTCAAAATTCCCCACAGGCTGCACGCCCTGTGGCATGCCCAGACAACTACTGAGGACAAGCGTCATCATGATAATTAAGACTGTTTTCAATGTCTGCTCCTTGTATAGTTAATCTTGGGTAGTACGACATAACAAAGAAGTCGGTTCACAGGTTTGCGGGCATTTCACGACATGAGGTGCCAGTGAGACAGAGTTTAGCAGTGATGGTGGTGTCTTGGTTGGAAGATCCCGTGTTAGAACACGGGATAACAAGCTGAGTGCCCTGGGTGGCTTGAGTAAATTACCCGTTTAGGCCTTTTTCACAAATTTCGCGGTGACCATCATTTCGCCTACACCATCGACCTTGCAATCCAGTTCGTGGTCTTTTTTATCCAGAACACGACGAACCAGAGCTTTAGTGCCAATTTTGATCACCTGAGAACTGCCTTTGATTTTCAAATCTTTGATCACAGTCACTTTGTCACCGTCGGCAAGCAATGCCCCGTTGGCATCTTTCACTGTGATTACATCGTCTTCGTTGACTTCATTTGGGTTCCATTCATAGGCGCACTCCGGGCACACTAGATTGCTTTGATCCTGATAGACGTATTCAGAATTACATTTCGGGCAAGGAGGTAAAGACATGCTGACTTACTACATTTTGATTCATTTGGCCTGCATAGTAATGGCTCGCACGCGGATGTGCCAGTGCTAAGCCAATATTTATTGATTTAGTGCAGACAAGAATATACTGGTCGGTACTATAAACTGCTTTTTGCATGCTCAATCACAGTCCGTACTCTGGCAGGCAAGACGGCACGTCGCGCTGTGCACAGATAAATTGTCTCGCTCACGGGTTGGCTCAGTGAATGTACCCGTATTAGTTTTTGCCGGGCAAAGGCCTCAACCGCAAAGGCAGGTAAAACACTAAACCCAATGCCCCGACTGACTGGTTCAAGGATCAGGCTTATCTGATTAGAAAACCCTCTGCGGGCAAACTGTGTGCAATGCCGAAACTGTGCAAAGTTCGCGCTGAGTAGCAATTCACTATGGTGTGCGCCATCGGGGTGGTCAATAAACCCCAGTGACTGCAAGTTCTCCCAGCTCGGTTCAGCCACCTCAGCCGGCGTAACCAGCAACAAGGGTTCCGTCGCTATCGCCTCGCTCATTACCTCCGCTGACCTGGCCGCTACAGTAGTGAAGCCTAGCTCAGCACTGCCATCGGCTATGGCCTTTTCAATGGCCTGATTTGGCGCAAATCTGTGATCAATGACCAGCCCGGGATGACGGCTTTGCAACGTCAACAACTGCGGATAGAGCCTGAGCCCGAGGCTCCCCGGCGACATCACCTTAACTTCTCCTTCAAAAGGCGGATCCTCCCCGATGCTGAATTCCAGTTCCGACAAATCTTGCAATATCTTTAATGCCTGAATACGCAACCGTTTACCCGCTTCTGTCAGTACCACCTGTTTGCCATCACGCAGCAACAAGGCCACACCAAAGTGCAACTCTAGCTTTTGTACATGCTGGCTCACACCCGACTGAGTCATATGCAAGTGCTCAGCCGTGCGGGTAAAGTGCCCTATATCCGCCAGGGTACAAAATGTGCGGAGCCAGCTGTTATTAATCATTACAAAAAATACTTATTTTGATAATTTTTAATAATTTTACATTATGACCTGACGTTTGTAACCTGCTCACTATTCAAACACAGGAGCGTATTTATGAACCAGGTTTACCCACGTACCTTTTCACATATCGGTATCTCAGTGCCCGACCTTGAAAAAGCCGTTGAATTTTACACTCAGGTCATGGGGTGGTATGTGATCATGGCCCCCACCGAGATCGTTGAAGACGACAGCGCCATTGGTGAAATGTGCAATGATGTATTTGGTCCTGGCTGGAAACGTTTTCGGATAGCACATCTATCCACTGGCGACCGTATTGGCGTAGAGCTGTTCCAGTTTGATAACCAAACCAGCCCGGAAAACAACTTTGAATACTGGAAAACTGGTATTTTCCATTTTTGTGTACAAGACCCAGATGTTGAAGGCCTGGCAGACAAAATAGTGGCCGCAGGGGGTAAACGACGTATGGCAGAACCACGCTATTATTACCCTGGAGAAAAGCCCTATCGCATGATTTATATGGAAGATCCGTTCGGTAATATCGTGGAAATTTACAGCCACAGTTACGAACTGATATACAGTGCCGGTGCATATCAGGAGTAATATCTGGCAGGGCTGAACATATCGGCCCTGCTCATTTACCAGCTTGCTTATTAGCCCCCCACAGGGCAACACCCAGCGCTATGCCGGCTCCGGCACATGGAGCAATAGAAAAAGCCAGAATATCAAATGCTACCCCAGCAGTTATGCCAACCGCGGTGCCAATACCTGCACCAATCCCAATATACAGGCCCGGGTTAGGCCCACCTTGTGCTTGCTTATCTGACATGGGGATTTCCTTATCTTCATACTAGATAGGCTTAAATTTATACACAGACGCAGACAAAGCACAATACAAAATTGTATGCCTATCTCTTGCAAAAATACGATATGCTTTAATTGAGTGACGACAACCTCAGGTTTGTATGCATATTTTATTAGTTGAAGACGACCCGGACACGGCTGAATTTATCTGCGCCGGGCTTGCCCAACACAATGCGCAAGTACAGCATTGTGACAACGCAGAGCGCGCCATGCTAAGCGCCTCTGCCCACGCATTTGATGTCATCATTTTCGACCGCCTGTTACCCAATATGGATGGCCTCGACGCGGTGCGAATTTTACGCGCCAGTAAAGTCACCACCCCAATTATTATGCTTACCGCACTGAGTGATACCGCCGATCGGGTCGCCGGACTTGAAGCCGGTGCCGACGACTACTTAGTTAAGCCTTTTGCTTTTGCCGAGCTGTATGCGCGTTTAAAAGCCCTAGCCAGACGTCAGCCCCTCAGAGCTGACACGCTGGAGCTGGTGATCGGCGAGCTGCGACTCAACCGCACATCCCGTCAAGTGCTAAGAGCAGGACAGGAAATTGAGCTGATGCCCAAGGAGTATCAGATCCTGGAATATATGATGCAAAACCCCGAGCAGTTAATCACCAAAACCATGTTACTGGAGCAGGTCTGGGGCTTTAGTTTCGATCCCAAAACCAGCTTAGTGCAAACCCATGTCAGCAGATTGCGCAATAAACTGGATAAGCCTTTTACGTTTGACATGATCAAAACCATTCGCGGCAGTGGCTACCTGCTAACAGGCGCCACTGATGGTTAGTCGTTATCATTTGAAGCGAGCTTTGCTTTCAAGCGGCGCGCTCTGGGCCTCCATGCTATTGCTGTTATGGCTCTTGGCACAACTATTGGTGTGGCAGGATAAACAAATACAGCAACACGAGTTTAGTGAGTTTCTTGGCGACATCGAAAGTATGCTTGAAGAGCATGGCTTTGAGCACGTGTTGCAGGAGTTCGAGCTCGAAGACGAGGTTATCTGGCCAGAGCATGAGGCACACGCACACCTGGCTGATGAAGGCTGGCTGATTGCCGTGTTTGAGCAAGATAAACTGCTTTTGGGCGCTGATACTCATCTGATGACGTCGCCCACTCCCCAGTGGCAAACCGTATCGCTTGGTGAGGAAGGCAATGCTGAACTTTTGACTGCGACAGTAAACTTACCTGATGGCTTGCGTATTCATTACTGGCAAAAACGGGACGAGCTGCACGCCCATAAAAGCGAGTTCTATGCACAACTGGTGTACTGGTTTGCCCTGCTAAGCCTGCCCTTGATGGTGGCGGCAATCACCTGTTCTCAGGTTAAGCATAGCCGCACCCTGCAAGCATTATCAGAACAACTGGCCCAGGTTGCACACTCTCCGGATTCCAAGCGTACCGAAGTGACGACATCCAATTCAGACATCATTACCCTGAGCGTTGCAATTAACCGCATGCTTGATGAAATATCCCGCCTGCATGGCAATCTGAAAACCATGTCGGTGGGCATCGCCCATGATCTGAAAACCCCTTTGTCCCGCATTTCTAACCGCTTGCAGAGTATGTATCAGGATCTCGATGACCCGGCAATACTGGAAGGGCACATAGACAAAGCAAGCAACGAACTGGCGCAGGTTATCAACACCTTTAATAATCTGGTGCGGCTGAATGCCATTGAGTCAGGAAAACACATTCAGGGCTTTAAAACATTTGACTTGTCCGCACTCATTGATGAGCTGGCACAAAGTTACTTACCGGTCTTTGAAGACAGCGGCCGGCACTTTGAGGTGTCCATTGTGCCGGCTGTGCACTGTCACGGTGACAAGGACCTGCTCGGTCAGTTGATCTGTAACTTGCTGGAAAATGCACTAGAACATAGCCAGCCAAATGCGCACGTATGGCTCAGACTGCAAAGCCATACCCAGAGTGCCCTGCTGCAGATCGGGGACGATGGCCCTGGCATCCCGGTCAAGGATCAGGCCAAAGTGTTTGATAAGTTCTATCGTGCCGACATCAGCCGTGGTCGCCCTGGCAATGGCCTCGGGCTGAGTATTGTGCGCGCTATTTGCGAGGTCCACCAGGCCCAGCTTTGTCTGCTCGAAAGCCAACCCGGTGCGGTGTTTAATATTGAGATACCGACACGCTCAGTCCTGAGTAACTAAATTGCCAACATACCCAAATATCACGCATCGGAGATAAGAACTCGGAGTAACAAAATGCGTAAAACCTAAAAGCATACAATTTTGTAAACAAGCCGTATGACAACTGTATGACCGTCTTCGCCCGTTTCACTCTAAACTTGAGGTATCCGCAAGTAAGAGAGTGAAACCATGTTCAGACTAACCCCGCTTAACATACTGCTGCTCAGTTTTTGCCTGAGCCTGACCGGGTGTGGCGGCAGTGATGCCAGCCCAAGCAACACAACCAACCCGACCACCCCACAGCCGGAGCCCGATAATTCACAGGGAGATACTAACAACAATTCTGGCGGCGATGATGGTGCAGACGAATCCCCCGACGACAACACATCCGAAATCGATCCGGCCTTTGCCACTGCGCTCACTACATCACGATTTTTACAACAAGCGACCTTTGGGGCCCGGCCACAAGATTTGGATACCCTGACAGGAAAAAGCGCATCAAGCTGGTTTAAAGCACAGCTTAAGCTGCCACCCAGCCTGATCATGCCGGTGGTGAGCGAGTTTACCCCACCACCAACCGCAGAGGATGACTTTAATGCGCTGTATATCGAATCAACCAGTGTGGCATTCTGGCGCAACGCCATTGCTGGTGACGATCAGATGCGTCAACGGATGGCATTTGCCCTGTCCGAACTGCTGGTGGTATCCAATGCCGGCGGAGAAGAACTGACCGATATCCCTGAAGCCGTTGCTTCTTATCAGGATATTTTGATCCAGCACGCCTTTGGCAACTATCGGGAGTTACTCGAAGCAGTCACATACTCTCCCGCCATGGGTTTTTATCTGACCTATATGGGTAACCTTAAAGGGGATGAAGCCACAGGCAGAATGCCAGATGAAAACTATGCACGTGAGTTACTGCAACTGTTTACAGTTGGGGTTGTTGCGCTGAATCCAGACGGCACCGAACAGCAAGATGAGAATGGTGCAACAAAAGAGCTGTATAATAATCAGGATATCACCGGCCTGGCACGGGTGTTTACGGGTCTGGATATGGACTATGACACGTCTGAAGAGCTGGAGATAAACGAGTTTGCCCTCCCCATGACTGTCTACCCGGAAAATCACTCAGAGAAGAGTAAAACCTTCCTGGGTACCACAATTGCCGCCGGGACAGGCCCCAAAGCCTCAGTGACACAGGCGCTGGATCATATTTTTGCCCATCCAAATGTGCCCCCTTTCGTTGCAAAGCAACTGATCCAGCGACTGGTCACGTCTAACCCCTCTCCCGGCTACGTAACACGTGTTGGTACAGCGTTTAGCACCGGCCGCACAACTTTGCCCGATGGCAGCTTAGTAGGAGATGGCCGTCGTGGCGATTTAACCGCAACACTGGCAGCAATTTTATTTGACCCGGATGCCAGAGCGAACGCCACAGAGCGTGGCGGTAAGATCCGTGAACCTATCTTACGCTTTACACAGTGGGCACGGGCGTTTGCAGTCAAAAACATCACCCCGGAATACCAGGAAATGCTGTGGGACACCCGAGATGCCAGTATGCTGGGCCAACACCCCTATCGCTCACCTAGTGTCTTTAACTTCTTCCGCCCCGGTTATACTGCACCGGGCAGCGTGAGCGCAGCCAATGGTATGGTGGCTCCTGAGCTGCAGATCACCAACGCCAGCACCATTACCGGCTACGCCAACTTCATGACTTACTACATTACCGGGTTACAACAAGAAGTAGATGTCGAGGAACTGCAAGTTATCTATGACGAAGAAAATATTCCGCTCAATGCTCAAAACGCCGCAGAGAGCTTCCTCGCAAGCTACGACACAGAACTGGCGCTGGCAGGTGATCTCAGCGCACTGATAGCTCGCCTGGACCTGTTGCTATGCGCCGGGCAACTCAGTGCCACCAGCAAGCAATCGATCCAGGACATACTACAAACGGTGGCACAAAACGACGACGCTGAGCCGCTGCGGCTCGTGCACCTGGCCATTTTACTGGTTATGACCTCACCTGATTACTTAGTTCAGAAATAGGAGTAAAGCCCATGAACAGACGCGATTTTATCAAACTCAGCGGTGCCTCCGTAATGGCTTCTTCGATGTTTCAGTTAGGTCAGGCTCTGGCAAACAGTCCGTCGCAAGATAATGATTACAAAGCCCTGGTCTGCGTATTTTTATACGGTGGCATGGACAATCATGACACCATAATTCCTTATGACGAGGCCAGTTACACACAATGGGCTGGCCACCGACAAAGTTTGCTGGGTAAATACACGACCCCACGCACACTGGCCAACCTGTTACCGATTGCAACACCCGGGCGTTTTGGCACGCGCCGCTTCGCCTTGCCCGCGGAATTAGCCGGGCTGGCAAACTTATATCAGCAAAATAAGCTGGCCGTGGTTGGCAATGTTGGTCCACTACTGAGTCCGGTTACCGCCGCTATGATTGCACAGGATACGGCACGTTTGCCATCCAGGTTGTTCTCTCACAACGACCAACAATCAACCTGGATGTCTGGCGCTGCTGAGGGCGCACAATTTGGCTGGGGAGGCTTGATCAATGATGCCCTGATGACACAAGGCCACACCGCCAATACGCCATTTAATGCCATTACGACGGCAGATGGCGCTTTATGGCTGACCGGTAAGCAAACCGCACCGTACCATGTCAGTGACGGACAGGCCGCCACCATCGAGGCATTGGAAGAATTTGACGACCATCCAGAACTGGTCGCACATTTCAGCAACCAACCTCAGAATGCGCAACAATTTTTGCAGCAGGACGTCACCAACGCCATTAACAGTGCTTATCAGGCCAACAGCCAGTTTAATGCAGCGCAAGCTAACACGACCGTCACACTGCCAGAGTTTCCGGCAACTTCGTTAGGCAAACAATTGCAAACCGTGGGTAACAGCATTGCTGCGCGCCAGCAACTGGGGGCCTCAAGACAAGTCTATGTAGTCGCGATGGGTGGATTTGACACCCACTCCGGGCAGGCACAAAACCTGCCCAAATTGCAGGCCACACTGGACAATGCGCTGGTGGCGTTTAACACTGCAATGGAAAGCCTCAACCTCAGTGAGCAGGTCACCGTATTTACAGCATCTGATTTTGGCAGAACACTGGCCATTAATGGTGATGGCACCGATCATGGCTGGGCAGGACACCACTTTGTGATGGGAGGCGCGGTCAATGGTGGTACCATTTTTGGCGATATTCCCAACGCAGAGCTCAACCATGAACTGGATGCTGGTGGTGGTCGTCTCATCCCGACCACCTCAGTTGATCAGTACGCTGCCAGCCTGGGTCAATGGATGGGGTTGGATTTGGGCACGCTCAACGGCATCTTTCCCAATCTGAATAACTTCAACGGACCACTTTCTTTGTTTAAATGACATCAAGACTAAACGTTCCTTGTCTATAGTACGTAAAAGGAGAAGCCTGGCTCAGTGTTCAGGCTTCGGTTCATCATGCACACGCAATAGCAGAACAATAAACTCAGATAAGGACACACTATGTTTAAACACGCAATTTGTATTGGTTCCCTGTTGGCTGCCTCATTGCCTCTTCAGGCTCAAAATGATGAGCGGGGCGCGGCAAGAGCGCAACTTGAACCCAAGGGTTTCTTGTACGGCATTGGGCTTGGCATCAGTGAAGAGATATACCAGGGCTACGACAGGCGTGTGATCCCCTTACCCATCTTGGGTTACCGGGGAGATAAACTCTCCGTGCTGGGACCGCTCATCAGCTATGAAGTGCTGGAGGTCAACGACATAGAGATCCTGCTTCAGGCGGCCCCGCGCTTTCAGGGCTTCGATGAATCGGACAGCTATGTGTTTAAAGGCATGGCTGAGCGTGACTTCTCGATGGATGCCGGTATTGGTATCAAATACGAGCGTAACAACTGGAAGTTCAACGTCTCTGCGGTACATGATGTGCTGGATAAATCGGATGGCTACGAGCTGTCAACCGGGCTTGGTAAGGTCTTTAAATCCGGTCCGTTTTTCTACGAACCCAGCCTCACCGTCAGCTATCTGGATAGCAATCATGTTGACTATTATTACGGAGTAAGACAGAGCGAAGCCACCAACGCAAGACCATACTACCAAGGCGATAATGCCACTAATGTCGCGCTGGGCTTCTCAGTGTCAACACCCATCTTTTTTGACGGCTTTACCCAACTTGCGTTTGACTACACCTGGTTTGATGACAGCATCACCGACAGCCCGCTGGTCGACAGTGACAGCAGTTTCTCAGTTCGCTTGCTGTTCAGCAAGTTCTTTTAGACACAAAAAAGCCGCAGCTCATATAGAGACTGCGGCCTGTTATGTCGGATTAGATACTTGCTGGCATACCCATACAACTAGCATAGTAAGTCGTTGTAGCTGGCCAGTCAGAGAATACGCCCATTACGCCCACATCTTTCGCCAGTACATCAAGTAGTTTAAAGGTATCACCATCGTTATTAATCATACCTTCACCACGGTGTGCGCCGTTGACACTTTGATAGTACCAGCCGCCGCCAGCTGCCAGGTGGCCTGAACGCTCCAGTGTCCAGGTAATGATACCAAGGCCTGCATCACGCGCCGCTTTGGCATACGCAGATGGCACCATTTCGCCGTTTTCTTCGGTTACCAGCACCCACATAGGTGGTGCAATGATCTTCACGCCGTCTGCTGCCAGCTCAGCCATCGTAGGCACCAATAGTTCAGGGTTGTTGACCAGTTGCTGCGGCGTAACCCCCTTTTCATTCTCCGCCGTTTGCGCTTCATATCGGTCATCCAGATAAACTGCCTGTGCACCAAACTGCGGATTTTGCGCTATCCAATAGTTGATGTCATCTCGGTTAAATGATTGTGCCCAGACGTGTTTAGGATCAACACCCGCAGCCTTGTACTCATCAATCATTTTCTGAGCATAATCCTGCTGAGAAAATCCATCGAATGGCATAGTGACGGATGGAGACTTAAGCTCAGGCGTCATCTTAGTACCTAGCTCTTTGAACAGAGCAATACTTTCTGCGTGAGTCATTAGTGTACCCCGGCTGGCATACAAGTCAGTGCGCCAGTTCGACGTACCATTCATGTATTCTTCCACTGTGGTACCCATAGAGTTTGCAGCGTCCATTTTACCTTCAAGCGTCATAAACTCCGCCAGCGTAATGTCGCTGGTACAACACTTAGCCTGAGCCACAACGCCATTTTCAGGATCTGCCGGTACAAACGGCGTTGAACATTTCTGTGCCAGGTCAGTTTCCAGGATGTTAGTCGTGGTGTGCAGATCGCACTGAGAGTGGCGACATACCAGCTCTTTGTCTTTGGTGAAGGTTACATCACACTCCAAGATACCCGCGCCCATTTTGGCCGCTGCGAGATACGACTCTTTAGTGTGCTCAGGAAACTGCATTGGTGCACCACGGTGGCCAATTGAAAAGTCCGTTTTGTAGAAAGGACCATTTGAACATTGAGCCAGTTTGTCTTTTAACTCACCCTCATCCATGTCCTGCACCAAAAAATCCGGGCGCGTACCAACTTGCATATTGTTGGCACCACCAGCGGGTACTTCCACCACAACCGGTACTTCAATCGTTTTGATTTCTGTAATGGTATCGGTAACCACAATCGTCTTTTCAACTTCCACTACCTGAGTTTGCGTGTCTGTGGTGACAACCGCTTTTTCTACTTCAACCACTTCGGTTTTGTCGTCATCACAACCAGCAAGTAGCAAAGCTGCAATCACAGCAGAGAGAGATGTTACTTTTTTCATTGTTATTCCTAAGTTTACGTCCAAATAAAGCGTTTTTATTCTTCAAGGAAATAACAATAGAGGGACACTATTACCGAAGTAGGAACAGTCAGTGACCTTTTTATGACTCGTCGCTACTGATATTGTGCAGCTGTAATAAACTCTCCAAAGGCTTCACACCAGACAATCACAGTATTGTAATCCGCCGGATTGACCTGCTGGGGTACATCCACCACAAAGTTGCTAAAGGTTTTAATGTCACCGACTTCAACCATGGTGCTTTTGAGGCGATTAAAATCGGCTTCTGTTTCCACAAACTGAGGTGACAAATACAAACGATAATCAGGCCCCGGGGCCAGCTCACCAAGCAAAGTAATGTGATCTTTGCTGATCGAAACCATGCCTTCACCCCAGTGCAATGCATCACTGTCTTGTAAAGATTTACGAAATTGTGCCGAATAATCTGCCCCTAAAGAGGCGGCTGTGACGGCTCCCTCGTTAGGTGCAGGTGGCGCAGTTAGAATGGGCAGCATATAAATGCCACCCGCGAAACCGGCGAATCCAACCAGGCCATGGGTAATGATGAGCGTAAGCGCACGTAATGTCATAGTCTCTTTTCCTTATAGCTGATGGGCTAAAGTGTAGTACAACTCTGCACACACTCAGGTACTCATCACACTGTGTTTTTATGACTGTACCTTTTGAGGTTACATTGAATATTTGCCCGTAGTGCAATTACCTACACCGTACATATGAGTGCTGCAAAAGTTAGACCCGATAATAAGCCAGAAAGAACGCCACGGTTTCCGCTGTGAGTACGTCAATTTGCTCTTGGGTCAATGCAGGTTGTTGATGCAAAATCTGCGGCCAGAACGCTTGCCCCTTCAGCAGGCTGATCAGCTGTGCATGCGCCACCTGAGGGTCGGCCTGACGCAGGCGACCTTGCAACATGGCCTGCTTTATCCAGCGGATCAGCGCCGTTTCCTGGTCGAAAAACTCGCTCATTTCAGCCGTAAAAATATCGGGGTTAAACAGACAATACCCAATCGCGACCCGGATCAGCTCCTGCAAATTTTGGTTACTCAGAAAATCCAACTCATTTTTAAGTAACGCCGTCAGCTGTTCGTCCAGCGCACTGTCAGCGTCATATTTGATATCACATGTGAGAATGTTCTGCTGCCAGATCTCTTTAATGATATACGTGACTAACTGCTCTTTGCTCTCAAAGTGATTGTAAACTGTGCGCTTTGAAACCTGGGCTGTTTCGGCAATTTTGTCCATGCTGGTATCACTGACACCATATTGCTGAAAGGCGCTCAGGGCTCCATCAATAATAGCCTGGCGTTTCAGCATGCTGCGGGTAACTTTAACGGTCATAGTATTGAGTTATTTTCTATGGCTTATACTGAGGGTATTTTTACACTAGCTAGTTTACTTTTCAATAAAGTGCGTACTTAAGCGATCTAGGACGACATCAAACTACCGGTAACTGTGAAGACCCCTTAACTTCTTTGAGTGAAATGCTCGATCGAATCGATGAAACCCCTTTGAGTTTTCTGAGCACAGAATCAACAAACTTACTGTAATCATCAAGGTCGCGTGCAACAACGTGTAGCAAAAAGTCCGCCTCCCCTGTTGTATTGTGGCATGACAGTACATAGTCACAATGTCGGATAACTTGCTCAAAGGCATAGGTTGTTTCCTCATCGTGTGCAATATAGGTTAGCTGAACGAATGCGACAACGCCAAAGCCCAGGCTCTGTCGATTCAGACGAGCCTGATATCCTTCGATCACGCCCGCTTCTTCCAGCTTTTTTACCCGACGCCAACATGGCGTTTCACTCAGCGACAGCTCATCCGCCAGCTTGGCGTTGGTCAGTCGACCATCTTGCTGCAAACGCGCCAAAATTCGCTTATCTATCTTATCTAAGGTGTACATAGAAAGAACTCTCTAATTCAACTAATCTTAATAGAAGAGTATTTCACAACTGATGTCTTTTCCACTTTCAAAAGCAAGGTAATTTCACATCGCTGACGTATAGTTTTTTAAATACTCAATCAGCTTGTCCTTACAGGAGTCACAAATGAAAGCCATTGTTTACGAGAGTTTTTCAGCTTTACCGATACTCACTCAAGTGCCAGACCCTGAGCCAGCCTCACACGGTGTTGTAGTTAAAGTAAAAGCGACTGGAATTTGCCGGAGTGACTGGCACGGGTGGATGGGACATGATCCAGGTATTGAATTACCCCATGTGCCCGGGCATGAATTTTCAGGTGTCATTGAAGCAGTGGGCAAAGAGGTAAGACATTTCAAGGTAGGTGAGCGCGTCACAGTTCCTTTTATCAATGCCTGTGGAACCTGTGTCGATTGTAACGCAGGTGACCATCAGGTCTGCCCAAATCAAACCCAGCCCGGATTTACTCACTGGGGCTCTTTTGCAGAATATGTCACGGTAGACCACGCAGATACGAATCTAGTCCACCTGCCTCAACAGATAGACTTTGCAACAGCAGCCAGTTTAGGCTGCCGATTTGTTACTTCGTTCAGAGCGGTTGTAGATCAAGGTAAGGTTCAAGCCGGACAGTGGGTCGTTGTACATGGTTGCGGAGGGGTTGGGCTTTCAGCAATAATGATAGCCAATGCAGCAGGCGCTAATGTCATTGCTGTCGATATCTCAGACCAAGCTCTATCGCTTGCAAAACAGGTAGGTGCTGCGATTACATTGAACGCAAGAACAACACAAAACCTACCGCAAGCTATCATTGAATTAACACAAGGTGGTGCGCATGTATCGCTCGACGCACTTGGACATTCAACCACCTGCATAAACTCAATCAACAGTCTGCGTAACCGTGGCAAACATATTCAGGTAGGATTATTAATGGCTGACCATGCGAAACCAAACCTGCCAATGGACAAAGTGATCGCCCAAGAGCTTGAAATCATAGGCAGTCATGGTATGCAGGCATACCGCTATGAGGCAATGTTGCAAATGATCTTGTCAGGAAAATTACAGCCCGAACAGCTGATTGGCCGTAAGGTTGATCTGGCCAGTTCAATTAATATCCTGACGACCATGGATGAAATAAGGCTACCTGGTGTCACCGTAATCACTGAGTTTTAAATACGAGTGTATTTCACTCAGCTCCTGCAAGATGCGCATAAATATGGTTGTTAGGGTAGTGTTAATGCCAACTCCCACAATCATATTTGTATTCGTCATTAAGCTGAGTTTAACAAAGCCAAGCGCGTACGGGTGCTGAGCGACTTTTTATTGGCCCACAGTGGACGAGCGGCATGTTCGAAAACCCAGTAACAGAACGTCTGATTTTTTGATGAATTTAACGCAAATATTCTAACTTGTATCATCAAATAGCAATAATCTTGATACACTATAACACTATTGCAATTTTATGAATTTAGACGCTTTATGACTCCCTCTATGCTAAAAAATGCAGCGGCGTTGTGTGCACTGCTATGTGCAGCACCCGCACTGTCACATTCTCATCAGGAACAGACAACATCAAAGCAAACGCTGCGCGTTGCAACCTGGAATATTGAACACCTTTCTGCATCAGACAACACGGGCTGTAAGCCTCGAAGTGCAAAAGACATTCAGGCCCTTAAACAGTATGCTCAGTCGCTTAACGCAGATGTGATTGCGCTACAGGAAGTCGCTTCTGCTGCTGCCGTAAGTCAGGTTTTTTCGGATAAGTACTGGCATATCGTCATGTCGGACAGAGCCGACAGTAAAACCTATGCCTGCCGTAAAAGTGGTAACGACTCAACGCAACAAAAAGTGGCCTTCGTGGTGAAAAAGTCCCTGACCATCGATAAAGTCGTCCAGCATAGTACTTTATCAGCTGTTAAACCGGGCCTCAGAAATGGCCTTGAGATCCAGCTCAATTATCAGGGCGAAGCACTTCACCTATTGAACGTGCACCTGAAAAGTGGCTGCTTTGTAGATGACTACAAACGCTCCGACAAAGAAGCTTGTAAGATACTTTCGCAACAAGCGCCTATTTTAGATAACTGGGTCGAGAAAAAAGCCAAAGCGCAAGCCAACTTCATCGTGCTGGGTGACTTTAACCATAGGTTAACTGCGCCTTACAACCGTTTGAGCAGAGATCTGTATTACCCTCAGGGTGCTGCAAATGCCCATCCGAATAATATGGATAAAGCACCCGTGTTCAACGCAAATCAAATGCTAACCGGTTGCCACCCCTACTATCCGGCACCGATTGATCATATTCTTGTGGCTAAGTCCATGAAAGAAAACTATCAGGCAGACAGTGCTCAGTTTCACTACTTTGCTGACATGACCCCAGACAATATGCTTGCAGATCATTGCGCTTTAAGTATCGACCTGAAGTAACACCGCTCGGTTACAGGGCCTGACTTATCAGGCCCTGCATATCTTATCAGCCTGTGGCTACTCTTGGCTGCATACTGCGTGAATGCATGGTCCCATACAACAACCACGCTCCAACCAAAAAGTTTGCCAATGCCAGTGCCCAGACAATACCCTGAAAGCCGTTGAGCTGAGCGCCAATAAACGCCCCCGGCAGCGACAACACAAACAAGCGCACCAGCGTGACATTCAGCGCTAACCCACTGCGACCTATGGCATTACAACAACTCACATACAACATCACCCCTGCCAGCGCGGCATAAGATATTGGTAAAATACACATCGCCAGTTCAATAGAGTGGCTCACAAAAGACTGTTTACAGAAACCAACTCCCAACATGTCGGCGCCCCAAAAAAGCACCAACGCAATGAGACTCTGCCAAACCAAACAGGCAGCCAGTGCCTGCTTAATACCTCTGCGTACCCGTAGAGATTTATTCGCTGCCCAATTTTGACCAACAAAAATGGGGAGTGACGTTGTCAGTACCATAGGCAGCAATAATGCAAGCGGCTCTATACGCATGACGACGCCAAATGCGGCCACGGCATCACTCCCCTGCGAAGCAACGATCATCATTAATAACGACTGAGCCAGCGGCGTAAGCAACTGCATAGCCACGACGGGCACAAACAGCCGGAATAAACGGCGAAACGCTTGTCGGCTACGCTGTGATAAAAGGTGTACTTTGAGCCTGATATTTTCTTTAATACGCAATAAATACAGCGCATAAAAACTGGCACTCGTTGCAGCTGCAAAATGGGCAACCCCTAGTCGTTCCAGGCCACTCAGCGATAACGCAGATTGCGCCCAGGGCATAAACAGTGCAGCGCTAATAAGGATTTGTAAACCTGCAAACATCACCAATAACTGTGCAGCGCCGCGCATATTGCCAAATGCTCTAAGTACGCCAAACACTACCATTACAACAAAAAAGAAAACGACTGCGCCCAGTCGATATTGCATATAGCGTTCGAGTGTCGGCCAGACTTGCTCACGAGCAGAAAACTCAGCAAACCCCAGCATGGTCAATATCGGTTTTAAACCAAGCCATATAGCAATCGCCAAACTTGCACCAGTCAATACAGTGAATATCAAACTTACCGCAGCCAGCTGCTCAACCTCTTTTGCTTGCGTTAACCGGGTCGCCACAACAATCCCCAGACCAATTGCAAAAGCAAACAAAGTGGCCTGAACAGGTAAGGTATAACTCATCGCTGTGAGTTCTTCTACACCCAAACGAGAAGCAAAATAGAGCTCCATTAAGTCGGCGCTAAACAATGCCAGAATTGCCCACAGCATAGGCAGAGTCAATTGCTTTAGTACTGCGCTGGTAGAGCCTGTTAATATCCAGCGCTTGCGCACAGCTCGTTTTCTTTGCTTATCACACACCTGAAGCGGCTCGCCCAGGCTCAATGCCGGTGACTTATCTGATCCCATAATGTAGTAACTTGCTCCCTGAATAACACGGTGTTTTATATATGATTTAATTCGTCGCCAGCATTTAACCTGACCGTAACTGGCCACCAATAAACCTGACCCGAATCTGGCGAGAGAGTTCACAAAAAGTAAGGGCGAATTCGATTAATGGACAAGATTGGGGGGTGAATAACTTTTAAATATACCAACCGCCTTATTTGGCTGGCAACAAGTCGGACACAATGATACCAATTTGCTTAATCAAGTGTTCTATTTTGAAGCGAGAAAATAGCGTCGATAACACCGCTCCCGCGGCCTGCTATCGCTTAGGCACTTACGTCCATATAGGCGTCGCGAAAATTTGCGAACTGATACCTCAGGTGAAGGTTCTAAATAAGAAATTTTTAACGCCGTTAGCGTCCGATTCGCTCCTTCAAATAGAACAGGTATTGGGTGAATTTGGTATTTGCGAACAGATGGAACTGAGCGAAACTGGTAACACAGTCCAGTTTCGCTCGAGTAGATTTTTATTGGCCTATTACTTTTACAGAATCCATAGATTTAAGGCGTTGTAGTAAGGTTTCATCAACCTGTGTGCCGTATAGGTATAGATAAAGATCCAGCCAACGATCCCTGCTATTGAGAGCATCAAGCCCATGAATCGCATTAAGTGTATTATCTTTAAAACTCAAATGAGTTAGCTTTGAATTGTCAGGAATCGTGATTTCTGTCATTGGGACCTTGTCTGCTTCTAGCCTTCTTAAGACGGAAGAGAGCACAGTTTGCGTAATATGACTATTAGATATATCTAATGTGTCAATGTATTTTAGTGCCGTCAAATCAAGCGAAGTTAATGCTGTGCCATCTAGATACAACCTGTTTATAACGCCCGTATTAACGGTGAACTCCGTGAGAGGGTTGTTCGACAAATATAGATCTGAAATATTGCCCCCTTCTTGTGGAATAATAACGTTCGTCAATTGGGCGTCAGCAAGCTTGATAGTATACAACTCTGAGTTGAGCGATAAATCGATACTCGAGAGCATAGACTGAGTCGCATCCAGTGAACGTAAGTTTTTCATGAACTGAGTATTTAGCTGCGTCAGTGGCACATTTTTAATTGTTAAATCAGTAATATTTGACTCGCCATTGAGCGTCAGAGATGCCAAAGCAGAATCGGACGCTTCCAGTTTAGTTAGGCTGGTTGCAAAAGTGAGATCCAGTGCTGCTACCTGTGTCCCACGGATATTCAACTCTTTAAGGTGTATAAATGGACTTAAATCCAGGTAGTTCAACTGCGAGTTGTCAGCCAGCAGGGTTTCCAACGCGTGTGCTTCGCTCACCCCTCTCACCTCTTGTATCTGAGAGCGAGAAATATTCAATTCTGTTAACTGCGTATTTTGACTGATATCCAGGCTAGTCAGGCTAGCGCCCCATACAGTAAGAGAGTTAAGCTCAGTTGCCTGTGTTACATCAAGTTCACTGATATCAGCCGTTGAGAATAGTTCTCTTACTGTCCCTGCATTTTGCAATTTGACCGAGCCAAATGTTCCCTCTTCTAGCTTAATTGATTGAATTGAATGGAGGTTGCTAAGATCTAACTCAAACACCCCATCGTCCTTTTCACTCTGTTTGATGGTCAGCTCTTTTAAGTTTGTCACTTTTTCAATTGACCGCAGCGCATTTGAACTCAAAATTGCATCTTCTAAAACCAAACTCTCCAGATACGGAAATTTATCTAACCCCGCTAAATCAGTTGCATGCTTGTCCTGAGCGAAACAATAAAAACTCGACTCATACTCCATGTAATTATTATTCGAAGAATCCCAAGTACTCCTAGAGCTGAAGTAATCAATACATTCGCGCAGGTACTCATCTGTTATACCTAACCTGTCTGCATGGGAATCAGGCACTGGCTCCACGGTAACCGAAAAAGTACAGGACTCTATAACTGCATCCGACCTAAAAGTCACATGACCTGTAAAGAGATTTACAGGTCGCTCAATGCCACACCCTTCAAAAGAAGATACATACAAGCCACTACTCCAACCGTCGTAAACAATGACTTCAAGGCGTTCACCATAATTGAAATAAGGTGAAGTCTGATTACTTGTTACCTCAACCCCTTCTGGTGCAGAAATAGTGACTTCAACAACAGCTGGCTGGTAATCCAGTACAATATATTCTTGCGAGTCACATTGCCCATCAATTTGACGACACAAAGTAATGGAGTCAACATCACTGTCTATCATTTCGTAGGAGATGTAACTGCCGTCAGACTCGCTGAGTCTGATTATTTTATTGTCAAAATAGACCTGGTAGCCGATAGTGCTATTGTTCTCGCTGATCTGTAAAGAACCGCTGTGCGTACCTGAATCTTGCCCCCATTCATAAAATGACCACTTTCGAAGTGAAGACGCTGTTTGCTGGTAAAAACGACTACCCTGTTGCCTTAGGTGCCGCTCAATGCCATTGAGTTTCCCGCGGGGATCAATATCAACCTTTACCAGCGTACCCACTGCGCCTGATTCATTATGCTCATAAACATACAAGCTACCTGAAAGCATAGTTAAAACTGTATACGAGCCAACTGTTTTCTGCTGGCACTCATCTCTGTCGGCGCTACATAACGCATCATGTCTTCTTAAAATATCATTGTAAAAAGCGCTTACTGTCAGTTGATGGTTTTCAAAACTGGCTGTAGCGGCGCCGTTGAAACGGCCCGAGCGAAGTTCACCGCCTTTGAATAATTCAAAGCCATGGTGCGAGTCATCGAGCTTGAACCGCCAGCTACCAGCCAAATCATCCAAAGTTATGCCTGTAAGCGGGATTAGCAAACCGGCTCCGCGGCTCAACCAGGTATGCTCAGTACTATCTGACATGTCTTCATATTCAACCTGCTCGACAGCAAATGCATAACCGCCTTCCCTTTGTTCAAATAGCTTCAATGTGGCTGATAAACCAGATTGTTCGCCATACAAGCGGATCTCATTCTGCGCGGTCAGCTCCCAGGTAAGCTGTGACAGCACCTCCATTCCAGGCTCAAACCTTGACACCGCTCCGGTATGGTCATCATTTAGAGTCAGTCGAATTGTTTTTCCATGCTCAATAGAGGTGATTGCCCATTCACCGATCAAATTATCTCTGTCTATGTCAAGTGACGCCAGATAGCGACTAGGGTTTACAGTGCGTGGAGTTGTTTTATAAGTCGGATCATCACGAGAGTTCGACGCACTCCAACTAATATTCACTTCCTGGCCCTGCTGGAAGAGTGTGAAACCATTCACCCACTTTAACTCACTGTGATTAAGCTGTATGGGGATTTTCGTCTCATCATCAAAGATAAAGATAGAAACGTCATCACTCTGTGTTACTGAGAAATGAGCCATGGCGTCTGTACCGTAAAATACCCCACGGTTATCACCCGTCATTTCATAGTACCAACCCGTTGGGATAACCTCCGCGCTTGTATCTATCAACAAGGTTGACTCTGTCGGTACAAAATCCTCAATAAAGCTGGCGCTGATTTCACAATCTGCAACCGGGTTATTTACCCGATAATAGGCTTGTCCCTGACGTTCAGTAAGATAACCATTACACCCTTCAATATTTGCCAGGCGTGAACCTTCCTGTGCGTTCACAGCGACCAAAAACGCTTCACCATAATAGTACTCTGAGGTACTTGGCGATAACTCACCCAGGCCTTCAATAGCAAAGCTAATGTTTAATGCCGGCTTGATGTAGCTAAAGCGGAATGTATTATTGGCATTACAAGACTCCCCCTCAGCAACATGACACAAGACTACTTCAGATTCAGATTCGTCCTGGATCAACAGATACGAACGGGCTTCAGTGACTAGGTGTTCCAGTTCTATGCGCGTACCATCCAGCCGAGCCTTGTACTCAACGCCATCTATAATCAAAGTGTCGGAACATAAGTGAACTGGTGACGGGCTAGTGGGACAATGAAAGTCTCGCTCAATATGCGACACGCCATTATCAGTTACATGATAAAGACCCAGACCATGATCCAGTGCTCGTCCAAAGCGCTCATTCTTGTAAAGCGACTTATCAAACTGGCCCAGTTTCCAGTCTCTGTCTGACAGGCGATAGAAATGTATACTTCTTGAGATATCATAAGATATGCCGAAATCATCTCTATTATATTCATCTGCGGCAAACTCCACGGCAATGTGATCACCTTGAACCGCAAGCAGTTTGTGACGGAATACTTTGCTAATCTCACATTCTGCTTGACTGGTGTCACAGTGCGCCACGGCCTGACCTGCAAACTCATAGTGATACTGATGCAAAGACCCATTCACTTTAATCCCTTCAATACCTCTGTGCCAGCGATAATGGTAGTTGTCATTGCCATCTACCTTAAATTTGCTTTGAGCACCCTTGCTACCTGTCTGGCGCCACATTTTCTGGTAATTGATATCGTTAAAGCTAATCTCCTGATGCTTAATTAGACTTGCCTGAACTACCCGTCTGTGTTCATCGAACCCCTGCAACATCAAGCCCTGATAACCGAATTCAGTCTCTCTGACTGGCACAAACCCGAAGTTATAAAAGGGAGCATTGATCCTGACTTCTTCCCAGGGCTGGGTGTAATACCAAGTACCAATAAGTTTAAAGCCCCCTCCATCTGAGAGCATTGGTTCATCGGCGAACATCTCACTTTGATTACCGGCATTCATATCAAAACGAATACGCCTTTGCTCACTAAGCTCATCATTGAAAAGCAGCGACCATTGACCAATAAACGCATCGTCTGCTAGCTGAGTGATCTTGTTGCTATCAAACAACTGAGCATTGACAGAAACGGTGCCTTCTGGAGCCTGGGGCAGTTCCTGGGTTGGCACAAAATCAATGGTGACAGCCTGAGCGTGCTCCGCACTGTCGAAAATAGTCAAGGTAAGCTGGGTAGTCTTAAATCCCGCGCGGGTGCTAAATTGACTGGTGCTCACATCAAGCTCATTCTCCAGGTTGATTAGGATTTGCTGCCCCTGTATTTCCCATGTGAAGTTAGACAGAGATCTGCCAGCCAGAGAACCTGTCTGGTCTTCATTAAACTCTATGCTGGCACCAAAACCGTCAACCACTGAGGTTTCAAGTAAGTAATAAGTGCCTGAAGGCGAAAAACTGGAAACATCAACTAAGGTATCATCCTGTTTAATTTCCTCTTCAATTTGTGCCAGTAACCCGGGCTGCTCGGTGTCCAGAGAGTCCGTCAGCTGAGCGAGCAACTCGGCATCTTGTGCAAGCGCCAGTGTCGAAGTTGCTCCTTCTGGTAACGCAACCCCATGATCAATTACCGCTTTTAATAAGGATGCAATTGACAGTTTCTCGCCTGTAGCAATGTGTTTACGCGCTTCTTTCAGCTCGTTCGCATCATTGAAACCGGCTGAATGCATACGCCGCAGTATGGCGTACTCAGCTGTGGTCACGTTAGTGACATTCACATCGAATAGCTCATCACTGTTGAGTGTGTTGTCTTCTCCGGCTGCCTCCTGAAGATCTGACACGGCGCCCAGCTGCGATACCAGCTCTACACGCCCCTGAGTTGTGGTGTCAGTGGCACGCAAAGTACCCAGTGCATTTACTTCACTCTCATCTACACTGAAGGCCAGCTGGTAATCGCCCTGCTCATCTGCCTGCGCAGTAAAGCTCCTCTGCGCTACTTCCAGGACGACATCGGCAAATGGGATCGGCGCATCTGTTACCTTACCCTGTATGGTAAGTGCTACCTTATTTGGTTCAATGGTTACCAGATGAGTATAACTGGATTGCGCTTGCTGATTATCCGTTACAGTCAAGGTAAATGTAACCTCTTGCGCTTGCACGATATCCGGGCTGGTCACTGACAGGCTGGCACGCTCGCTACCGTCCAATATCAGAGCCAGGTTTGAATCATGATGCCACTGATAAGCCACGATTTCGCCATCCGAGTCTTTCGCATCCCCCACCAGAGAGAAAGCTGTGCGTTCGCTGATCTGTATAGGACCGCTTATGTTCACTTGCGGTACAGCATTTGGCAGCGCTTTTATCTCAATGTTATGCGCAACTTTAGTAACCGCACCTTGATTATCGGTGACTTCAAGATACACAGTGGCAGTACTGTCCAGCATAATATCGGGTGTTGAAAGGCTAAGCTGCCCCTCAACTGAAGTGTCTAATACCAGGTCAACAGATGATGTATGACGCCAGCTATACTGCTCAATTTCACCATCACTATCACTGGCCTGTGCTGTGAGTATGAGCTGTTGCCCTTCAAGCAAAGTTGACTCACCCTGAATGATTGCCGTTGGCGCAACATTAGGCAGTGCCCGAACCACGACAGCATGCGAAGCCGTCGCCGTTGCCCCCTGATTGTCTTCAACTGTGACACTAAAGTGAGCCGTCATGTCTGAGGTTATATCGGGCGCTGTCACTTGCAAGATTCGCTCTGTCACATCTGACACCTCCAGTTTCAGCTCAGAGTTATATGACCACGAGTAGCTCGCTATCTGACCATCACTATCAGAGGCATCAGCTAGCAAAGTGAAAGTGACTCCCTCTGTCACTTCATCATCAGCAGACACAGAGACCGCCGGCAAAGCATTAGGTGATGCCTGGATCTGTACCCAATGCGATTCAGATTGTACTCGACCATCAATATGCTCGACATTGACCGTGAAATTCACACCCAGATTATCCGTCAGATCCGGGGCGCTAACGGTGAGCTCAGGCGTACCCGCTCCACTTAGCAGCAACTCAATCGCGGCATCGTGCGTCCAGGTGATCTGCGAGATTTGGCTGGCGTCTACAGAAGGTACAACGGTAAGTATAAAATCGGTTTGTTCTGTATATACACTTTCTCCGGTTACCTCAATCGAGAATGGTTCTAACACATTCTTGATAGTCACCGGATAAGTGGCTGTTGCCTGCGCGCCCATGTTGTCCGTAACGGTCAAAGATACTTTGACTTCGGTATCTTCATCGACACCTTTACTTATAATCTCAAGCGTCGGGCTGTCTTCACCGACTAGCTGTAATTCAGAATCGGCCTGATATGACCATGCGTAGCTATTAATATGGCCATCGGGATCATCAGCAACGGCTGTCAGGGTCAACGTCTCATTTTCGTTGGCGCTTTGCGCTCCGGTGATTGACACTGTCGGTACTCTGTTATCCGGAGATACAGTAGACCCGCCACTGCCTGTCTGAGTGTTTGTCTGGGTTCCATTCGATGTATCACCACCACCTCCTCCACAAGCACTTAGCCCCAAACCAAGCAGCGTGATCACCAGGGACCTGTTCACTACACCAACAATGTTGTTTATCACTATGCAATGCCTCACTTTCAGCAACAGATGTTCGTACAAAAAAAGCGCGATTTTAATTGAATTGCCGTGCAGGTCAATTAAAAATGATGTAGTTTTAAGCAATATTTTGTTGAGAAAGCTCACCAGATTCCACAACAGCAACTATTTCTATATTAGATACAATGAGGTGTGTAAAAATTACAAATGACTAAGTTCGGCTAACAGCTCAGCGCACGCCTGCTGGTTTGTACTCAACCCGCGATGACTTTATGTAGCAATATTCCGCAATGTTCCAAAGCATACCCGGTTAAAAAGGTCTAGCTTTAGGTCTCGCTCTTTCAGTTTGCTTCAAATTACCCACATCAGCTGAGCGCCTGATAAACCCGGCAATTGGCCTTTCTATACAAGCAAAAGACACAAACGCAACCGCAGTGCTCAATGCAAACGAAGCGACAAGTTTAATCTCAACAACCCAGTCAAACTGATGTATGAAAGTGATCACTGGCATGTGTAATAAATACAGTGAATAAGAGATTTTGCCGAAGAAATCACCAACCTTGTTAGCCAGCAGGATATTATTGTCTGGCACCAGAAAAACCACACAAAAAAATACGACACTCATTACCAACAGTACCTCGTAACTCAGCCACATGCGGTTTTTTGCATCCGATGTCACCGGTGACAACTCGGGGTACATCAACGGAATCAGGCATAAAGCCAAAATAAATCCATGCTTTCTCAGATACGAAGGAATAGTCAAGGTTTTATAATGTAACCCGAAGATCACACCGATAAAAAAATAAGGCAGACTACGCAACACAGTGAACTGATTGTAAGGTACACCCTGTATTTCGCCGTAAATACGAGGGAAATTAGTAAAAAATAACAGCAGTAAGCTTCCGACTATCAGCAGGTAGATATAGCCACGCCTTGTCGCAGCGAATAACCATAACAACACAAATAAAACGTAAAACTGCACTTCAGGCGGGATAGACCAGAGTACGCTGTCGCCATGTAAAAACAACACATGCGCCAACAGCGCTTGGTGATCAGGGATATGATAGAGGAGATCACTGCCTCGCTGAGTCAGAGTGAATGATGCAAAGACCACCAGCAGATACAGTGGCACAACACGCGCAAAACGCGCTACAAAGTAATGTTTTACACCTCTAGGGGTAAAGCCTGTCCCCAGATATAAGTGCGACATCAAAAAACCGCTCAGCAGAAAAAATAACATCACCCCATAGGCACCAGCTCCGCCTCCCAGCGCCCCATCCAGCCAGTGTGTTATGTCGCTGAAATGTGTTACAAACACGATTATTGCCGCAATGCCTCTCAGGGCATTGAGTTTTCTGATCTCCATACTGGATCCTTTTTATTATTATTTTTATGACGTGCAACAGCCCAGCCTGGCAAGGAAATTGTATTAAATTTAGCGAAATAAACAACAGGATGCGTTTATTAACCAAAGCGCATCAAATATTTATCGTCTTATGCTGGTTTATTCCAGAACGATGTCAACGATTTTAGCTGCTGTTTATCACACTCGAGCAAACATGCCAGTTACAATCAAAAGGCCCCATCAGGCCCTATAATTGGCACATATCGAACACAAAACGAAAGAAAAATAGAGACAAATTAGTATAAAAGAACTAGAATAGGCGAATTTTTGACAAGGCAGCTGCGCAAAAACCTAAGTGCAGACCTAACTCGTGGAGAACTTAATGAAGAAAAAGCTGTTCGCAGGCGCACTGGTTGCTTGTGCATTTTCGGTTAGCGCGTCATCTGAGCATGACCTGGATAAAGGCTATGCCGCACTGGTATTTGATGACTTTTATTCAACATCGGGAAATGCAATGGGTGCCGTGTTCGCAGGCGATGATGTCAGCCTTAATGGCTATTCTATCGGGTATGGCCATAACAGTGCATTGAATGCGCATTATCTGGTTGCCGGTGGCGATATTCAGTACATCAATGGCAGACAGTATGTCGGTCATATCATTGCTGGTGGCCAAACAGATAAGGTTAGCGAAACCGTGCGTTTAGGCCTCGAAGCCGGTGCAGAGGTAATTGCCAACGCCACGACCCTGCCCGTCGACTTTGCTGATGCTCAGTCGGATATGTTAGCCCTGTCTGCCAGTCTGGCTGAATTGTCACAAACGGGTGAAGCACTCAAGCAATGGGGCGGTCTATATCTAACTGGCGATAACACCAGTGAACTGCAGGTATTTAACCTAACAGGTCAGGACGTTCAGTCAAGTCATACATTTGATGTCTCGGGTATTCCAGACAACGCCACGATTGTGTTCAATATTTCAGGTGCCGGAAATAATTTTGCGCCGCTCAATAACAAGAGCTATGTAACTCTGAGCAACCACAGACAACGCACCATTTTTAATTTCCCCGATGCCACTGCGCTGAATCTGGCAGGTTTGCAAACTGAAGGCGTGATTCTAGCACCCAAAGCCGATATCACAGCACCGCACGGCACCGCAACTATGCCAATCATTGCAAACAGCTTTAATGGCTCGATGGAGTTACGCGGCGGAATCTTCACAGGTCAGCTGGCTAATGACAGCGCTGTATGTAACGGTGGTTTGTATGCCATTAACTATTATGGCGATGCCGAGCAGGGCTACGTACACCAGATTGACCTAAGTTCAGGCCTGTCGGATAAAGTGATCAACCTGAACAACACAGCGTCAAATATCGCTGCACATAACGGTAAACTGTATTTCATTGACCAGCAAAGCGCTAAGACCCGTAGCTCACACATTTACAGCTATGACCTGTCTGCAAAAACGCAAACCTTGGAATCAGTGACCGATGGCTACAAAGTCATTCGTCTTGCCTACGATATCTCAGGTGATGTTCTGAAGGCCACCAGTCGCACATACGCTTACGACTACGATGTAGCCACGGGTGAAAAGCGTGTACTGGGCAAAATGAAAGCCTCAAACGAAGACTTCAAAAATGGCGATATTGCCTACTCAGCTGATGGCAACACGCTATACGTGCTCACTGGCACTTCGCTATATACCGCAGACGCAAATTTAGAGCTAACCCTGATCGGCAAGCATGGCGTTAACTGGGCATCCGGTTTGGCCATTTCACCTGAAGGGACGCTATATGTGTCGGGCCGTGAGCGTAATGCTGATGCAGCAATCTATGAGCTTGACCCGCAAACTGCACAAGCGACTAAGCTCTTTCACGTTGCGCATCGCGTGAACGACCTGACCTGGGTGAAGAATTTCTGTAACTAGTCTCTGGTTACTCTCTCATCAAAAAAGGAAGCTGCCCGGTGCAGCTTCTTTTTTGCCCCAAATTCCCTTTGGGCCCAAAGTTGCCCTTTAACCCCAGTTTGCCGTACACTCAGGCCATTCGTTGTTTAGAACTACAGGGGACAAAGTGTCGTCGTCCAATAAGAAACAAAGCGGCTTTTTTAGCCAAATGATTTTTAACATTATTATTCCGGTGGTTATCCTGACTAAGTTTTCAGGAGAGCAATACCTGGGTCCGGCACTCGGTGTTGTAGTCGCGCTGGCCTTTCCGCTGGGATTTGGTCTGTGGGAACGTAAAAACACAGGAAAGTTCAGTTTTATCTCTGGTTTGGGTATTGTCTCTGTGTTGCTCACTGGCGGGATCAGTCTGCTGGAGCTGGATGCAAAATATATCGCCATCAAAGAAGCCTTGATCCCCGGGCTTATCGGGATTGGCATTATTGTCAGCCAGTATACTAAATACCCCTTGCTAAAAACGCTGATGTTCAATGACACCGTCATGGACATTGAAGGAATCGAAAAAGCATTGGCAGAAAAAGGCAACAGCGATAAGTTAATCAAAGTACAACAGGTTGCCTCAAAAATCCTCGCCAGTGCATTTTTCTTATCGTCCGCGCTAAACTACATTCTGGCAAAAATGATTGTCGTCAGTCCGGCAGGCACAGAGGCCTACAATAGTGAACTGGGCAGAATGACCGCGCTAAGCTACCCGGTGATTATGGTACCAACCATGATTGTCTTCTTTATCGCGCTTTATTACTTACTAAACTCTTTGAAAAAGCTTTCAGGGCTTAAGCTTGAAGAGATGTTTCACGACCAGGAATAATCCTCGCATTAGCTGGTGAATGAATTGGGATGCTGATCTGGCATCCCTTTTTTAACCACTTTGAGTTGATGTGATTAATGGCTGTCAATTTGCTGTTTAAGCCGCAAAAACGCCACCTCCTCTGCCGGGCTCATTGGCAATGGCGCTTCCGGATAGGTATTCGTCCGTAACAAAATTCCATCCTTGATATAAAACAAGTACTTATAAGTCTCAACAGCATACGCGTCGTCTACACTTGGCTTCTGAGCTTTGCCACAAACGTAGATATCATCAATGCGTTCTGCATCTGAAAGCGTATCCGTTTTTAACATCAGCGCGGAAACCTCAGCGCTTGCAGTCCCCTTGAGCACACGAAACACAGTAAAAAAGACCCTTTGCTGGTAACCCAAGGCTTCTTCATCAAACAGAACGTACTTTTACTGCGCGACCAATCCCGATAAAGTCGGCCTCTTGTGCTATCTGCAATGCAAAAGCCTCTTCCAGCTGCCTTTCCTCCCAGCGTTCGTTGGAAAGCGTCGTTGCATTAGGGTTACAAGCAAATAGCCCAAATGAGAACAAAAACAGGCTCAATACAAACCATTTCATGGACTTTAACCTTGCTAAGTTTCGCTAAGCTCTTTGTGGATTTCCAACCCCCAGGCTTGCCAGGAAATCGCTCTTCCTACAAACGCAATCTTGTTAAATGGCCAATGGTCGCCGAGCCAGCTCTGAACCGTTTTATACAACACGGGATCCAATGCCTGACTGTCTGATCGCACCCATAAATACACTTCACAGTCGTATTCAGGTGAACGGCTTGGATCGATATATACTGACCCCAGACAGCGCTTTTGCGAACAATCAAAAACAGAGTAGGCAAATGCCTCCCGGGCGGCAAATTCGCGCTGATGCACTTTCAGGCTTGCTCTGCTCTCATCAAGAGTCATATCTGCTTTAGGCCAGTCAAAATCCGGGCCGAAGATCCCCTGCAAATTTTGCTGACTCGACATTACCGCTTCGTAATCAGGTTCGGCAACACTGACGTCCAGTACCCTGAAATGAAAGTACTCAGTATCCAGATTCATTGGCGGTTCAAATGACTCCGGAATAAAATGTTTACTCATCTGTATATCCAAAGCTTAATATAGAAAATTGGCCGGTTAATCGCTGCTTGCTTACCTGGAAGTTGTAGCAAGAAAACACCCCGCGCCAATAAACGTGGAACCAAATAGTTTACCCAGCCATGTGCCCGACACCAGGTTGCGTGCTTTAGATTTTGCGCGTTGAGCTACAAAAGCGTAACTAGACAAACACAACACCGACAAAGACATAAAACTCAAAACCAACACAGAGAACTGAGCAAATAATGGCTCTGAGACAACAATAAACTGCGGAAAGAGCGCTGTTGTAAAAACGATAGCTTTGGGATTAGTTAACGCGACCAGGACACCCTGACCGTATAAATTGAGTGCGTTACTTTTAGCACAGCTGACTTCATTAACATCTAATTTGCTCAGCCCATGTCGCCACAATTTCACACCCAAATAGATCAAATATAATGCACCCAGGAACTTAATAATGGTAAAGGCAAGCGCTGAATGCAGGATCACCGTACTCAGTCCAAGGACAGATAACCCGGACATAATGAAAAGCCCTGTGATATTACCCAGTACGGTCAGCAGAGACTTTCTAAAACCAAAACTTATACTGTGTATGGACACCAACAAAGCCGCAGGCCCGGGTGTGGCAGTTGCCAGTAACGCAATTGAGCAAAAGGTTATCCAGCTTTCAAATTGCATGGTGTTTTCCCTACAAATCATTGCTTATGTCATTCGCAAAAATAAATACAGACATAACCTCATCGGAAGCCTTGCCTTTAAAGCACTTACTTTTCTTTCGGAGCAAGGGGCATGCCTCATTATAGCTCGCTGGTAACAACTCAAGCACCGGTAAACGTCGTTGACCTACATAGGTGTTGGCATGCCATGACGTGACTTTTATCCTCACACCTTTAGCGGTTTAATAGGCAACCGCGCCTTCCCCGTTATACTGTTTCTGATGATACCAACTGCTCAATGAGACAACAAAGCATAATACCAATTTCACTTAATACCTGGTCTATTTGAAGAAGCAAATAGGACGCTAACAGCGTTGAAAATTTTTCATTTAGAACAACTAAATAGCAAAATTTTTGCGTTGTTATCGACCCTATTTTCTCGCCTCAAAATAGATCACTTAATTAAGCAAATTGGTATAATTTACAGCCTATGGACAGCACACGTGAGACAAAATTGGATTCGTCTACATTCAAGGTAAATGGTTGATCATTTAGAAAAGAGATACCATTTAAATATATTGACCTTAGAGAGGTATTGACCACACTGTGTCTCTGAAAGTTAAGCGGGCATTTTATGAGTAGCGAAAAGAATTCGTCTCATCAAAAAGGAGTAGGCATTTATATAGTTGTATTTACACGCTAGAATAACTCAATTTACAGAAAGTTCTCTGTACGGCAGCAGGAAATCTTTAACGAGTTTTGGCTGGGGCACACACTAGCATTGTACATACCCCGTTTTTTGCAATGCTAAAGCATTACTTAAGATACACTGAAAGTATCTGTGGAGAGTTATATACGCACAAACTGGCATCATCAGTGAATGCTATGGTAACGGTACTGTCCGTTGCTTTTGCAGTTAATAGAGTCGCATAAATATCTTGATATAAAGGATGGTTCGTTTTAAATCTAAACGAATTTTTATCACTACAAGATGACTGAGAGTGGTACTTAGTGACATCTACAAATATTGTCCCGGATGCGGTGCTAATGCCAACACCTTGAACCTTAAAATCGTCGCTGCCAGCGAACAAAGAACTTGATACAAACAAGCCAGCTAACATCACCACTTTTTTCATCATTTTTTTCATTACTTCATCCATAACCTGTTTTAACAGTACATAAATAAAAGCGCTCAATTACGCCCATCCATCAATTTTATCAAAGCTCGCATTCCCCCTCAATTGTGAATAAGGAAATAATGAATATTTCAATACGTATTCTTGAAATGTCTCCGCTATTTACATGTTAAGTGCATGATATTAATCAATGTGACGTTTTATTCATTCAAAACGACAGAGATATACAGTTCAGGTTATTCACGCTTCAATGGCATAGTCATCAAATTAATACTTATATTTGCTTCGTAACGACTACTGATGCGAGTCAAAAAGCACTGAAACCCATAATAGAAAAGTATCGGCTTTGGCCGCTTATCAGGCATATTTTTGTATTTCACTGACAACATCCGAAATGGGTTTTTCAATGACTTCCATATCAGATGGAACAACCTCTGCATCCACGGCAGCATTTGAGGCTGGCGTTACTTTCCGAACTGACCCTAAATTACTACCAACACATTCGATACCGTAGCAAAGGTTGTTTTCTGTATGTACAAATAAACGCATTATAGTCGCCGGGAAATTTGGCAATTCACTGTACGGATAAAGATAATGACCACGCAAGCTCAAAGTTTTTTCTGAAGAAATTGACAGTAGATAATGAAGCCCTTCATCTTCATACTCTTCAATTTCAACCACTTCAGAAATGGCGTACTCTATTGTTGTAATATGCCCTTTTTCAATAGCCTGTTGCAGCGTGCCTAATGTGAGAGTAGCCGGTTTGGCAGGCCATAACCTGAGCAATATTATAGGAACAATCACATAACCAATAAAGCAGCTGATAACAACAAGTAAAACCTCATTGCCTATGATGTTGCTCGAAAAACCTGCAACTGGGATAAGCAAAAATGTCGATACGATTGCAACTATCATTAACCGAAGCATAAATTCCCTACTGCCGTTTCAAATGGACATGTCAATATTGAGATAAAACACTTTATCGCCTAAAAAGTGCTATCGCCTTCTTCTTATCAACGCTGAGTTCAATATCACGAATATGATTTCAACCAGGTTAACCTGTTTGTGTAAATCTCGTTTTGCCCAGATGACAAATGAATGCGCCAGATGAAATACCTACTATGTTTGCGACCATATCAAACAAGTCAAAAGTACGTGTGGATATAAATGCCTGACTTAACTCTTCCAGACATACCAAAGTCAAGACTATCGCTACACCATAATAAACATGCGCATTTCCGAATGCGAAACTTCTAAATTTACAGCAAACAATAAATAGGACTGTCAAAATACCACACAGACTAACATGGCCAAGTTTATCTCCATTAGGAATTGACCTTACCAAATCAAAGAAGATGCTATCTTGCCCAGTATTCGCCAGATAGATCACCCAAACAATGAACACAAAAAAGCTCATTGCAACAAAAGATACTAGCTTATGCATAAATTACGTCTCAGTTCATCTAACTGTAGTGGGATCATTGAAGCTACATCGTATTCGCATAATGGTCTGGCCTCCATCCCGCGTTTTATTTCCCGTCTAAACTCGTCATGTTTTGAAGGAAAAATTTACCCAATTATCTTCGGAATTAGCATATAGGACAGTGTGGCCCCCATTAGACTCAAGATTAGAAAGAACTTTTGATTGATGTCTCGAGAAAACTGAGCACCTATATAAATCAATAAACCACAACTCAATACTGCAACAACGAATGAAATTTGAGGGAAGAGATAAAACATGAATTCATTTATAAAAAATGATGTCTCTATAAAACGAGTGTTACTTCCTGGTTGTATTACCATGAAATATAAAATTTCGATTATAGGTAAACCTATTGAGGTTACCGAAACCTTATAAGCAACACTTTTTAATCTATTCTGGTAAATCAAATTTTACTCATTAGTCATTAAGACAATCATATTGTCAGTTGGAGCCTTGTTAACTACCAGACTCCTCGACCCACTCTTGGTGCTCCTCGATAAAGTTTCGCCAGTAATATTCTTCACCTGAAATGTCATTTAGATTCTTCTTAATGACAGCTAGCTCACTGGTGTCTGTAATCGTGTTTTCATCTGGGTCTATGAGAGCGAAATCTTGTTTGCTCAGGCCCCTTAAGTAGGAAAGTGCCTCAAGGAACGAACATAATGAGGTGGATACTAGCTCCCGGTTCCATTCACCCATACCATGCATAGCCGTATACACCGGCAGTGCTGAGTCGCTTGTATCTACGAAAAAAGGGTCTCCGACTTCAGTATCCGTTCCAATAACAATCCAGCTACTTTGCCAATCACCTTCGCGCGGCCCACTTAAAGCGGACCCGTCAGGATGTACGCTGTAGCCAAGCTGAAAATCTTTGATATCGCTCTCGTCAGCAATACTAAATCCATTAGAACCAAAGAATACCTCCCTGACGCCTCTAGCTTTTAAAATATTAATAATTTCTTGCACCTAGATCTCCCTGAGTAATTAGCGCCGTACACAAATGGCTAAAAATTATTAGTTATAATGTGTGAACAAGGGACAAAGCAAACGGCTTTTTACGAACCTTTAATTTACTTTGTTATATGCCTATTTTTCCAGGCTTTTAAAATTAGATATTTCGTAGAGCTTATCACCTAAATAGACAAGACTCTGCAAATTTCTTTCTTGCGTCGAGGCTCTGGGTTCCCACACGCATGTCTTAGAGTACCTTTGCCCATTTTTGGGCTTAAAACACCAAGTTGCCCCATCAAACCCTCTCACATTGTCTTCCTGTAGAGTGGCTTGTACCACACGATACAAGTCTTTCAAGTACATGGCTGTATCAGGGTCTAACTTCGCTCTTGATTCATGCTTTATCGTGGATTTCAATGGCCAGCTAGTTGAAATGGGTTCTATAAACTCTGACAATAAATAACTCACTTCACCCGAGCAAAACTTAAAATGATAGCGACCGTGAAAAGAGGTGCTCATTTCAAGTTCAAACAATTTTCCCCCGAGCACGTCATTTTCTGAACAATTAGGGTCATCGGTAGCAAATGTGTTGAAGCCAAAAACAATAAATATCAGTGAAACAGTTCTCATATTGTAAAAGCCGAATGACGTTCAATTAACGGGTTGAGTTTAAGCACTACCCTTGAGCAACGAATTAGCAGTTACAAAGTAACTAAACCTGGGCACCCTCCTGAGCAGCATACCAACATATCATTACTATTAACGTAAACGGAATGATGGAAATAACTAAATTTTTAATCCTGACTTGCCGCCACTTAATTAAAATAGCTACTAAGTATGGTATAAACACAACCAAGGTAGCGAGTCCCATAAACCCGGCAAAGTACAGCATTTCGATGCTCATGCTGCTTGCGCTGGTGTGATATCCAAAAACGCCATAAAGAGCAAAAGCAAGCGGAAAGCACACTATAATCGTTACGGCATTCAATAGGTTATTTATTGTAGGGGCTCCAGTCGGTTCCATGACTCTCTCAATGCTGTACAACAATATCCAAATCAGCCGCCGCATCAACGGTCGGCTGTACTTGTTAGTTATTTGAAAATTCAAAGTGACACTTCTCTGTAGTCCCATTGGACTGCAAATCCCCGTGCCCCCATTAAAGGGTTCGCAAGGCGTTTGAACTCATTATCTTGAATCTCCCACTCAGCATCAGACTCAAGCTTTAGAGTCTCCGTGAGAACAGCCTTTGCTTCTGCTGTGATTCGGTCTTCAAATGTAACTGTATATTCTCCCATAGGAACAAACTTAATTTTATTAACAATAAAGAGCCGTCCAGTTCTGCCTCCAATTCGACTGCGCAGCTTTTTTTCATACTTACTATAGAGTGGCGTGCTTTTTAGCTCATAAAATGCTGATAACGCACTCCTTCCTTTTGGTTGTACGTGACTTGCAGATACGTACGAATAACTAGCGCTTTGGGCAAATAAAGCTTTTGCGTTGCCAGTGACTTTTTCACTGAGTTTGGCATTAAGGTTTGCAACAAACTTGCTGTTTATTTTTCCGCTCTCTGCACCTGTAACTAAGCCATTCCCGGTATCATATTCCTGGGGCATTTCAATGTCCCACATGTTATTAAACGAGATATCTTCAGGAAGATTATCTAACTCTTTCAGCCATTTATAGTCAGATATCACATCATATCCATTATCAGTTTCAAGTAGCAAAGTTCCAGGGAGATGGACTTCCCAAAATGGATTATACGATGTAAGTTTTCCCGGCTTATCAAATAATGGCGCTTCAGTGGGAGAGTGAACGCCACTCGTTTTACACCCAGAGATGAACAAAAAAAGAAATATTAGCAATAATTTCAACATATCAAGTCTCCTTTAGGTTGAAAATCCACACGATTCACTCATGTTATATACCAGTGGTATTACTGAGAATACCGGTTTAAACCAGCCTACAAGCTATACCCCCTCAAAATAACATCGAGACATTATGAACTATAACCACGTAGCTTATTGCTCAACACCAAAGTGCTCAGTTGAACGTGAGGCCTGGAATAAACGCACACTCGATTAGTTTAGGACGATAATGTTACTTATACCCGTTCGTATGCACATAATTGACCATAGTGGAGCGAGTGACTCTGGGTGGCTTTTAACAAACCCCAGCTCATGGACATGAACAACACAGCATGCCTATCGTTAAGGGCCTCTGGAAAATTTGTGATAGTCACATGCAAACAGACAACACTACATAGTATTGGCAGCAAAAATCTTTTTTTAGCCCATTACTTACTGACTCTCCCTTCAACGCCAGCCCTTTGTTTGACTATTTCCCCTCCAGTCTGTTGAAAAAAACCGCAATTAAGCTGATTTAGCGCAGCTTTTACTGTCTCTACCCATTGAATTGAGACCCTTATGGCCTTAGTATCGGGAAAAACAATAATAATAACTGTAACGTTTTGAGTTCTTTAAGCCGCTTTTTCTTACTTGAGGAAGAAACCCAATCGCCAAGCGAGGTGCCTAACTGGCGTGTCAGTGCACTGCGCATTATTTTGGTGACCGGACTTTTGTTGTGCCTGGGGATCTTTATCAACAGCTTGCCCGCTGCACTGGCATTTGAACTTAATTATGTGCTGGCACTGACATCGGGCTTTACACTCACCATAGGTGTGCTGCTTACACTGAGCCGCAGTGCCTACAAATTATGTGCTCACTTGCTAATGATTGCCATTGTGGCCGCAGGTGTAGCCATTAAACTGTTTATCCCCTTGTTACCCCTTGCTCAGCTTGGTTCTATTTTTGTTTACATTACGCCTATTCTGGCTTTGCTGCTGCTGGGTAAGCGAACCGCAATTTTTTACGCAGCATTGAATATCGTCCCGTTTCTGATGATAGTGCAGCAGGTTAATGTCTCGATGATCCCGTCGGGTGAGCGCATGTTGGTAGACGGAGACATTTACATACATTTTTTATTGTTTTTCTTCTTTAACTGTACAGTGCCACTGGCCGTGTGGCGCACCAGTCTGGCCGCCAGCCGATTGAATTTACATATGGCAAGCAACAACGAACTACTGGCTTCTCAGAAACAAATCTATCAGCGCTTCTTTCAGAAATCATTTCACGCCATTGTGCTGGTAGACCAACAATTTAATATTGCTGAAGCCAATGAGAAAGCGCGCCGATTGCTGGGGATCCAAACTCAACCCCTGCCCTGTAATTTCGCTCGTGTGACTCAGGACGATCTGAGTCGACTGCTGAACAATAACGACCTGATTGATGCTGACCTGAATACCTTTCATGTCGGCGAACGCACGATAGAACTGGCGTCGCGGGAATATCACTCCGAGCAGCTATGTGCCTGGTATCTTAATGACGTCTCTGATCAGCATCAGCTTCAGCAGGATCTGCTGGCGCTGGACGTCGCCCACCAGCAAGCCAAATATTTTGATGCGCGGACCAACTTGCCGAACAAGACCTGGCTTACCGAGCAATTACAGGTGCACATTGATCGCGGTCAGCCATTTGCTCTGCTGATTGCTGAAAACCTCAATAAACATGTACTGGATTACCTGATTGATGGTGAGCTGCACAAACACTTATATGGCCACATTAATCAGGTAGCTGAGCACGACCCCAGTTTGCTCGATCAGATTGCCTATATTGGTGCCGGAAGGCTGGCTATTATTATCGAGCCCGATGCACCCGTGCTGGAAGTGGCACAACGCTGGCATCAACATCTAGATTTCTGGCTCAAACTGGGTCAGCATCAATTCCACGCCCGTTATGCAGTAGGCATTGCTACCTATCCGGAACATGGTTATATCCCGGAACGCCTGCTGAAAAATGCACAGCAAGCCTGTGAATTGCGTGGTGCAGGCGATGACCTGGCCATCTTTGACCACGGAACACGACGTCAGACACTGGCGCGTCACGAAATGGCCCTGCTGCTTGAAAAAGCACTGGAACATGACGAATTACAAATAGTTTTACAAAGCAAGCACGATAACACCCACTCCGTGATTGGCTATGAAGCCCTGGCCCGCTGGCACAGCCCTTTGCTGGGTTGGGTATCTCCCGGGGAGTTTGTACCCATTGCTGAGGAATTTGGCCTGGTTAATCATCTGACACAACGCATTCTGCACAAAGTGTGTCACACCTTACAAAGCCACCCGGATATTCATGTGCCTATCGCCATCAATATCAGCTCCCGGGATATTGCCTGCGAACAGTTTGCCCGCAACACACTGGCCATAGTGCATAGCTACGGCCTGAATCCGCGCATGTTTGAATTTGAGCTCACCGAGTATAGTTTTGCCGATGATCACAATCAGATCATGGAGGCCCTCGATAAAATGGGGTTCAGCCTGAGTATTGATGATTTCGGGATAGGATATTCCAATATTGCGCGGGTACTGGCCTCTCCCATTAAGCGGCTTAAACTGGACCGCTCTTTGGTCACCCAGATCACTTCAGATCAAAAACAGCAGGCGCTGTTGCTGGGGATCCTGACCATGTGTGATAACCTCGGTATTGCGGCACTGGCAGAAGGCGTGGAAACTCAGGAGCAGCTGAATAAACTGCTCGAACTGGGGGTTAAAGAGTTTCAGGGCTACTGGTTTAGCCGCCCTGTGGCTGTTGAACAGGTACTGGCGAACACACACGAAGCCTCTGCCACTTAATTGCTTTGTCGGTCTTCCAGCGCCATACATTGATATCTCAGCTCACCTAGAAACGCCCTGGCAGCCGGGCCGAGCGTATCTCCATCTTTAAAAATCAGGTTGAGCTGAGCCTGACGTGTGCGATTGTGGGTCAAGGGTAGTGGTTGTAACGCGCCCGTGCTGAGCTGCATTGCAATGGCACTGTAGGGCAACCAGGCAAAACCCAGCCCTTGAGTCACCATATCCACCATAGTGCGCAAATGACTTACGGTCCAGCGCTGATCAGCCCCCAACCAGCCGCTGTCTGTCCCCTTACCCAGCGCAGAATCTCTGACTACGATTTGCCTGAATGATTTGAGGTCTTCCAGCGTCAGCTCACGGTCCAACTGATGTAATTTATGCTCCGGATGGGCAACAGCCACAAACTCCACCTGACATAACTGTTCACTAAACCCATCTGTCAGCACCATAGGAGAGATCGCAATATCCACCTTAGCGTTCTGAAGCGCCTCAAACGAACCTGACAGAATAGACTCAACAAGTTCAATACGCAGCAGTGGATAGGCCTGAGAGGTTGTCTCCAGTACTTTGTAGAGCAATGACTGAGGAAAGATTTCATCGACGGCGATACGCAGATGGCTCTCGACCCCTTTTGCCAGAGTCTGGCCAACAGCTTCGACTTTCTCAGCTTCGTCGAGCAAATAATTGGCACGACGCAACATCATGTCGCCCGCTTCCGTCAGGTGCGTTTTGCGGCCTTCCACCTGAAATAGCTTAACTGATAACGCAGTTTCTATTTTTTGTACTGCTGTATGTATGCTCGATTGGCTTTTATGGATAGCCTTAGCAGCCTGATTAAATCCGCCATGCTCCACGACAGCGCGAAACATACGCCACTGCTCAAGCGTCACTCGTAACATCTCACCTTCCTCGTCATTTGACCCTGTAGGGCCTTTGTCTGTAACTATTCTAATCTATTCAAGTACTTTTCTCTATTGATGCACAAGGCGTTCAACTTTTCATTACCTCAAGCAGTCTCACCTCAGAAACGAAATAAAACCAAAAGGCCAGCACAGTTTGTCATAATTTAGTCATCTAACAAGGGTATGATGCGCCTGCTTTTAACCGGTATGTACTCTTATTGGTTACTTGGATTTTCAACCTCCCTTGAGTATTTACTGCACGGAGGCAGTAAGATTTCCCTTGGTGCTTTTGGCCCAACCAATAGCAGATCCATATAGCCGACAGAAGTCGGCTTTTTTCTTTATTGCTATCAGTAACCCACTACTTTGTCAGAATGAATGTAAAAAGATGTCTGTGAAAGGCTGAAATTTTGACTCGATGTCTTTGAAAGCGGGCGTGAACAGTTGCTTGAGAGAGAAACAGGATGGGGCATAGGAGCCCCGTCCATAGTTCAGCAGATTAACCTGCCGGATAAATATAGCTAGACTGTAAACCCAGAGGAATGCTCAGGCCCCAGTATGCCAGCAGGAATAAGCTCCAGCCAATCAGGAAAGCAATAGAGTAAGGCAACATCAGTGCCAGCAATGTACCAATTCCGGTGTCTTTCACATACTTCTGACAGTAAACCACCACCAGCGGGAAGTAAGGCATCAATGGCGTAATGATGTTTGAACTGGAATCACCAACACGATACGCCGCCTGAGACAGATCTGGTGAAATACCCAGTTGCATCAACATAGGCACAAAGATTGGGCCTAATAGTGCCCATTTCGCTGAACTTGAACCAACAAACAGGTTCACAAAAGCAGTCAGGAAGATAATCCCAATCACAGTCACAGAGCTTGGCAGTGCCATTGCCTTTAATACTTCTGCGCCTTCGATGGCCAATAATGCCCCCAAATTAGACTGGCTAAATGCCGCAATAAACAGCGCACAGAAGAACGCCATGACGATATAATAAGACATCGAGTTCATCGACTTACTCATTGCATCTATCATGTCTTTTGATGACTTAAAAGTACCGACCATAAAACCAAATACGGCGCCCGGGATCCAGAACAGTAAGAAAATCAGCGGTACAATGGACTGCATCAACGGCGCACTAAAATCGGTCAATGCACCACTTTCACTGCGCAGCGCCGAGTCTTCACCACTGGCCGCATAGATGAGCAAACCAATACCAGCCAGCATGACAGCAGACGCCGCGTAAAATGCCGAACGCTCTTTGCCGGTTACTTCGTTAAACTCAGGCAGATCATCAGTATCACCGTCGACTTTGGTCGATGCCAGACGCGGCTCAATAATTTTATCAGTAATGTACCAGCCAAGCAGAATAATAAAGATGCTCGACGCCGACGTGAAGAACCAGTTATTCAGCGGGTTGACCGATATTTCAGGATCGATGATTTGGGCTGCGCTTTGAGTGAAGCTCTGCAATAACGGATCAATACCTGAAGGGATAAAGTTCGCACTAAAGCCACCACTTACCCCGGCAAATGCCGCTGCAATACCAGCCAGCGGGTGACGGCCCATGGCATAGAAAATCACACCCGCCAATGGAATTACCAACACATAACCGGCATCGGTCGCTGTGTGGCTTACGATTGCGATCAAAATGATAGAGGGAGTTAGCAGGGCCTGAGGCGTGCGCTTCAACATCAGCTTAAGACCGGCATTAATATAGCCTGAGTGCTCGGCCACACCGACGCCCAGCATAGCAACCAAAACTACGCCCAGAGGCGCAAAGCCAGTAAAGGTTTTAACCATTGAGGCCAAAAAGCCAGCCAGAGAATCGCCGCTTAGCAGGTTATGAACAACAATCGCCTCTCCGGTGCGTGGATCGATGGCATCAAAACTGACACCTGACAGCATCCAGGACAATAGCCAAATCAGCAGCATGGCACCGAGGAAGATCATGGCAGGATCAGGCAGCTTATTGCCCACCCTTTCAATGTTGTTGAGGAATCGCATAACGAAACTGGTGTCGTTATTCGCGTTTTTCGCTTGTTCCATAGTTAATCCCTAAAAAGAAAATTAGCCAACTTTAACTTAACAACCGTAACAATGCCAATTCATTTGTTCCTTAATCCATTACGTGGGTATTATTTATGCGTTATTTTGCGTTATCGCAAAGAATGCGTAATTCAACTCAGCTACTATACTTGAAAAACCAGCCAGACTCCGGGCTGGCTGATCGTGTTTTCAGTATTTTTCTCAACGAGACCGCTATGATCGAAATAGACAACGCCGTGCTTAAGGATATGAATCATGGGTTTTGCCTGCCAGCAAAGCCCGAGCTGTTGCAAAGTTTGCATCAGGTACTGCAACAACCCGAACCTGAGCTAGGCGAAATTGCAGCGCTGATAGCAACAGATGTAGCGACCTCCGCCGCTGTATTAAAAGTAATTAACTCCTCCAGCTATGGCTTTTCACGTACCATTACGGACATTCGCCAGGCTGTGATGTTTCTGGGACTCAACAGTATTACCATGCTGGTGACGGGCTATTTGCTCAAACAAGCCTTTGATCAATCCAAGTGCTGCATCAAGCTGGAGCGTTTTTGGGACAGTGCTCAAGAAATTGCCGATGTGGCGACACTGATTGGCAATAAGATAAAAAGTAAAGTACCGGTCGAAAACCTGTACATGCTCGGCCTGTTCCATGATGCAGGTATTCCCGCCATGGCGTTCAATTACCCGGATTATGTCGAGGTATTGGGCGCCGCAAACAGAAATTACGATACCTTGCTGGTTGAGTTCGAAGAAGCCCGCTACCAGACCAACCATGCTGTGATTGGTTATTATCTGGCAAACAGTTGGAATTTGCCCAAGCCCATTTGTCAGCTTATTCTGCGCCATCACGACATTACCTATCTTCAGGAAAAACGTAGCGATGAAGAAATGCTGACCTTCTCAACATTGAAAATGGCAGAGAATCTGGTTCACACCAACAAGCGCTTTGTCGCGGCGCCAGACTGGCCACTGATGAAACAAAGCGTGCTTGATGCACTTAACCTGGATGAAGACGACTACCAGGACCTCAAAGACGATACCGAAGAATACTTCACCAGTTAGCTCAATTACACGTCCTGACAGGGCTTTTGATCTCCCAACCTCATTAGCCCAGTCATTTTCCACTTGGCAAATGCTTTCAAATCGTTAACATGAGTGGCAAAAATCATGGAACGTCGTGTTGGAATCAATGTTTGCTAAACTCAGGAACCTGGGCCCCGGGATCCTCATGGCCACCGCCGCAGTCGGAGGCTCTCATCTGGTCGCCGCCACCCAGGCTGGCGCCTTATTTGGCTGGCAACTATTATGGTTAGTGGTTGCGGTTAACCTACTCAAGTACCCCTTTTTCCGTTTTGGGGTGGAATACACACTGCATAGCGGTAACAGCCTGGTCACGGGCTATCACAATAAAAACCGGGCTTTGTTCTATCTGTTTGTGGTGCTCAATGTCATCGCTGCAGTTGTGAACACGGCGGGGGTACTGTTGCTCACGGCTGCACTGCTCCAATATGCGTTACCCTGGTCTATCTCGTTGACCACTTTATGCTATGCCTTACTATTTATCTGCCTTGGGATCTTATTGTTTGGTCACTATAAACTGCTCGACAAAGCCAGCAAGGGGATCATGGCCATCTTGTGCTTTACCACACTGGCAGCCTTGTTGGTCGCAGTGTCACAGGGTCAGGCCCACCCGTCACCGCAACCGGCACCGTCCCCCTACTCGCTTGCACTACTGGGATTTATGGTGGCCCTGATGGGCTGGATGCCAGCCCCCATTGAAATCTCAGCCATCAATTCGCTCTGGCTCAAAGCCAAAACTCGCACTCAATCGCTCAGTAAAGCACAGGGCTTGTTTGATTTTAACCTTGGCTACTTTCTGACGCTGTTCCTGGCCGTGGTATTCTTTTCACTGGGTGTGCTACTACAGTATGGCCAGAGTCAAAAAATCGAACTCGCAGGCGTCGCTTTTTCTAAACAGCTGATAGATATGTATGCACTAACACTGGGCGAGTGGGCGCGCTGGTTGATAGCCACGATTGCCTTTTTATGTATGTTTGGCACCACCATCACGGTACTGGATGGCTATGCCAGAACCCTGGATGATGCTGTGAAACTGATCAAACCACATAAAAACAAAGCCAGCCTGTCATTGTTTATTGCCCTGCAAGCCATATTCGGTATGGTGCTGGTGCTGTTTTTTAAGGCTAATCTCAAAGACATGCTGATGTTTGCCATGACACTGGCGTTTTTAACTACGCCATTTTTTGCCTGGCTTAATTTCTCGCTGATCCACAAAGAACTGTTTGCACAGCAAAGTAAGCTGGTGCAAATATTGACCTGGACAGGTCTTACCTATTTGATTGCGTTTGCCGTGTTATTTGTGGTGTGGCGCTGGGTACTGTAAATGACAAAAGGCGGTATCAACCGCCTTTTTGTTTGGGTAAATTAAGCACCTAACTGCTTAAGTCGCTCCCAGATGGTTACCACGTGATGCTTATCTTCCTCGTTAAGCTCACCGTCGCGGTAAGCTTTCACCAGGCTGGATTCAACTTTGGCATTCAGCTCATCGACTGATAACGTCAGTTCCTCAACCTGAGCATATCCAACTGCCAGGTCAAAATGACCGCGTAAGTAGCCACCAGCAAACAGTTCGTCATCGCTTGCTCTTTCTACTAATTCATCAAAAAACTGCTGTGCAGCTTCTATATACGCTTGAAGTGACATTCTGTCTCCTAAATTAAATCCTGATGCCCGACGGCATACATTACATGGTCATTATAACCTGTTACTACTTTGATGTAGCCACTCAGTTCGTTATCTAAGTCCTGATCGCCCGTATCCGCTATCAAAGGGCGACCATTGAGTGCCTGCAACTTACTTTTAGTCGCAACCACGATGATATTATCTTTGCCGATCTGGCGGATCAGCGCCGGGCTTAACTGCTGATTACCCCGGCCAAAAATATGCCCTTGTCCGCCAATTAAGGTGATGACCAGCTTAGTGGGTGCCTGCCCAACATTATCCAGCAACTGTTGTGCGGTCAGGTCGCTCCCTAGCAAAGTATGATCGCGGATCAAATCTACTCCGAGCAGGGTATTATCAAGCCCCAGCTCTTCCATAATCGCCGCTACGGTTGAGCCTGAGCCCATGATATATTGCTCGTCTTCTTCCATCTCTGAAATCACATACGCAGCGATATCGGCCAGCACCAGTTCGTCGCTTTCTTTACCGCCATTTTTTACGCTTTGTACGTAACGCAATTCACTGGGTACCTGCATTTCACCATAACGCTTGGCGCGCACCGTTCCGGCTCTGAATGCATTTTCATCTATGTCCATCACATCGGCATCGTCTATGGTGACCAATTCACCTTTGATGAGCATTTCAACGACCCGTCCCGCCGCTTTCGGCGTAATGGCATAAACGCCACTGTGGATTTTGCAGCCAGCAGGAACCCCCAGCACGGGGGCCTCGCTCCCGATCGCAGAGCAGATATTTCGTGCGGTCCCATCTCCACCAGCAAACAGCAACAAGTCTACTTTCGCTTCGGCAAGTAACCTGGCGGCCTGCTCAGTGTCCTCAGGGGTCGATGGCGTACCACAAGTCATGACTACCCGGGTGGTAAAACCGTGCTCTTTGGCAAGCTCCTCCCCCATTTCACCACTGACGGTATAGACCTCCAGCACATCCCGGTAGGGCTGTAACAAAGCCAGCGCCTGTGCCGTACGGCTATGTGCTTTTGGCTCAGCCCCCATAGATCGGGCAAGTTCAGCGGTGTCGCTACCATCACTGCCTTTCAACGCCACTGCGCCGCCCAACCCGGCAACCGGGTTGACTATCAATCCTAGTTTAAACTGCATCTGCAAACTCCTGTGGACAATGCCATTCAAACTGGCCAACACTGAGTGGCCAGGGGGTCGAGTAAAACTGAGCTAACGCTTTGAGTAAAGCCTGTGTACGAGCGTTGAAGCCGGCTGTGACCATCTCCGTCACCTGTGTATGAACACGTTTTTGAAAAGCAAAACGGCAAGTGGGCTCACCATTTAAATTGTCAACGGAGACGTTAAATGCAAACCCCGCAGCGGTGCTCAGGGCCCACTCGATAGCCTGAGGTTTAACTTCTACCTGCTCAAATGCCAGTTGCTGATCTTTACTGCGTCCATCAGGACAGTACCAGTAACCATAATCTTCCTGCGCCCTGCGCGCTTTACCCGCAACCAGCCAATGAGCAACTTCATGCAAGGCACTGGCATAAAAGCCATGCGCAAATACAATACGGTGATAATCACACTGCGTATCTGCTGGCAGATAGATTGGCTCATCTGTGCCTGACACCAGCTTGGTATTGTACTTTGGATAGAATAAGGCATTAAATATCGAGATCAGATCGTCAATGTGGTGCATACAACTCGCAGGTGGTCCTCAGGTTGGTTAATGGCCGCAGATTGTACGGATTTTTGGTGCTAAAGTAAAAAGTCAGTGCTGATCCGCAGCAAATAACACCGCTCTGCTACGACCTTGTGACTTAGCCTGATACAAAGCCTGATCTGCCTCCCCAATCAATTGTGCTAAATCCGATTTTTCGCTCACTTGTGTGCAACTCGTAACGCCGATACTTAAACTCAGCCCATGCTGGTTTTGTTCGCAATATGCCCGCACCAGACGTTGTGCCATTTGCAAGGCTTCTTGTGCATCAATTTCCGGACAAACCAGCACAAATTCGTCACCTCCCCAACGACCCAATCCGTCACTGGGGCGCACTGAGCAAACCAAAAAACGACTTAGCTCGGTTAGAGCGCGATCACCGGCCTGGTGGCCCAGCGTATCGTTCAATATCTTAAAGTTATCTATGTCGACTATCATGACTGACAAAGGACGCTGATAGCGCCTCGCCCGACTCAGCTCGTCATTCAGAATTTGCTCTATCTGACCTCGATTAAAGACTTGAGTTAAAAAATCGACTTCTGCTTTTTTTTGCAGTTGTAACTCGTGACGAAGGTCGCGGATCACCGCCACAAAGTAGGTTTCTTTTCCCAATGCCGTTCGGGCAATGGCAATGTCCAGGGGTATTTCATCACCACACTTATGCACTCCGATAATATTTAAACCATTTTGCCCTTTACGACGCATTTGTGCCCGACCCGTAAAATTGCGCCGCTCTTTGCTGTGCAAATCACGAAATCGCGCAGGGATCAGATCTTCTACCGACATGCGCAGTAGCTCCTGAACAGAGTAGCCAAACAATTCGGTGCACGAATGATTAACCCGGGTGATCTTGCCACTATACTCACAATAAAGCAGCGCATCCGGGATTGCATCAAACAAGCACGCCCGCTCCTCAATGGTCCTAAGCTGGCCACGTAACACCACAGCACCTGCACAGGCAAGTATCACAACCAAAGACAACAGCAACCAGGCTTCAACAGAGCCCTTATTTATAATACTATTCAGGGCCACCTGATGCTGTCGCTTGGTCTCCTCAATTCTCGCTTCCATACCTAATCGTAATGACTGGAGGGCAATGTCCAGCCGGCGATGGCGCGGTGATGAGGGGTTTTCAGATAACTTGAAAGGTGCGGTGTCCAAGGACTTGTCTGGGATTGATTGTCGAGGCTCACTCAGAATGCGTTGTACTTCATCAAGCGCCTCTCGTTCAGCATCACTCAAGTCCAGCTCAGCAATCATCATCACTATGTGCAGAGCGACATCAGCATCTGTATTGATACTATACGCTCGCTGCTCAGACAAATAATCTCTGACCTGATGTTCAGGGTCATTGTCACTCAGTTGACGTTCCAGTTCATCGAGCAGCTGTGCTTCTCGCAAAATAATGTCGGCCTGCTGCTGCCAGTGCTGCTCAAAGCGTGTGATCACATCGCTGGCATCATCGCTGATGTACAACATGACCACGTTCGCGAACACCGTCGCGCTAACAAGTGTAGCGATAAAAGTGAAAAAGTACCTGCTGTGCATGCCTTGTCCCCGGGCCACTGACGCGCACCATCACCTGCAATTACCATTGCAAGATGAGCAAACAAGGTGACGACAATTATCCCCTTATTTTAGCCGAAAATAAAAAAGCCGCATAAATGCGGCTTTTTTACATGCTCAGACAAGGAGTTAACTATAGTAGGCTTCGCCTGCTTCAGCCTTTGCCAAAAGCGGCTCTGCAGGTGTAAACACCGCATTGTCGGTTGCATAGGTAGAGAGCTCAGAACACACCTTGTTCAGGCCGCGCTTGTCCATGTAGCTAAATGGTCCGCCCAAAAATGGTGGGAAGCCAATACCAAAAATGGCACCAATGTCGCCATCTCGGGCGCTGGCAATAATGCCCTCGTCCAGACAACGAGCCGCCTCATTTAGCATCTGTGCAACACAGCGGCTGGCAATTTCTTGCTTGTTGAGACGCGGAGCCGGTGTAATACCCAGCAAATCGTAGACAGACTCATCCACTTTTTTGCCTTTGCTTTCGTATTTGTAAAAACCTTTTCCGGTTTTGCGGCCCAGACGTTTACTATCAATCATACGAGCAAATGCATCAGGCGCTTTGAAACGATCACCCAGCTCTTTTTCCAGGATTGGCGCAATTTTTGAACCAATGTCTACGCCCACTTCATCCAGCAATGCCAAAGGCCCAACCGGGAAGCCAAACTCAACCAGAGCCTGATCAATTTTCTCAATCGGCTCACCCGCCAGCAGCAAGTTCGCCGCTTCATTCACATAAGGCGCGAGGATGCGGTTAACGTAAAAACCCGCTTTATCTTTTACCACGATGGGCGTCTTACCTTGCTTGCGAGCAAAGTTAACTGTACGTGCGATAGTCTCTTCTGAGGTCCCTTCATGCGGAATGATCTCAACCAATGGCATCTTTTCTACCGGAGAGAAGTAATGCAGACCAATGACATTTTCAGGACGCGCTGCGTTTTCAGCGATCTGGGCAATCGGCAATGACGAAGTGTTGCTGGCAAAAATCGTTTGCTCAGTACATTCACGTTCAATATCCGCGACCATGCTTTGCTTCAGTGCCAGGTCTTCAAATACTGCTTCAATGACGATATCGGTATGACGCATGCCAGTGTAATCGGTTGTGCCTGTGATGCGGTTCATCGCCAGCTGTAACTCAGCTTTGGACAAGATACGTTTTTTCTGCTTTTTCGACAGGATCTTGTAACTGTAACTCAGGGCATTGCTGATCCCCTGATGTGCCACATCTTTAATTCGTACCGGCACGCCGGCTTTCACTGCGCTGACATGGGCAATACCGCCGCCCATCAGACCACCACCAAGCACTGCCGCACGATTGATTTTAGGCGCGTCGTCACTTTGCCATTCTTTTTTCATTTCGGTGGTGGCAAAGAAAATGCCACGTAGTGACTGAGATACTTCTGTCATTACTAAATCGGCAAAGCCTTCGGCTTCTGTTTTATAGGCTTTCAGTTCGCCTAACTCAACCGATGCACGGACCGCCTTGATGATAGCCAGCGGCGCCGGATAGTGGCCACCGGTTTTCTTCTCAACATTTTCTTGCGCTTTTTTAAAGATGATGTTGCGACCAAACGGATTTGATTCCAGCAGCTGACTCAGTTTGTCCAGCTTAGGCTTACGTGCTTTAGGCTTGCTACCCCGGGCCAGTTTAATGGCCACGTCCAGCAAGATGCTGTGTGGTACACTGTCATCTACCAGACCGGCCTTTTTAGCCTGCTTGGCGCGCACTTGCTTACCTGTGAGCATCCACTCCAGCGCTTTTTGGATACCAACCAGTTTAGGCAGGCGTTGTGTACCACCACCGCCCGGTAACAGGCCCAACTGTACTTCTGGCAGACCCAGCTTGGTTTTGTCATCGTCGCTACATACGCGATAATCACATGCCAGCACAAATTCAAGGCCACCACCGAGAGCCGCACCATGAATGGCAGCGACAGTTGGGAATGGCAGTTTCTGCATTTTGAAAAACGCCTGCTGACACATTTCAGATAAGCGTAGCGCATCTTCGCGCGTTTTTGCTTGATCCAACATCTTGATGTCGGCACCAGCGATGAAATTATCGTCTTTACCGCTGACAAATACCATGCCAGTGACATCATCATTGCGGCCTTGCTCCAGAATAGTCAACAGCTCATCGGCAAAGCTGTCGCGCAGCGTGTTCATCTTCTCGCCCGGCACATCGATGGTGACGATAGCCACGCGGTGGCTGTTTAATTCATAACTAAATACTGACATTATGCACTCTCCAATACAAAGGCTGCACCCAGACCACCAGCCGCACAAGCGGTAGTCAGCGCAAGTCCACCGCCGCGACGTTTCAGTTCATTCAGGGTTTGCGTGATCAAACGCGCGCCTGTTGCCGCAAACGGGTGACCATAGGCCAAAGAACCACCGTTTACGTTGAATTTATCCATATCGATTTCACCCAGCGCTTTGCTGCGACCCAGCTTCTCCTGAGCAAACTTATCAGAGGCAAACATCTTCATGTTAGCCAGGGTTTGCGCCGCAAACGCTTCGTGCATTTCAATTAAATCCAGGTCTTGCAGAGTCAGACCAGCGCGCTCCAGAGCCAGTGGCGTGGAGTGAGCCGGACCCATCAACATGTCTTCGTGCACACCGATAGCGGTAAATGCATAGTTGCGTACATAGCCCAGGATTTCGTAACCCAGTGCTTTGGCTTTGCTTTCGCTCATCATCAGTACCGCAGCGGCACCGTCTGTAAGCGGCGTTGCATTTGCCGCAGTGACTGAGCCATGCTTGCGATCAAAGACCGGGCGTAATTTCGCATAGCCTTCCAGTGACGAGTTCGCACGAATGTTGTTGTCTTTTTCAATAAAGCCTTTGTACGGTTCAACGTGCGCTGCCATGACTTCATCTTTTAACAAGCCATCATCCCAGGCCTTGGCAGCTAAGGTGTGTGAACGGTGCGCCAGCGCGTCCTGATCAGCACGGCTGATTGCATGGGTTTTGGCCATTTGCTCAGCAGTCTGGCCCATAGACAAGCCCGTTGAGTACTCTGCAACCGCAGGAGGCACCGGCATCAGGTCTTTCAGTCTCAGCTTTGAGAAAATTTTCAGACGCTGTGACAAAGTACGCGCCTTGTTGAGATCAACCAGGCTGCCTGCCAACTTTTTGCTCACACCGATCGGTAAAACCGACGATGAATCTGCACCGCCGGCAATGCCGACAGCCGTATGACCTGCAATAATAGATTCCGCAACATTCGCCACAGCCTGGAAACTGGTGGCACAAGCACGTGAAACTGAATAAGCATCGACTGACACAGGCATGCCTGTGCCCAGCACGATTTCACGCGCGATGTTAGGTGCTTCAGGCATTTGCACCACCTGACCAAAGACCAGCTGTTCTATCTCTGTTTTATCGATATTCAGACGTTCCAGCATTTCATTGACGACGACCTTACCCAGGTCCAGTGCTGGTACATGGTGATAGGCCGTGGCCTGTTTCGCAAAGGGTGTACGCAAACCAGAAACAATGGCAATGCGATCCCCTGTTGTTGTTTTTAGAATGTTTTGTTCAGACATGAATTTTGCTCTCCCGCTGACAGGTCTGACCTGTTATTGTCGCTTGATTCTAAACAACCGAATCCTTAATGCCAATAGCTAATTAGAAAATCTTGTAATTCAAGCACGACTCACAGGGCCTATCCAATTGCCGCTTTTAAATCTAGTCTGATTTTTGTTCAATTCAAAAAGTCACTGAAAAATAAATGAAGATTTATGAACTTTTACCCAATTCAGTGTCTAATCAAGTTACAAAAAAACGCCCGCAAAACCTTGAGTTTTGCGCCTCAATCCTTATAAATAAGCAAAAAATTTGTCACAACAAGGACAAAGCACCATGGCAGTAAACGCATTTAGTGAACTGAAAAACTACCTCGACTCGCAAATCTTAGGTCAGAGCGCACTGACAGAAGCGCTATTAATCGCCTTACTGGCAGATGGCCACTTACTGGTTGAAGGCCCGCCGGGACTGGCTAAAACCCGTGCCGTAAACGCCCTGGCAAAGGGCATTGAAGGAAGCTTTCAGCGCGTTCAGTTTACCCCGGACTTGTTGCCTGCCGATATTACCGGTACCGACATCTATCGCCAGCAAACCAGCGAGTTTGTGTTTGAAAAAGGCCCCCTGTTTCACCACCTGATCCTCGCGGACGAAATTAACCGTGCGCCGGCTAAAGTGCAGTCTGCGCTGCTCGAAGCCATGGCGGAGCGGCAGATCACGGTAGGCAAAACAACCTATCCACTGCCCGAGCTCTTCATGGTAATGGCAACACAAAACCCGCTGGAACAGGAAGGGACCTACCCGCTACCAGAAGCGCAACTTGACCGTTTCCTGTTGCATCTCAATATTGATTACCCGCAAGCCAGCACTGAGCTGGAGATACTGCGCCTAACCCGTGGCGAAGCGCTATCAGAACAAAGCGTGCAGTTCACGCCTATTTCACAACAAACCTTGTTTGAAGCACGTAAAAAAGTACTTTCACTGCATCTGGCTGAGCCGCTTGAACAATATCTGGTGCAATTAATCATCGCCACGCGTGAAGCCGCCAAGTTGGACCCGCAGCTGGGCGCCTGGATTGAATATGGTGCCAGCCCACGAGCGACCATTGCTTTGGATAAATGTGCTCGCGCTCATGCCTGGTTGCAAGGACAAGACTTTGTCACACCAGATGATATTCAGGCTGTTCTGCATAACGTGCTGCGTCACCGTATCATTCTGAGCTATGAAGCACAGGCAGATGGGATCAGTAAAGATCAGGTGATCAGCCGTATTCTGGAACTGGTACCCGTTCCGTAAGTGGTTGCGATTATGAAGCATGCTATGCAATCCGTTGATCACACTAGTTGGCTGACACAAAGCCACAGCAATGGTGTTGAGCTGACACTCAAAGAGCTGTTGTACTATAAAAGTAAGGCACGCCTGCTGGACCTCAAGCCCAAACGCGCTATTCGCAGCGATCAGGCCGGGCAATACCTGGCCCCGCATAAAGGCCGGGGAATGGAGTTTGCAGAAGTACGTCAGTATCAGTACGGGGATGATATCCGTGCCATAGACTGGCGAGTGACTGCGCGCACCGGAGAAGCGCATACCAAGCTCTATCAGGAAGAAAAGGAGCGTCCGGTGTTTATTTTTTGCGATCTGTCCAGCCCGTTGCTGTTCGGCAGTCGCTTGTTGCTTAAGTCTGTTCAGGCTGCCCACCTGAGTGCCCTGGTTGCCTGGTCTGCGTGCGCCCGAGGTGATCGACTCGGTGGCGTCGTGTTCAGCGAACACGGTCACCATGAACTTAAACCCACCGCACGTGACAAAGGAGTGCTGGCATTTTGTCACCAACTATGTGATATCCATGCACAAAGCCTTGCTCAGCGCGGTGAAAACCAGGCCTCAAGCTTTGACAATAATCTGAAACGTTTGTCACACCTGGCCAAGCCCGGCAGTCTTATCTATTTGATCTCAGATTTTAGCCAGCTCAATGAAGCCAGTTTTAAGCAGCTTGAGCACCTTAGCAGGCATTGTGAACTGATTGGCTGCCAGATCAGCGACCCGTTTGAGCACACCTTACCGGCTTATAAGGATGCGGTAGAAGTCAGCTCCGCGTCTGGCAGTTGGACTTTACCGTTAGCGGATAAGCAATTCAGAACCCAGTTTGCCGAGCAAGCTGAGCAAGCTTTTCAGAACAGACTGGCACGCTTGCAGCGTGCCGGAATGACCATGCAAACGTTTTGTGCCTCAGCGCCAATTGAAACCCAGATCTCCAGGTAAATGATGATGCAGAACCCCTTAGACGCGCTTCATGATGTGATCCCACCCGAGCAGGTTGACTGGTGGCCGCTTACCCCTGTCAGCTGGGCGGTGATCATTGCAGTCATATTGATAGTGAGCGTCAGTATCTGGCTGGCTGTCAAAAAATGGCAGCATAATGCAGCCAAACGCGAAGCCATTCAGCTGAGTGAACAATATGCCCAGGATGCACTGGCATTACATGGCATACTCAAACGTCTGGCCCGGCACTATTATGGCAATGAGCACGCAGCTCAGCCTACAGCACAGTGGCTGAAGTTGCTCAACAAACTCACAGGCCAGCAGTTCGACCAGCAGGACCTCAATTCGTTATATAGCAGTAACCCGACGCTGGCGTGCACTAAGCTGATGTCGGCAATTAAAACCTTTAAAACCAAGGAGGCCGTCAATGTTTGAACTTGACTGGCCACTGGCGCTGCTCTTGCTTCCCCTGCCCTGGCTGATTGCACGCCTTAAGCCAGCCACTGCACAAACTCAGATCCGCTTACGAATGCCTGGCTATCAGCAACAAAGCGGCTCCGGACAAAATATGGCTCGCCCGAAACGCAGCGTTAATGTGCTAGAAGCATTGATCTGGTTATGCCTGGTTGTGGCACTGAGCGGCCCCAGCTGGCTTGATGACCCAATCACCTTACCCAACGAAGGACGCGATATTATGCTGGCCGTTGACTTGTCAGGCTCGATGACAGAACAAGATATGGCTTACCAGGGCAAATATGTCGACCGCCTGTCGGTGGTAAAAGCGGTTTTATCTGACTTCATCGTTGAACGTCAGGGAGATCGACTGGGCCTGATCTTATTTGGCGATACCGCCTTTTTACAAACCCCTTTGACTCGGGATTTACAAACCGTCAGCCAGATGTTACTCGAAGCACAGATAGGTCTGGTTGGACGCGCAACCGCCATTGGTGACGCAATCGGGTTATCGGTCAAGCGCTTCAACCAAAAAGAGCAAAGCAGCCGTATTTTAATCTTGCTCACCGATGGCCAGAATACTGCCGGTAATCTGAAACCAGAAGAAGCGCTGATCCTCGCCCGCGAAGAAGGCATTAAAATCTATACCGTCGGTGTCGGTTCGGATGGTCAGGGTGGGTTTAGCTTGTTTGGCATGGGCGGTATGACTGGCAGCAGCATAGATGAGAATACCCTCAAACACATCGCCTCTGAAACCGGTGGTGCGTATTTCCGGGCTAAAGATGTGAAAGGGCTACAGCAGATCTATGCGGAGCTCGATAAGCTTGAGCCGATAGCCGATGAAAACCAAACCTTCAGACCCAGACTGTCGCTCTTTTATGTCCCCTTACTGATAGCGCTGGCGTTATGGAGCCTGACGTTACTCAGTAAAGCCATCAGACAATTGCGAGTGAAGCCACTATGACCGAGTTTATTTTTATTCGCCCCGCTTTGTTGTGGTTGCTCCTTCCCTGGCTACTGCTGACAGGCATACAGTGGATTAAACGTCATCGTAGTAACGACGGCCAATTGATCGCCCCACATCTTGCCCAGTTCGTATTGGAAGATGGTCCCCGAAAGCAAGGCAGTAGTACACCCTGGCTGGTCAGCCTGTTGCTGTTACTCAGTATTTTGGCCGCAGCAGGACCCAGCTTTGAAAAGCACACGGTACCCGTTTTTAAAAGCAAACAAGCCCGGGTACTGGTCATGGATATGTCGTACTCAATGTATGCCACAGATATTCAGCCTAACCGACTGACCCAGGCTCGTTTCAAAACCCTGGATATGATTGGTCAATTTACCGAAGGTGATACTGCACTGGTTGCCTATGCTGGAGATGCCTTTGTGGTGTCGCCATTAACGGATGATATTAAAACACTAGAAAACCTGGTGCCCAGCCTGAGTCCTGAAATCATGCCCAGCAAAGGCGCTAACGTGCTGGCAGGCCTGGATCAGGCCAAGATCTTACTTGATCAGGCAGGTTACGCAGACGGTGAAATTATCCTGATCAGCGATGAGGTAGAGCAAGACGAACTGGCGGATATTTCAGATTTATTTAATGGCACAAATTATACGCTGCATGTGTATGGTATTGGCACCTTAGAAGGTGCACCAATTGGCCTGCCTGAGGGTGGCTTTTTGAAAGATCGCTACGGGCAAATTGTAGTCCCTAAACTCGACCCTGAGCGCCTTTCAGCCCTCGCCTCACGTCAGGGAGGCCGCTATGCCACTTACACACACAGCGACAGCGACATCAAAACATTTGCCCCTAATAAAGTTACGGACTTAGACAGCAATGAGCAACCTGGTGAGGCCCTTTGGCATTTGGATGCCGGTAAATACCTGCTATTTATCATAGTGCCGCTGGCGCTGTGGTTAATGCGCTCTCAGCCACTTACGCTGGCAATTTTAGTCGTGGCACTGATACAGCCGCAAGTCGGATATAGTGCAGACTGGAGTAACTGGTTTAAAAATCAGGACCAACAAGCACTGGAGTCATACCAACAAGGTGACTTCGAACAAGCGCAAAGTGCTCAGGATCCCGTTTTAAAAGGCACCGCTTTGTACAAGGCCGGTGAGTACGCGCAGGCAGCGGAACAACTTAAACACGCGACTTCAGCCATTGGCCTGTACAACTATGGCAATGCGTTGGCTAAATCAGGGCAACTGGACGAGGCCATTGCAGCCTATGAACAGGCTTTGCAGCTGGACCCTGATTTCACACAAGCACAAGATAATAAGCAGCTTGTTGAAGATCTAAAAGCCCAGCAACAAGAGTCACAACAGCAAAATGGCGATCAGTCTGACAACCAGAATCAATCTGGCGATCAACAAGATCAGCAACAAGATGGTGAGCAACAGCAAGATGGTCAGCAGCAAGGTAATGATCAACAAAGCGACCAGCAGCAGGAAAGCGGGCAGCAGCAACAAGGTGGTGAACAACAAGAAAGTAACCAGCAAGGGGAGCAGCAAAATGGCGAGCAATCTGACAGTGACGCGCAAGAGCAGCAAAGTTCGGACTCAGATCGCGCTGGACAATCAGACAACGACAATGCGCCTGAGCTGGCGCAATCTGCTGCACAAAATGAGCAACAAGAACAGGCAGAGCAGTCCGCTCAGTCTGCACAACAAGCTCAGCAACAGGCTGCTGACGGTGAGGAGCAGTCGGAGCGCGCACAGCAACTGATGCAAAGTCGCCCACTGACACCACAAGAGAAAGAAAAAGCGCAGCAACTCGATCAGTTACTTCGTAAAGTACCGGACGATCCGGCCATCTTGCTACGCAACAAAATGTTATTGGAATCACAACAACGGGTGCGCCAGCGTCACCCGCGAGGAGTCGAAAAATCATGGTAACGCGATTACTGGGATCCGTGATCTTACTTATTACAATGATGCCTGCCTGGGCCGTAGACCAACTCAGCGCCAGTGTAGATAAAAACCCGGTGTTGGTCGGTGAATACTTTACATTGACCATAGAAGCCAACGGCAAGGTCTCGGGCCAGATCCCCGACACCAGTGCGCTGAGTGGTCAGTTTGTCACCAGCCCAATCAGCACCAGCTCCAGAACCAGCATCATCAATGGCAGCATGAGCAGCACGACCAGTTGGCAAATGCAACTGTTGTCGCGCAAAGCAGGCGAATTTACCATTCCCAGCTTTGAGGTAGCAGGCCAACAGTCCCGTCCTATCAAACTCAAAGTGCTTGCCCGCGAACAAGATGGCGAAGCGCAGCAAAACCTCTTTATTAAAACAGCCCTCAAACCAGACACTTTACATGTGCAGCAAGCTGCCCTGTATACCGTTAAACTCTATATCGGTCAGGATCTGCTTGATGGTCAGCTCAGTGCGCCACAAATGCAAGAGGCACAAATTGCCCAGCTGGGCAAACAAAGTGAAGACTATGAAATCGTCAATGGTCGTCGTTATATGGTAGTGACTCGAGAATATCTGGTCCAACCACAAAAAAGCGGTACCTTTACACTTGAGCCGCCCATCTTTAATGGCCAAATACGCGAGGGCTACCGTCGCCTGGCTGTATCGGCGATGGGTGACAGCATTGAGGTAGAGGTCAAGCCAATCCCCGACACCTACTCAGGCACCTGGCTACCCAGCGAACTGGTCAACCTCAGCGAAGAATGGCAGCCAAGCGATCAAGCCGTTGTGGTTGGCACACCAATCACACGTACTCTGACACTCACAGCACTCGGTGTAACTAAAGAACAACTACCTGACATAGAGGTGCCTGATGTAGATGGTTTCAGAACTTATCCAGATGAAACTGATCGCAAACAAATGACACGTGATGGTCGGGTGATCTCTCAATTGATCGCCTCCTATGCCCTGCTTCCTCAAACGCCGGGGACGTACACTCTGCCTGAGATCAAAGTGCCCTGGTTTAATACCGTCATTAACAAAGTGCAATATGCAACCTTGCCATCTCGCACTATTGAGGTAAAGGCCGATCCAAACCAGGTATCCGTTGCACCGGCACCCGTTATCGAAGCCCCCAGGCAAGCAGATACCAACTCCGAGCCGCCGATTGTCGTCCATAATGCAGAAAAAACCTGGCTTGACTGGGCACTGCTTACGTCGGGCTATCTATTGTGGCTCGTCACCTTAGTGATTTGGTTTCTAACTCGCCAGTCAAAACCAGTCAAGGTCAAGGCACCCGAACAGACACCAGTAACAGCGGACGAAACACAAGCAATGCAGCAGATCAAGCGTGCCGTTAAAGCTGCTGATTTAGCCGCCTGCTATCAAGGGCTAAAAGCCCTTGCCCATGCTCAAGGCCATGTGCAACTTCATACCTGGCGTCACCAACTTAGCCAGGAGTTGCAAAACGAAATTGCAAAGTTGCAAGGCGCGCTCTATAGTGCCAAGCAGGAGAATGTTGATCTGGTGTTGCTGTATCGCCTTTTAGCGGCACAACATAAGCAGATTAAAAACTCTAAAAAACAGCATCTTGAACCGTTATATTAATTTTTCTTCGGTTTGATGAAATAACTTTGCTAGAGACAAGGTCTTATTAGCATGACCACAAAACAAAAACGTTACGAAAGTCTGGTCCAGGTCTACAACAAGGAGCTTTATCGCTTTGCTTATTGGTTGTGCCAGGACCCGACCATTGCTGAGGATTTGGTACAGGAAACCTTTTTGCGCGCCTGGCGTTCACTTGACGCTTTGCAGGACGATAGCGCCGCCAAATCCTGGTTATTAACCATATTGCGGCGTGAGAATGCGCGCCGTTTTGAACGCAAACAATTTGATTACGCCGACGTTGAGCAGGACACTCTGATTGATACCAGCAGTGCATCACCCGACTCACAGACTGAGCAAATGATGATCCAAAAACAGATCAGCTTGTTGTCATCTGAGTACCGTGAACCACTGCTATTACAAGTCGTGATGGGCTGCTCCGGCGAAGAAATCGCACAGATCCTGGAACTCAACAAGAATACGGTGATGACCAGGCTATATCGTGCCAGAAACCAATTGAAAGAGGCTTTAACACAAGTGACCGAAACAGCAAAAGGGGCATCAAACTGATGGATGAACTCGAATTTCGCCGCCGCTTGTTTGCCGATCCCAATGATAAGGATGTAGTTGCTCAGGCAGACACCGATCCGGCCAAACAGCGTCTCGTCAAAGAGATGCAAGATTTTGATGCGACGCTGCATAGTGCGTTAGATATTTCTGTGCCTGATGATTTAGCTCAGAAGATTCTGGCAAAACAGCAGGCAGATACTGATACCACGATGCAGCAAACCGCCGAAGTCAAACAATTAGCCTGGTACCGACGCTTCAAGGCGCCGCTTGCCACCGCGGCCTCGGCTTTACTGGCAGTATCCTTGTACTTCGCCACGTCAGTCCATGCACCATTACACGCTGGCGAACATGCCTTGCAGCACGTCTATTACGAAGCTGAAGCGCTCGCATTAACACGCGAGGTGCAACTTCAGGAAGTTAACGAGAAACTGGCAATGTTTGGTGGCAAGCTTGAAGCTATGCCTGGCAAAGTGACCTACGCGACATTTTGTAATTTTAAAGGACAACGCAGCTTGCACCTGATCTTCCAGTCAGATCATGGACCGGTTACTGTTTTTATCGTGCCAACCGATAGCGATGATGCCAAGAGTAGCAATGAACGTTTTGCTGATGAACGCTTCAGCGGCAGCATCAAACCCGGAGATCGCGCTGATACCATTTTAGTGGCAAATCTCGATACCCCACTGGAGCAGTATCAAACCGCCGTGACAGAATCACTGCGTTGGTTGTAAGCGCCACTTGCAGATAAATACCTCAGCCCCAGGCAGGTTATGGGTGCTGAGGCTTTATCATTTCCCCAAGTTTTGAGAACAAATAGCTGATAATAAATACAGTTATAACAGATATTTTCGAACAGTTAGCAAGAATATTTCGACGCTAATCGAAAATCACAAAAAAACGCTAAATTTCATATACTTACCTATTTTATAAAGCCGTGTTACTGGGGTAGGCGCTTGAAATCGCTTCGCTTCACCGCATTGATTAACTACAATGCGTTCAGAACTAAAACTCAGAGGAACACCATGAAACAGTTTGTTGTTTTAATGACACTCATCGCCGTTCTGGTATCTACCAGCTTCAGTGCAGAAGCACGGAAAAAGTTCGGCAGCAAGAAAAGTGCGGGTAAAACCCACGCAACCAGCACCACAGCACAAAAAAAACAAGTCGATACTAAGACTCTGGCACCTAATACCGCTAAACCTAAGTCCAATAAAAAAGGCATCATGGCAGGCGTACTGGGTGGCTTACTTGCCGGAGGCCTGATCGCGGCCATGATGGGCGATGACTTTGAAGGCTTCCAGTTTATGGAAATGATCTTGTTTGCCATCCTGGCTTTTGTGTTGTTCAAGGTGATCAAATCCTTTATGACCAAACGCCAACAACCCCATATGGCGGGTATGCCGCAAGGTGGTAACTTTGGTGGTGGCAACTTTGGCCAAAACAATGGTGGGCAACCGCAAAACCAGCAGCCACAATTTCGTCAGCAACCACAGTCGGCCCCATTGAGCGGTGGATTTGGTCAACAGCAGGAACAGGTACCCTTTAACCTGCCTGCAGATTTTGATGTAAATGGCTTCTTGCAAGGCGCACGTGATCACTATCACACAGTTCAGAATGCCTGGAACCAGAGTGACTTTGCGACCCTGGCCGAATACCTGAGCCCGGAGCTGGTCGAAGAGTTTAAACAGGACCGTGCACAACACGGTGAGGTAGCAACCGAAGTGATGTTTGTTGATGCTCAGTTGGTACGTGCGGAAACCACACCGGTCGCCTGGGAAGTAAGTGTCATGTTCAAAGGTAAATATCGTGACCTTGGCGATAAGCAGGAAGAGCCAATTCACGAAGTTTGGCACCTGGAAAGAAAGACACAAGGCGATGCGCCTTGGGTTATCGTCGGCGTAGAAGATTTAATCGACTAGTTCGACACCTGTGCTACCAGCACCGCCTGGTAGCACACTGTATTTCACTCAATAGTTCCCCTCACCTGACCTAGCAAACGCCGACTGACGGGCACGCGATTACCGTCACTAAGATAAAGAAACGCATAGCCAGATTCCGTTTTATCCTTATTTAGCGCAACTCGTCTGACCTTATCCAAATCAACCAGGTAAGATCTGTGGACCTGCATGAATGTGCCAGGGAGTTTATCAATCAGGCTTTTCAGTGTTCCCGAATATAAGCGCTCTTTGCCTCCGTCCAGGTGTAACTCAACATAATCGCCCGCAGCACGGCACCATAATATCTGTCCGACATCAATACGTTCAGCCGCACTACCAAAAGTCAGCGTGAGATACTGCTGCGTGCCCGTTTTGTTCAGTTGGGAAAGTTTAACCTGCAACTTGGCAATGGCCTGCTGATCAGCCATGGTCTGTATCTGAAGTTCACCCAGTTGGCGAATATGCATCCCCAATAACATACCCAGTAACAGGGTTACCATAACGTAGAAAAGCAGACTGTGAAACGACTGCAGACTCAGCATTGCTGCCATAACAAAAACACCCAAGGTAGCAGCAAATAGTAAGGCTTTGCCGGTACGATGCCGATAATAATACCAGCACGCAACCCCCACTCCGGCAAGCGCAGGGATGCTCACCGCCAGCGTCGTTTTTAGATCAAACCCGGGACTAAAAAATACCAACATCGAGGTAAGGCCTATAACGGGTGCCAGAACACTCAGCTTGACTTTGGTATCGAACTGACACAGGCGCAGTAAATAAACCAGTAGTCCAAAGCCAAAGGTCATGGCACAAACTAAGATCAGCACTAATCTGACATCATGCAAAGGATACGGGTAACTGAACCAGCCACGTAGTTGTTCAGCAGCTAGCTGAACAACTGCGATACCAATCAACCAAATCAACCCGGAAGGGATCTTAGCCCGCAAAGGGCTTAACCTCAGCATCAGTAAATAAAGTCCACCAAGAAGCAGGATACATAGCACACTGAGTTGCATATGCGGCTCAATGCCAAAGTAATCAGTGCTGTTTTGATACTTGCCCAGTGCTGCCAGGTGTAAAGGAGAAGATAGGCGCAAGATACTCTGGTGAGAAGACAAATGTATGACCACCCGGTTTTCACCGGTTCTTATCAAACCCGGGGGCACATAAAAGCGGGTGTCCATACGCCCGGCAAGTTCATGTTCACCATCCAGTGAAACACGACCATTAGTGCCCAATAGCCTGCCATTGAGATAAACTTTACTAGAGGCTTTCGCAAACAAGTAAAATGCTAGTGGTTCAGCGCCTTCTTGCCAGCGTTCAGACAAATGCAGCGAAGCTTCTATCCAGATAGCCCGTCCCTGTGGGTCAGCACTAAAAAACGACTGTGTTGTGCACGCATCATCTTCAAAATTTGGTATTACTTCACCACCCGGACAGACACGTATCTGTTGATAATTTATGTGTGCCCAGTCTCGTGCTAGCGAATTAGCTGACGCTAATAATAGCAGCGTACAAAATATGACTCGTAAATGCCGGTTATCACAATACTGCACACTTCCCCCACCTCGACCTTTGACCAGTTGAATTCAACCGTTTATCGATATTACTATTAAAATCAATACATTTGATAGAATATCGCATGATAATTCGAATGGAACAAGATTAACTGGAGGCACAATTAGCAAACAAGAATATCACTATGCAAGACTTCAGATACACGCACTTTCGCAGCTACATCATACCCGTACTGCTATTCCTCAGCACAATAATGACCTTAGGTGCTTTCGCTCAGGATCTGCCCCTACTGACATATGACAATGAACAGGCTATTACTTTCAAGACCCAGGACAACCAACAAGTAGCAGCCTTTTCAGGGTTTGTCACCGTTCCGGAAAACCGTAACCGGGCTGGCAGCCGGGATATTCACATTCATTATGTACGCTTTCCTGCCACCACTAAAACACCTGGCAGCCCTATTATTTACCTTGCCGGGGGGCCCGGCGGTTCTGGCATCAAAACGGCTGAATACGCCAACTTTCGTTTTCCTTTGTTTATGGCCCTGCGTGAATTTGGGGATGTGATTGCACTGGATCAGCGTGGTACCGGTAAATCCGATGCTCTACCAGCATGCCAATCGAGCATTTCCACTCATTCGGCTAAGCAACAAACAGATGTGGAAGTGGCGCACTTGTACCAACGCGCTGCGCTTGAGTGTGCCACATTCTGGCAACAGCAGGGAATTGACATTAAAGGCTATACGACAGAGCAAAGTGCCCAAGATCTGAATGACCTGAGACGTCATCTAAAAGCTGACAAACTGACTTTATGGGGGATCAGTTATGGTACTCACCTGGCATTGGCCGCAACCAAAACCATGCCTAACAATCTGGATAAGTTGGTCCTCGCCAGTGTCGAGGGGCTCAATCAGACAGTTAAACTCCCAGCTCAGACAGACGCTTACTTTGCCCGCGTTCAGGGTGCTATTAACACGCAATCAAAAGCCAAAGCTCTCTACCCAGATCTTGCCGGGCTGATCCGAAGAGTTCACAAGCGCCTTGAAACGGCACCAATAACCTTGCAGACCTCTGATAATAAAGGAAAGAAAACAGATTTTCTGTTTCAGCGCTGGCATATGCAGCGTCTGGCATCTGGGATGATAGCCGATCCACATCGAGGCCTGAAACGCCTGCTGGCACTTTACCGGGCTTTGGATATGGGGATCATTGAGCCACTTCAGCACATCGCAAACAGAGGTTATTTTAGCGAAGCGCAAATCAGCTTCAGACTGATGCCATTGGCCATGGACATCGCATCTGGGATTACACAACAACGGCTGGAACAAGTGAATCACCAAAGCAGTTCAGCTTTGCTTGGACCGTATCTAAACTTTCCAATGCCACAACTTCAGGGCGTGATTGACAAACTTGACTTAGGTGATGAATTTAGAGCCCCTCCAGTATCTGATGTACCAACATTATTGCTCTCAGGTTCACTAGATGGGCGCACTTACCCGCAAAGCCAGCGAGAGGCTGTAAAACACTTCAGTCGCGTTACGCAGGTAATTATAGGAAACGCAGGTCACAATTTGTTTATGCGTTCACCAGAGGTCACGCAAACCATCCGCCGGTTTCTGGCTGGCGAGCCAGTGAAAAAACAAAAGATTAGTGTGCCGCTACCGGATTTACTGATTAAACGCTAAACATTAGTTTACTTTTGGAAGGCCATTTTAATCTGCAGTTCAATGCAGCTACTTTAATAAGCCAGCACCTCAGCGTCGCAATAAGGCGCTGAGGCTAACAAGTGCTGGCTATCAATCCCGACATGCACCGCCTGTACAACCCCAGTTAGGTTCACTGGCAACACACTGTCTGTAGTTAGTAATTTCAATATGCTTACCACCTGCCACCTGAGGTGTTTGATTAGCAGGTAAACGGTTATTGCCAGAAAGGTTTTTCAGTTTATTTATTTTAACTTTCATTTTTTGTTTCCTTGTTTATTTAATCGCCACATTTACGTTAGTCCTTGAACCCTAGAAACACAACAAATTAAATCAACCAAAATGCAACAAAATTTATACACTGAAATATCTACCTGCTGGCACGTGCCGTTTTTTTATATTCACCCGGTGTCATTCCTGTATGTGCTTTAAATGCCTTATAAAAAGACGAGCGCGCGTTAAAGCCGACCGCCATAGCAATGTCCAGTACAGTCTTATCATCAGCCAGCAGCAGCTTAATCGCTGCGTCAATCCGTGCCTTATTGATATAGTCAAAAAACGATTGTCCCACGGTCTGATTCAGGGTTTGAGACACATAATTGGCTGATACTCCGATAGACTCAGCCAGTCTGTATAGAGTCAGATCGGGATCCAGGTAAAGTTGCTCAGCCACCACCGCGCGATGGATCTTCTGTGCAATGCGTTTTGACTGCTCATCGCTCAGCGCTGAGTGCTGGTATTTAACTTCGCTACGCTCCTTAGTCACAACACGATGCTCATCGCCTGTCACATCAAGCTGCTCGGTGAAACCATAGATTTTGTCAAAACCTGGTTTTTGTCGTAATGACCAAAACAGCACAAACCAAATGCTAATAGCGCTCAGGACTGCTATACCCCCTTCACGCAGTAACGTGGGTTGCGCACTTAAATCCTGAAAGAGTGTCAGTGCCAGCCAACACCAGGTAAATAACATCAGTATTAGTACCACAACTAACCAGTTCAGTTCACGCTCCTGGGTATTTGAAAATACCGCTTGCAACTTACGCCTGTAGTTCATCACCTTGCGCCAGGCCTTTAGCACATAAAGCAAACTTTGCACCGGCCAAAACAGCATCAAGATAATGATCAGCCAGACTGTAAAACGTGCGTCAGCCGTTAGCTCGACGTTATCCTCTGCAAAGAAAATGGCAAATAACTCGGATTCAGGCAATTGCATCAGACTCGCTGACAGCACACATGAAACGCTGGCAGGGATAAAATGCCACATACTAGCGCGATTAAATTGCCAGGGGACGGGTGATGTTAAAGCTTGCGTATATAAATAAAAGCAAGGAAACAACAGCAACCAGGCAGGAACGATAGCTGCGATATAGATATATTGGGCTGACGGATAGTGTGTAAAGACAAACGGACCCGACAAAATAACAAACAGCGAAAAAAGAAACAGTACCAGCGCCCGATAACAATGCCAGCGCCTCGCCCTGCCAGTTAACACAGTTAAAGCCAGTCCAACAGCACCGAGTAAAAAGGTGTACACAAACGCTAATTCAGCCTCAAACAAAACCACTCAACCCTATGAATTAAATACTTATAATTATTATTCATGTCCTAACCTTTAGTATCGGACGACAGTCTTTGACTAGTCAGTATAAAGTGCAACTCAACCACATCGCAATATACAGGATCATAAGATGGAACAGATTACATTCACCATGCTAGCGCACATAATCACTGGGAGTGTTGCCATTGCCGCCGGTGCAACCGCTATCGCCGTAGCAAAAGGAAAGTCACTGCACGCTTCGGCAGGGACATGGTTTGTCTATACCATGCTGATAATGGCTGTCAGCGGTACAATGATCGCAATACTACAGCCTATGATCATCACCGCCATCGCTGGCGCCTTTACAACCTACCTGGTTCTGTCGGGGTGGCTGGCCGTCAAATCTGCACCTAATACACAGGGAAGGTTTGACTACACATTTCCCGTATGCTCCCTGCTGATTGTGATTGCTTGTGTTTATTTCAGCAATCAGGCGGGCACCAGCCAGGCTGAAATAAAACATGGCATTAGCGCCTATGACTACTACTTTTTTGCAATACTCGCCGCATTGTCTTTTATTGGCGACATGCGCTTGGTGTATGCACAAGGGCTTGCGTCCACACCGCGATTGATGCGTCATTTATGGAGAATGTGCTTTGCCTTGTTTATATCGGTCGGCTCATTTGTGTCACAAGGTGCCGCCAAGATGCTACCACAGTCTTTTGTCGACTCAGGAGTGTTAGAGCTACCGGGGCTGGTCATTTTGCTTATAATTGTTTACTGGCGCCTAAAGCTCAGTTTTGGCAACAAAATACGCCAGTGGCGTGCCAATCGCGCAGCTCAGTCTTCCTCCTGAAGCATGTGCTGTCGGCATAGTTCAGTGGCCGTTGTGCTTTGCCGACAGTGTTGCGTAATAACCTGGTTTTCTGCTTTTCTTATTAACTCTGCCAGTTCACCGCTTTGCTTCATGCCACGTAATACGGCATCCACTTCTTCGACCCAATGTTGCTGATCCTTATGGATATAGTGGTAGAGCGCGAGTTCACGAAAACTGCGCTGGTGCGGTATTACATTTTCAATCCCCGCCTGCGCCAGCATCACCAAACCATCAATACGATTGGTCAGCGCAACGTCGGCCAACCCCTTAGATACCAAGTTAAGCGCCTGGATGGTGGTATCAGTGTCCTCAACTCGGGGCATCCCCTCTGTGATGTTATTGGTGTGTTTTACACCACGTACTTTTGCAATTCGGTACTGCCTTAAGTCTTGTTCACTTTGGATGTTAACTTTGCCATCATTGCGAATAAATGCCATCGTCTCTAACATATAATACGGCGTAGGAACACGGATGGTGTGAGGGTTTTCGTTACCGTAGCTAAAAATGCGCATGATTTCACCATGTCTTTTTCCGCTGCGTACCAGCTGCTGTGCACGCTTTCCCGGATAAGGTGTAATGACAATTGACACATTCAGCTTTTGATAGATTTCGGGTAAAACCAGACGGCCCACTTCCTGCTCAATCAAATAATTGATTGACACAAAGTGTAAGGGCCCGGCAAACGCGTTGTTGCACAACAACAGCAACAATAACAGAGACTTCTTCATCTACCTACCGAGCTTTTAAGGTTATGTTTATTCGATTATTTTAGTACCACTAAGGCAAATATCAATGGTTGGTCGTACAAGTTTCCGAATTTCCCTTATTGCAATAATGAAAATCCAAAAAATAGTGAGATTGAGCAGGTTCCCTGCCCTGCGTAATAAATTGATGCAAAAGCTCAGCACCGAGACGCCCCATTTCAAAGGGTTTTTGTCCGATGTTCGTCACTGATAACCCTCTTTGCAGCGCCTTTAGCTGACTATTTTCAGTATCGGCGGAAATAATCACCCGCTTCCCATCAGCAATAAGAGATTTGAACTGTGCCATGCGAGTGATGTAATCAGGATTAAACTGCGCAAACCCGGCAACAGCAAGAAAAATAGGGGGGTCGGGATATTTCATCATAGTGACAAGCTGATCCAATGCATCAGCCCGTCTGCCAAACGTAAACAACGGACAGCGATAGTGTTCAATCCACCCATTTTCACCCGACAGTCTTTTCGTGCTTTGACCGGACAATGCATAGCGTACCCCCGCAATGCGTTGGTTCAGGTTTGGTGTCGTCTGGTGTCCTGATTGCAGGCATATATACTGCTGTGGTTCGACTTTAAAACGCTTTGCTTCTTCACCCAGCGCTTTACCGAAGTCAAAATTATTGGTACCTACATATGCGAGTCGGTAGGCTGCATGCTCCGAAAGCAGATCGGAGTCAAAAGTGATAACGGGGATGGCATGTTTTGCTGCCAATTTGAGTGCGCCATCGACAAGGAATTGAGAATCCGTGGTTGAAATAAGTAATCCGTCAATGCCCTTTCGGATCAGCTCTTTGACGATCAACACTTGTGTTCTGACGTCCTGATAATCATCCGCACCATCGTAAATGCAATGCACATTTGGGTGGTCCCGGGCAAAGCGCTGGCAGCCTTTATGAGATTGCTGATAAAAGCTGTCATTTTTAGTCTTGCCCACAACGGCGATATTGACAGGCTCCTGCACTTCGGTGGCAGCATAGACCAGACCTTGCCAGCACAACAAGATAATCAACAGAAGTGAAAACGGAGCAATCCGGATGAGCATGCCAGTGCCTGGTGCAGTAACTAACGACTTGTTAATAGTTTAACCAAATCGCTCTAAAAAACAACAACCTTTGGATTCCAGCCAGTTCCTGAGCGGGTGATAAATCAGAGTAAGATCTGAGTATCAAAGACCCGCTTTTATCTCTGACATGGTGTTACTTGCAGCTGAATGCTAACGTGATTTGATAAGGTTCGCCCATTGAATCTTCTGCAATACCACCGCCAATGCTCATAGCTGCACCCACATCATCAACGGCATTTTCACCCAAAATCCACATCGCCGTACCGGCTGCTTCCACCGCCGTTGCAATGTTACGCTTTTGCAAATATTCCTGCTCAGGCATTGACCCCATGTAAGTAATATCCTCATTTTGAATATAGGCGTAACCACGCTCTTGCTCATCGCAATAATGGTTTGCCTGTTCAAGCGCTTCCTTGCCCGCAGCCTCTCGGGTTTCTGCGGTCAAGTTCACATAGTGCTTGCCATCCGCTGAAGGACGGACATTGTTGTGATGCGCGCAGCCGCTTGCGAATACGGCGACCAAAGAGAATGCTATCCAGTTTTTCATAATATTTACCCTGACTGTGTTTATTTTATTCGGGTAAAGTGTATAAAGTCTTTGCGTACCTTTCAGTGAGAGAGTGTTTGAAAGTGTTAAGCCTGGACAATACCATGGCCATCAGCCAACACCTGACATGGCTGGCCTGACTTAAATCGTTCAACCAAAATCGGATCATACAGCAAGGTATCACTCATTGATTGTCCATCGTATTGATAGGTCACCAGTATATGCCTCTGATGGCAAATCAGCGGATTAAGCAATCGTTTATCATTGACAATCACCAGCTCAATGATTGGACACATACGACAACGTTGTTTATTCCTCCTTGTAAATTTCCACACCTCAGCTTAGCTCCAGCACCAGTTTCGCGGCCAGTAAATCACTGAGCGCTGTACCAACCGACTTAAACAGCGTAATTTCACTGTCATTAAGCCTCAGAAAACGGTTCTTGCGAGCCATATCGGCAAGCTCTCCTGCTACTTGTTCAGCGCTAAACACACCTTCTTCAATGGGAATAAGCAGCTCCCCGGCCTCGTTCAGGACATTGGTTTTACTGTCAACAAATACCCGGCTGGCAAGCAATGTCGCGGTATCAATCTCTCGTGCATCTTTATGATGATTACCAATCAGATCTATATGCGTCCCCGGACTCAACCAACGCCCGTCAAACAGCGGAGTGTGACAGCCCGTCGCAGTACAAATTACATCTGCTGAACCTATTAGCCCAGCATTACTCTGGCCGAGCACAAAGTTAACCTCAGGAAAGGCCTGTGTCAGAGTCGCTTTCAGAGTTGCTCCTTTGTCCGGGTTACGGGCAACCAGCGTCACTTTCTCGTAATTTCTCACCGCCAGATGGGCACGCACCATATAAGGAGCCAGATTCCCTGCACCAAACATCACCAGGTGCCTCGCGTCTTCTCTGGCTAAATAAGACGCCGCAAGTGCAGAAACAGCAGCCGTGCGCCATAACGTCACCTGAGTGCCATCCACCAGCGCCAAAGGTTCACCATGCTCACGACTAAACAGCATTATTTTTGAATACAAACTGGCTTTGCCATGTGCTTCATTACCCGGGAAGTAGGTAAAAGCCTTAACACCTATCACTGCGTCATTCCATGCTGGCAACACAGCAAATGCGTCATGATTAGTGGCCTGAGCGTCCAGCTCGAAGACGCTGCGCCTGGGCATAGTATGCGTACTAGCAAACCCCCGCTGCAGCGCAGCAATCAAAGTGGGAAAACTCAGCGCCTGTTGCACCTGCGCTCGCTCTATCATTTTCATTGTGCTTCCTTTATAACTCAAAATCTTGTGGGGCATGCGTCAACAACTCATAGCCAGAGTGCGTGATCACAATATCTTCTTCCAGTCGTACGCCACCAACGTCCGGAATATAAATCCCGGGCTCAATGGTGATCACATTGCCTGGTTCCAGGCGGTAATCAACGCCCGGTTTGATGAAGGGCTGTTCATGCAGAAAAAGTCCGAGACCATGTCCCAGCCCTTCTCCTGCATACTGAGCAAAGTCACTGTTCATCATGACCGCATGCGCAGCCGCATTGAGAACCTGACAATCTTCACCTGCACATGCTCTAGCCAATGCTGCCTGCTGGGCACTTTGCACCGTATCAAATATGCTGCGTTGCTCCGCGCTTGGTTTACCGTAAACATACGTGCGTGTCATATCAGAACGATAGCCGCCAACAACAGCCCCAAAATCTATCAGGATCAAATCACCATGTTGAAGCTTCTGTGTCGAGGGGTTGCCATGAGGCAAAGCGCTGCGAGGGCCAAATAAGAGAATAGTGTCAAAAGAAACCCCCTCAGACCCCAATTTTTGCATACGATAATCCAGCTCAAGGGCCAATTCGCGCTCACTGATCCCTTCTTTAACGAGTTGCAAGGTGTCCGCCAGTGCCTGATCAGCGATTTGAGCGGCATGACGAATGCAGGAAATTTCCTGCTCAGTTTTCACTTGTCGTAATTGCTCAATAAAACCTGTGCAGGGGGTTAATACACGACCAGAAAGCGCGCGGCTGATCTCTTGCCACTGACCTACATCAATGTGTGCAGCATCGAAAGCCAGTGCCTTAAGCTCTGCGGATAAGCGACTCAGGCACTGACCCAGGCTTTCAGTGTCTCTGTGTCTCAATATGACTTCGGCCTGCTGCGCTTCAGCCTGCGCACGCTCATAGTAGCGGTAATCTGTGATCAGCTGGCATTGCTCATGGCTGATCAACAACGTTGCTGCATGCCCGCTAAACCCGCACAAGTAACGGATATTTTCGTAGCCGAATACCACCATGCCCTGGTGCCCAGATGACTTCAGCAAATTGCGTATTTGAGTTTGTCGTTGTAGATACTGATTCATCGTAGAATAAACCCTTGTTGAATTGGATCGTCGGGATCCAGCCAAAATGTATGTTCCGCGGTGACATACGCCTCGCCTGTTACTTTTGGTCGCACCGCATCCCGATCACCATACTGACAAACCGCATCGATACTGACATCAAATCCGGATGCCAGGATCCCTTCAATATGGATAGTCTCGTCCCTGCCAAGCGCTCCCCGCGCAGCCAGCAATGCGGCTCTGCCGCTTACACCTGTGCCTGTGGGGCTGCGATCCAGCGAACCATCGGCAAAAATGCACACGTGACGGCTATGGCAATGCGCTCCGCTCACCTGTGAATTGGAATAGAACACAACGCCATATAAGAAACCCAACGACACGTCTTCAGGGTGTTCAAGTTGAACCTTGCCTGCTAATGCGCGTTTTATTTTCCTGCCCAGACAAATGATCTCTTCGCTATTTTGCAGGCTCAGAGCCAGATCGAGTTGATCGGCGTCGACATACGCATAATAAGCACCACCAAATGCAATATCACAGTACACAGTGCGCATTCCGGCCAGTGTTACCGGCACATTCAGCTGACAAACGAAAGACGCGACGTTGTAAAATCCCACCTGTTTTTTGTCGCCAGAATAAAACGCGCAGATCTGCCCCGCAGGCGTATCCATCTTCAACTGTTGCTCACCCATTGCCTCTGAGCTCTGGGCTCTTACCAGCTCAGTCAGTGCAATCACCGCATGACCACACATGGTGGAATACCCCTCATTGTGCATAAACAAGACACCAAAGGCGCTGTCTGTACGCTGTGGTTCAGTCAGCAACGCACCATACATATCTGCATGTCCGCGTGGCTCAAACATCAGCATTTTGCGCATGTCTTCATAGTGCGTCAGGCAATACAAGCGTTTGTCGACCATGTTATTCCCTTTCGGCTCAGGCAAACCTGAGGTAATAATACGCAGCGGTTCGCCAGCCGTGTGCATATCCAGTGCTGTTACTCGTGTCCAGTGTTGTGGCATCTGACACCGTCTAAAATCTAGTTTCATCACTTCTCCATAAAGAAAAGCCGGGCACGAAGCCCGACTGACCAGGGAAACAAACGATCAAAAAGTAAAACGAGCAACCAGGGAAATGTAGCGCTCCTCCTGACGGCGGGTCACCAGACCATAATCTGGATTGAGCTCCAGTTCCTGACCTTCTACTGAGCTATTTCGTGTTCTCGTTTCAGTGATGTCCAACGCAGCATCGTTATTCAGCAGGTTGTATACTGTGGCTTTGAGCATCAAATCATGACCTGAAATTTCAGTGTTGTAAGTCATGGATAAATCTATGTTGGTCAACCAAGGTAAGGTGTCAATGCTGCCTCGCGGCGCCGCGTTGCCGTTCTCATCATAATGACTAACATGACCGTAATCACGGCTCACACACGCATCCCAGGGGCTGCCGTTCTTACAGCTATCAACATTTCGGGGATGCAGGGATAAATAATTGGTCGGGCGACCTGAAATGGCACGAGCAACCATACCCAGTGTCAACTCGTCAGTCAGTTCATACGCACCGGCAAATTTAAACGCATGGCGGTGATCATTAGGCAAATTGCCGTAACCATTATCCATTAAATCGGCATAATCATAAGACGTTGTCCAACCTGGATCCGCCTGGTTATTGTCGGTTTTGACCAATCCCTCGGTGTTCCCATAGCTATGTGACCAGGTATAAGATGAGTTGATCCTCAAACGATCTGTGATGCTACCTTCAAGCGTAAACTCCAGCGCCAGATACTTACGCTTAGCTTGTTGTAACGCCAGTTCCTCTGCGCTCAGGCTAATTTCATCAACCTGGCCATCGCCGTCAAAGTCGTAACTCATGGTAATGGCTTCGCCCGGGTTATTCAGCACATAGTAGGAACTTTGCCCAACATTGTCTGTAATTCCCATTTCAGCCAACTTTTTAGCTAGCACCGGACCTACATCAGTATCTTCTACGCTGCGTCCCAAATCCCTGTAGATTGCACGAATACCAAGCGCCATATCGCCGAACACTTCTTGCTGGTAGCCCAAAGTGAATTCATCTGAGTACATGGGCTTTAGGCTTGATGAAGCAATCAATCCGGGTTCCGTAATACCGCGTTGACGCCAGTAACGATCACGCAACTGTGCACCTCGGCTTGGAGAGCCATCTGCCCCCAGTACAGGTTGCCCATTGGCATCCACTTCGTCCAATGCATAATACTCAAACCATTCAATGGAAGAAGACCCCTGTGTTACGTTCATATTGACCGAGACGGGCTGAAAATAACGACCATAAGTTGCAAAGATTTTTGCGCTACCATCACCATGTAAGTCATAAATAGCCTGCAACCGGGGTGCAAACTGATCTTTCATATCAACGAAAGCACGCCCATCGGAGACCGTGTTTTCAAATTCGCTGTATCTGAAGCCCAAATTCAGTACCAGATTATCCGTCGCCTGCCAGCTATCATTTACATAGAATGCCAATGCAGTTGAATCAGAATCCACTTCTCTGGTGCGCACCCGGCGCTCAATGTAATCCGTGCCTTGTGGCGCACCAGAAATATCGTCTTCTGACGCGGTTAAGATAGTCCACCACCCCTGTGCCTCACCTAAGCCATTTTGACCTTCATAATAGTCAACCGTAATCTTGCTGTAATCCAGACCAAATGACACAGAGTGCATTTCAAGATCCCAGGTAAAGTCGAGTTTAAACTGGTCGCGCACAAACTCTTCTTCTGTGACACTGCTCGCGGTATGAGACGACACCGTGACAAAGCCATCGCGCTCATCCCACACACCAGGCTCTGTGGATGCCACTACATTTTCGACATTTTCCGATACCCGACCCAATACAGCAGAGACTGAGAAAAAGTCATTGATATAACCGTTGTAATTAAGACTGTATACTTTGCCGCCGTCTTCGCCGGGGGCAGCAACACCACGTTGCTCTCCTATTACATTGGTTTCCCAGTCATATCCATAGGATGTGGTATCCCAAGTCCGTTTGTTGTTCATCGCTGAAAAGCCCACAGAGTGGTCTTCACTGATAAACCAATCTAACTTAGCAAACCAGCGATCTTCTTCTCGATCACGGTCGTTGTAGACTGTTTGTCTTGCCCAGGTATGGTTTTCTCTGCGTGGCGCAAGTAATCCATAAAAGAACAACGAGTCTTCAATCAATGCGCCGCTGGTCCACACCTGAATTTCCTTAAAGGATTCGTCTGACTGCTGGGTATTGGTGTCATAACCCACAACACCATTACTCTGGTAAATAGAGTCATGCTGATCTCGCAGACTATTCGGGTCATAGCGCATTTCGACACCCAATTTGAAATCGTTATCACCGGATTTAGAAACTGCATTCACAATCCCACCGAGTGCGCCTCCAAATTCAGGGCTGACACCCCCTGTTTTAACTTGAGTTTGCGCAATGGCTTCCCAGGGCAAACGAATAGACCCCAAACCTGTGCGAATACTGGTGACATTCAAACCATTAAAATAATAGCCATTTTCAGCAGACGAAGAGCCGCCAAAGCTAGATGCACCTTTAAAGTCTGAACCTCCGGGTTCTGCAGTGCCAGGAGCCAGCAATGCAATACTTTCAAAACCAGTATTAACGGGCATGGCTTTGATTTCTTCATCTGTGTAAGTGACACCCGCTGTTGATGAAGCCATATCAACCCGACGAATGGCGGTACCCGACACAGCGATACGCTCAATATCTGTGGCACCCACACGATAAAGTTGTGCATCCAATAGTACTGACTGGCCGATGTTTACCTGAACCAGCTCTTCCATGACCGACTCAAAGCCATCTTTGCTAATCGTTACCTGATACTGACCAACAGGCAGGTTACGCAGGATATATTCGCCCTGAGCGTTGGTTGTTGTGCTGAAGGTCAATCCCTTCGCTTTATGTGTAAACACCAGTTCGACTTCGTTAAGCTCACTGCCCTGCCCACTGACAATATTACCTCTAACCAGACTATTTCCGTCCGCTGCAAGCACAGGCACCGCGCTCCCTAACGCAAGCGCTATAGCACTCGCAGCCAGAGTATGACGGATCGCCTGCGTATTCTTTTTATTGTTACGCATTTCTAATTCCTGTTGAGTTCCCATTGATGATTTGTCTGTATCAGACCTATTCACCCTACAATGAATTTATATTGTATACAATATTTTTTATTCATTTATTGTACTATCAGCAATGAAAGTAACGATCAGAAGCAAAGAAGTAATACGATGGAGTAGCCGGAATTAAAAAACAGAAGTGAAATTAGGATTAACCTATTCAGGCTGAATGAAGGGATAAAAAAGGTGGCTGCGCCACCTTTTCTTTAACTTTGTGATGCCACCCAGCGGTCAACATCATCTTCTACAATGGCCAGTGGCCTTGCGCCCTTAAGCAAAATGACATCATGGAAGGCTTTGATATCAAACTTATCACCCAGCGCCTTGCGTGCTTTATCACGCAATTCAACGAGTTTGATCATACCCAGTTTGTAACCAAGCGCCTGTCCGGGCCAAGCAATATAGCGGTCAATGGCCGATGTTACATCGCTCATTGCCGAGCCCGTTGCCTCTGCAAAGTACTCTATCGCCTGCTGACGCGTCCACTTTTTATAGTGCAGACCCGTATCAACCACCAGGCGCGCAGCGCGATAGGCTTCGGCCTGCAAGCGACCCAGGTCACCGAACGGATCGCCTTCATACATGCCCATTTCATACGCGACGAGTTCAGAATACAGAGCCCAGCCCTCGATATAACCATTAAATGAAGCGTTCTGACGCATCAGACCTATGTCTGTTTGCAGCATGTTTAGGGCAATCTGGAAGTGGTGACCAGGAACCGCCTCGTGATAGGTCAGCGTTTTCATACCAAAGCTGGGCACTGCCTTCATATCTTTGAGGTTGATGGCAAACACCCCCGGACGGCTGCCATCCAAAGAAGGGGCGCTGTAGTAGCCACCTGGTGCACCGGCTTCAACTTCTTTGGGTATACGACGCACCTCGACTTCTTGGGGTGGTAACGTCGAGAAATACTGCGGCGCTTTTTTATTGATGGTCTCAATTTCACCGCGTAAAAAGGTTAACAAGGCTTCTCTGCCTGCATCACTGTCTTCGTACAGAAAGCGAGGCTCATCGTTGAGCTGCTTCATACGATCACCCACGGTGCCTGTCGTATAGCCATTTTCGCGCAGGATCTGATCCATCCGCTCTGTGATCCGTTTTACTTCGGCAAGACCAATATCATGGATCTGCTGCGCGCTGAGGTCTGAGTCAGCCAGATACGTAATTTCATGCTGGTAGAAAGCTTCACCACCAGGTTGAGCCCAAATCCCGACTTTCTCAGGTGCTTTTTCTTGTAGTACTTCCAGATCAGCAATCACACGGCGATAAGCAGGATAAATCTGCTCATTTACCAGCGCAGTCGCCTTTGTGACAAGCTGAGTACGTTGCTCGGCAGACACCGATGTCAGCACTGACAATTTCTGCTCGAACGAAGTGACCAGCGGGTGCTTATCACTTACATGCGCAATAAAGTTATTCAGATAACCAAAGGTATTCGGAAACAATACTTTGGGTAGAATAATGCCCTTTTCAGCATCACCTGCTAACTTACCTCGGACCTGCTCTGTAAGTGTTGCAAACGCTTCCAGCCTGCTTAGGTAGTTTTGTGCATCCTGCAGGTTTTCAACGCTGTGTTGATCTTTAAGTAGGTTAGGAATATCCACCAGAGGTCCGGAAAGCTGGTTAACGATATAAGGTAGATGCCCGCCCCAAGTGTCGATATAACCACCACTAAATTGTGCGTCACCAGCATAGTAACGCGCCAGTACTTCGTTCACACGCAGGTGCAGGCGATCATCTTCGCTCATTTTGTGTGATTGTAGTTGCTTTAATTTTTCCGCGGCGTTATTCATATCGATTTGCAGTGCCTGCATACCAGATGCTGAATAGTCAGGTAACCTGTCGGCGTAACTACCGTATTGCTCTGCGGGCAACTTTAACGAAGTGGCCAGTGCAGGCTGATGATTAATAAAAGTTTGCGTATATGCATTAACTTGCTTGTCGATATCGGTACGTGACAATGATGCAGCAGTAGAGGCCGCAGCATCAGTCTGATTGACCCGGCTATCCTGAGCACAACCCGACAAAGCGATCGCTACGGCGAGCGTGAGCGCGTTCAACTTATTCATTTACAGAGCTCCAGTTTTTATTCTGCGTGTAGTGTTATGATGCTGGTATACCATATTTGTCTACAATATACAGCCGCTTGAGACCAGAGTTTAAAGCACTCACTTATTTTCAACCACTTAGCCATTTTGTTTATTCAAGATGTAGCGCTTCACCGCCTGGTTATGCTCTTTTAATGACTTTGAGAAATAGTGACTGCCATCACCTTTGGACACAAAGTAAAGATAGTCGGTCTGTGCGGGCTGAGTTGCCGCTTTAATGGCATCAAATGACGGCATTGCGATAGGCGTTGGAGGTAAGCCTTTAATTCTGTATGTATTATATGGCGTATATTCACGTAAATGACGACGCTTAATATCTCCGTCAAAGCTATCTCCCAGGCCATATATCACTGTTGGATCAGTTTGCAATCGCATTTTACGGTTTAATCGGTTTACAAAAACAGACGCAATCACTGGGCGCTCCTGTGCTTTACCCGTTTCTTTCTCAATAATGGACGCCAGGATCAATGCTTCATAGGCTGAATTGATAGGCAGATCCTGCGCTCGTTGTTGCCAGGCCAAGGTCAGCTGTGTTTGCATACGTTCACTGGCGTGTTTGAGCAAAGTAGATGCTTTATTGTAGGCATGATAATGATAGGTTTCGGGATACAGCCAGCCTTCCGGGTGAAAATCTGCGGCACCAAAAACCTCCTCTATCTCACCCCAAAAGTGCCGGGCCAGATCCGTTTCGTTCAAGTCAAAATCGATAAATGGTGCTGCTTTGAGATTTGCCAATACCTGCTTAAAGGTTTGCCCTTCTATGATTGTAAACATAAAGTCGGCCTGTGCGCCTGTGGTTAACTTTGACAGCGCGTCAAGCACACTCAGGCCTTGTAATTCGTAGACACCAGCCTTAACGTTAACCCGCTCAGGAAACATTTTCCCATACACTTGATAAGGCAGACAGCGCTCAATCCAGTGCGCTTGTTGCCAACGCTGGCAAATTGCCACAAAGGTGTCACCCCGTTTAACCTCAAAATAGCGCGTATTACTCAACAGGGGCGCATTGCTAAGCTGCGATATATACTGTGTGGCTGTCAGCATAAGAACAACCGACCCAAGCAAAAAAAATAATATCAGTTTTTTCATCATGCTTTAACAACAAGCTCCGAGGCCAATGCTTGTGCTTTACTCAGACTAAATTGCTGGTGATCTATCTGACGCACTGGCACAAGGCCCATCAGGCTGTTACATAGATAAACGGCATCAGCGGCATAGACAAAAGCTAAGTCCATCGAGGCCGTTTCTATGGGGTTGTACATTTGCAGGCTCGAGAGAAAAACGCCCTGTATACCACAATGAGACAAGTCCGGGGTATACCAGCGTTTATCTTTACAGATCAGAATATTAGCGGCTGAGCTTTCAATCACTTCGCCCTGAAGATCCATGACCAGAACATCATCAGCTTGTTTGGTGGCGGCATTTTGTTTAATCAGCACCTGCTCAAGGCGATTCAGCGTTTTTAATCCGGCTAACAGAGGTTGGTGGCCCAGACGCACATCAGATAGGGCAAGACTCACACCCTTTTCACGCCAGTTTTCATAATGGGCTGGATAAGCCGATGAAGATAATAAAGTAGTTAACTGCGGCTCATCGGGTAATCCATAGCCTCTGCCGCCCTCACCTCGGGTGATCACTACCTTAAGCACACCATCATTTATCTCCCTGGCAGCGATTTCACAATGTTCTGACAACGTATTCAGGTCAAGCACAGGAAAGTACAGTGCACTTGCACATTGCTTAAGGCGCTGTAAGTGTCCTTCCCACCTATCCAGCTTGCCTTCACACACTCGGACTGTTGTAAAAAAGCCATCACCATAATTCAATCCCCGATCCCGGCTGTTTACCTGCTGCATTACGCTTTACCACCTCTGCAATATTAGCCTAACTTTATCATATTCATGGCTGAGACAGCGTCAAAAAGGCAAAAAAAAACCCGGCACTGCCGGGCTTTTATGATTGATCAACTATCAGACTTTCTTGAATAGCAAAGAGCCATTTGTTCCGCCGAACCCAAATGAGTTACATAGCGCATAGTCCAACTTAGCATCACGTGCTGTATGTGGCACATAATCTAAGTCACACCCTTCGTCTGGATTATCCAGGTTGATAGTCGGTGTCACTTTTTGGTGCTGTAGTGACAAAATACTAATAATAGACTCAACAGAGCCTGCAGCCCCCAATAAGTGGCCCATCATTGATTTAGACGAGCTTACCATCACCTCTTTTGCAGCATCACCGAAAACAGACTTAACCGCTGAGGTTTCTGCTTTGTCACCCGCCGATGTAGACGTGCCATGAGCATTGATGTAGCCAACTTGCTGGGCATTGACACCCGCATCTTGTAAGGCATTTTCCATCGCCAATGCAGCACCAGCACCGTCTTCAGGCGGCGATGTCATGTGGTATGCATCACCACTCATGCCAAAACCAACAAGTTCAGCATAAATCTTAGCGCCACGCGCCTTAGCATGCTCATACTCTTCCAGTACAATCACACCTGCACCGTCAGCCAGCACAAAACCGTCACGATCTTTATCCCAAGGACGAGACGCAGCTTGAGGGTCATCATTACGTGTTGACAGGGCTCGGGCCGCACTAAAGCCACCCATACCAATTGGCGTTGATGCTTTCTCAGCACCACCGGCAACCATAGCATCTGCATCACCATAGGCAATCATGCGTGCCGCATGGCCAATATTATGCAAACCTGTAGTACATGCCGTAACGATAGAGATATTAGGACCTCTCAGACCGTGCATAATCGACAAATGACCCGATATCATATTGATAATGGTCGAAGGTACGTAAAATGGAGACAGTTTTCGTGGACCACTGTTAAGCAACTTAACATGGTTTTCTTCAATCAGTGTCAGGCCCCCGATCCCAGAACCCACAGCAACACCAACACGATTGGCATTGTCTTCTGTGATTTCCAATCCGGAATCTTTAAGCGCCTGTACGCCCGCCGCAATGCCGTACTGAATGAACAAGTCCATTTTCTTGGCGTCTTTCTTTGACATGAATTGAGTCTCGTCAAAATCATTGACCAGACCCGCAAATTTAGTACCGAACTGAGTAGTGTCAAAGTGTGTGATATTGCGAATACCACTTCGGCCTTCTAACAAGCCCTGCCAGGTTGACTCAACGTCATTACCTAACGGCGTCAACATACCTAAGCCAGTTACTACGACTCGACGTTTAGCCACGGTTTCCTCCAAAAGGGATTTTCGAAATGATGGGGGGTACAAAGAATCAGGGCAGCGAACGCTGCCCTAATTTAAACCGTTAATTACTCAGCGTGAGCAGTAACGTAGTCGATCGCTGCCTGAACAGTAGTGATTTTCTCAGCTTCTTCGTCAGGGATCTCAGTATCGAACTCTTCTTCAAGAGCCATTACCAGCTCAACAGTGTCAAGAGAATCAGCACCCAGATCGTCTACGAAAGACGCTTCTGATTTTACTTCTTCTTCTTTAACACCTAGTTGCTCAACGATGATTTTTTTTACGCGTTCTTGGATGTCGCTCATTCTTCTTTCCTTTATTTAAACGCTATCGCGTTAATTTCAGATTGCGGCGTAGTTTACGGCGCATCATACTGTGATTCAAGGATTGACCATGACTTTTTTTTCTGGTCAAACCTGTTACTAAATATTTTTTACTTTTATCGCCTATTTTACTAGCAATTTCAAGTAAGATTGCCGCAAGATCACAAAAACTTCAATCTCGCTGACAATTGTTACACCATGTACATAGCGCCGTTTACGTGCAAAGTTTCACCAGAAACATAGGCTCCAGCATCTGATGCGAGGTAAACTGCCGCTGCTGCGATCTCTTCTGGCTTACCAAGACGTCCTGCCGGCACGTTCGCGAGCGTTGCCGCTTTTTGCTCGTCAGTTAGCTCATCAGTCATGTCAGTTTGGATAAAACCAGGTGCGATCACATTCACAGTAATACCGCGTGATGCAACTTCACGAGCCATCGACTTCGAGAACCCAATGACACCCGCTTTAGCAGCAGCATAGTTTGTCTGACCAGCGTTACCCATAGTGCCAACTACTGAGCCAATGTTGATGATACGACCTGATTTTTTCTTCATCATAGGACGCAAAACAGCCTTAGACAAACGGAAAATTGAGCTCAGGTTGGTATCAAGAATGTCATCCCATTCTTGCTCTTTCATGCGCATCAACAGGTTATCACGGGTAATACCGGCATTGTTTACCAGCACATCTACATCACCTAGGTCTTGCTTAATCGCCTGCAGTGTTGCCTCAATTGAGTCTGCGTCGGTTACATTTAATTTGTACCCTTTACCATTGTCACCCAGATACTCAGAAATTTTATCTGCACCAGACTCACTAGTTGCTGTACCAGCTACTTTTGCACCCTGTGCTACCATCGCGTTAGCGATTGCTTTACCAATGCCTCGGCTTGCGCCCGTGACAAGTACAACTTTACCTGTCAAATCAAATAGGTTTGTCATATATAATTCCGTCATTTATTTTGCAGACGTGATTGCAGCCGCATCATTGACGGCGCTGCACGCTACAGATTTATCAATTCGCTTGGCCAGCCCAGTTAGTACTTTACCCGGACCAAATTCGTAAGCCTGTGTGATCCCCTCTTTCGCCAATTGCTGAACAGTTTCGGTCCAACGAACCGGGCTGTATAGCTGACGAACAAGTGCATCTTTAATTGCTTCACCACTTTGCTGCTGCGCAACATCAACATTATTGATGACAGGGAAAACCGGCGCGGCGAATTCAATCTCTGCCAAATCTGCTGCCAGTTGCTGTGCCGCTGGCTTCATCAACGCACAGTGAGAAGGTACACTCACAGCCAATGGTAAGGCGCGTTTAGCTCCGGCTTCTTTACAAGCTGCAGATGCTCGCTCAACCGCTTCTTTATGGCCTGCAATGACCACCTGCCCCGGTGAATTGTAATTAACCGGAGCTACCACTTGCTGTTCAGCCTGCTCTTCACAGATTGTCGCAATGGCATCATCGTCCAGGCCTATAATTGCCGCCATAGACCCTGTGCCCGCCGGCACTGCCTGTTGCATGTACAGGCCGCGTTTCTCTACCAACTTAACAGCCGTGGCCAGATCAAGCACACCTGCACATACCAACGCTGAATATTCACCCAGACTGTGGCCTGCCAATACCAGCTCAGCGTCGACCTGCTCAGTCTGCCATTGACGGAAAATCGCGACACTGGCAGTCAGCAATGCTGGCTGAGTGCGGTGTGTTTCGTTCAATTCGCTTTCAGGGCCATCTAATACCAATTTAACTAAGTCGTATCCCAGCGCAGCAGAAGCTTCTGCAAACGTATCCTGAACAACTTGGGAGGTTTCTAGTAATTCCGCCAGCATACCAACGCTCTGAGAGCCCTGGCCTGGGAATAGTAAAGCAATCTTTTGTGACATAGTGTGCTCTTTTGATTTCTATATCCTGCCGTTTCCTAAGCAACACTATTTGGATGAAACTAGGATCTGGCAGATGTCTCTTCAATCGGCGCCATTTCTTCAAAGGTCGCCTGGATCTTATCTGGAATACGTCTGTCGATCTCTCTGGCCGCTTCTTCGATAGCAGCCATAAATGCCTTCTTCGACGCATTTCCGTGACTTTTCACTACAATACCGCGCAATCCTACCAGACTTGCGCCATTATACTGGTCGGGGTTCACACGTTTATACAGTTTTTTTATGACGGGTCTAAGTAAAAACGCCAAACAACGGTAAAAAAGATGCTTTTTCAACGCTTTTGTAAACTTAAACATGATAAGTTTGGCGATCCCTTCACAGGTTTTCAACGCAACATTGCCAACGAACCCTTCACAGACAATGACGTCTGACTTGCCCGAAAATATATCACTGCCCTCACAATAACCCTGATAATTAATCACTGGACAGTCCTGCATTAATTTAGCAGCTTGTTTGATACCATCATGCCCTTTGATGTCTTCCAATCCAATGTTGAGCAAATGTACTTTGGGCCTGTCAATCTTAAGCGCTGCGCCCGCTACAATGGATCCCATAATAGAGAACTGCAATAAAGTCTCAGGATCACATTGCACATTAGCACCTAAATCTAACAAGTATACGGGTTGTTTCTTTTCTGTTGGTACGGACGTGATAAGGGCTGGCCGTTTGATGCCCGGCAGCATTTTCAATACATAATGGGCCATACTGAGCAATGCGCCTGTGTTACCCGAGCTAACGCAGGCTTGTGCTTGCCCGGCTTTTACGAGATCAAGTGCAACGCGCATAGAAGAATTGCGTTTATTTCGCAGCGCCTGAGCAGGCTCGCATGTATTGGTGACGACTTCATCGCAATGTTTAACAATTAGACGTGGATGAGACAGCGCATTGGCTTTTTCCAGTGCACTTTCAAGAACGGTACGGTTGCCACATAGCAACAGTATCAAACGGGGGTGTTTTTCTACCGCTTCGATTGCGGCGGGTATTGATGAACGGGGGCCGTAATCGCCCCCCATCATATCTAACGCTATGGTTAGATCAGCGTGCATAAAGCAATCTCTTACTTAGAAATTACTTTTTCGCCTTTGTAGTAACCGTCAGCAGTTACGTGGTGACGACGGTGAGTCTCACCAGAAACTTGATCTACAGTTAGTGTAGGACCGTTAATAGCATCGTGTGAACGACGCATGCCACGACGTGAACGTGACACTTTACTTTTTTGTACCGCCATTAGCCTATCTCCTAAGAATCTTTCTTAAGTTGTTTTAAAATTTCAAATGGATTTGGTTTGCTCTCTTGTTCTTCTATGTCACCAAAGCTAACTGGCTTATCAGAAAAAGAACAAGATCCTTCTTCATGCTTAGGAACGATGGGGATCGCCAGTATCAATTCATCTTCGACAATTTGCCGGAGATTAATTTCACCTTCTTCATCCAACTCCACAACATCATAGCACTCAGGAAGTTCGTCCGACTCTGCACCTAATCCGACTGGCGAATACGCAAAGTCTTGTTCCAAATCCAACCCTAGTTTATCGTTGCAACGTTGACACAACACTGTGACTTTGGCTTGTACGCTTCCACGCACTACAACCAAACCTTGCTGGTCTGTTTCGCAACGAATAGTTACCGCTATTTCACCTACTTGATCTTGCACAACTTGCTGCAAACGAGAAAGTTCTTCAAGCGCTATAACACCGTCATAACTGGCCCGGCGCTGTGCCGCTTTGCAAGGATCAATGGTGATGGGAATTTTCACCTTTTGCATAGGGGCTGCATCATATAGATAGTTACTGCTTTAGTCAAAGCAAAATTAAACTTTCATATTGTTTTTAGCCACGTTGCGATTATCCTATAGGAAATTTTCTCCAACGCGGTCCCGGTACTTATGAAATCACCACTAATCTTAGCCTCCAGCTCACCATTTAGGCAGCAAATTTTGGCAAAATTATGCCTGCAATTTGACAGTTTTTCGCCTGACATTGATGAATCGGCACATCCAAAAGAAACACCTGCCGAACTGGTTGCCCGATTAAGTGAAGCCAAAGCGCAAACAGCGCACCAGTATTATAGCAGTGGATTGGTGATCGGCTCAGATCAGGTCGCTCTATTTAATGACCAAATCCTTGGTAAGCCTCACACCGTCGAAAATGCCCACAAGCAGCTTCAACAATTCAGTGGTCAGGTTGTGACTTTTCTGACCGGGCTGTCTGTCTATCAGCTTGAAACACAGCGAGTCATAACGAAAGTCGTACCATTTAAAGTCCACTTTCGGACGCTAAGCGAGGCACAGATCAAACACTATGTTGCCAAAGAGCAACCACTCAATTGTGCGGGCAGTTTTAAAAGTGAAGGGCTGGGTATTTGCCTATTTGATAAACTTGAAGGAGAAGATCCCAATACCCTGATTGGTCTTCCCCTGATTGAGCTGACTAAATCACTGGCTGAGTTCGGCGTCGACGTACTCGGACAATAAAAACTCACTCAACTGCGCATAACTATGGCACAAGGCCAGTGGTGCATACTCTCTTAATTGCGCTTCACTGGCTGCACCAAATGTCACTGCGACAGCGGGTACGTTTGCATTGGTGGCAAGTTGCATATCAATGCCAGTGTCACCCACCATGATTGCATCACAGGCATTTACCGCAAGCTCGGTTAGGATCTGCTGCAACATCTCAGGGTCGGGTTTTGACTTTGCATCATCAGCTGTTTTAGTCAGGCAAAAATAGTGACCCAGGCCACTATGTGCCAACAAGTTGTTTAACCCTACCCGGCTTTTCCCGGTTGCAACTGCAAGCAAAACACCTTGTGCTTTCAAACTAGCCAACAATGCTTCGACCCCTTCAAACACGGCAATGGGTGTTGTGTCTTCCTTATATAGTCTTTTATAGCTCTTTGCTAGCTCGGCGGCTTTTTCTTTTTGTTCGGGAAACAAAGTTGCCACAGCCGTTTCGAGCGACAAGCCAATGATGGATTTGGCTGCATCATCCGAAATAGGAGGCAGTGCATGGTATTGTGCAACCTTATGTAAGGTATTCACAATTTTGGGCACAGTGTCCATTACTGTGCCATCCCAATCAAAAATGACCAATTTACGCGCCATTATTGCCTCTCAGAGTTTTCAGGCAATGCTCCAGAGCTTTGTCCAACGGTGCCTCAACGTGCAGTGTGGTTTCGTGTTTAGGGTGAATAAACCTCAGCTCCCGAGCATGCAGGAATAACCGACCCAGTCCTAATTGGCGCATTTTACTGTCAAACACCTGATCACCATACTTATCATCACAGGCAATTGGGTGGCCTTTACATTGCGTGTGCACCCGTATTTGGTGAGTACGACCCGTTACCGGTGACGCCTGGACCAGTGTTGCGCCTTCAAAACGCTCTAGCACGCGAAATCGGGTATGAGAGGCTTTGCCTTCTTCATGGTCCACACGTACCACGCGCTCGCCAGATTGCAGCGTATTTTTCCGCAGCGGTTCGGTGACATTTTTATGTTTTGCAGACCACTCTCCACAAACCAATGCCCAGTAGTTTTTTTCCATGGTTTTTTCTCTGAGCTGTTCGTGCAACCCTTTTAGAATTGCACGACGTTTTGAAATCAACAAACAACCAGAGGTATCACGGTCTAATCGATGCACCAACTCGAGATTTCTTTCATCCGGACGCAATGCACGGATGGCCTCTATTAGCCCATAGCTCAAGCCACTGCCACCATGAACCGCCATGCCGGAAGGCTTATTCATAACTATCAGATACTTATCCTCATAAAGGATGGCATCTTCCAGTCCCGCGACCTTGTCCAGGTTCTTTGGTACAAACTCGGACTTTTCCGCCACTTTAACCGGTGGAATGCGTACTTCATCATTCAGTTGTAGTTTGTAAACTGGCTTAACCCGCTTTTTGTTAACCCTGACCTCCCCTTTGCGAAGAATTTTGTAGATTGCGCTTTTCGGTACCCCTTTAAGATGGGTAAGCAAAAAGTTATCTATACGCTGACCGAGTTGGTCTTCCGTTATGGTTACAAAACTTACCTTTAAGCCGGTTTTTTCTGACATTGCCTAATCACTGAATTGAGTAATAATTTAGTTGCTATCACGCGGGTATTAGTGGGATAATCGGCCCGCCTATCTTTGCGAGCGTGCTTTTTATCGCATTGATGCCGCTGTGATGCACATCTTGGGTGGAGGATCATACAGATTAGAGCTGAGATTTCCATAGCTTTATCGACCCGACCCAGTGACAAATACGTGCGTTTAATCTTAAATGAAGCGTGTAATAGTTCATTGTATTGATTAAACACAGCTAAATAACCGAAATTAAAAGCAATAATTATTAATGTCTTGTGTAGATTAGTCGGGTTAGATTTAGACCCGTGCGACATCCGTAAGCCGAGTGAAACACTCTGTAACCCGCCACTTAAAAGCAGTGTGGCATAAGCGTTATATGCGGAAGTAAATGATTGTTCCCGTCTCCCAGTCGTGAGACTGCATTATAAAAATAGGAACACTAAACACCTGAACTAAGGTGCACAGGCAAAGTGTAAAAAATTAAGTAGAGTAAAAATATGAAACGTATGCTGATCAATGCGACGCAGCAAGAAGAAATGCGCGTTGCACTGGTTGACGGCCAGCGTCTGTACGATCTTGATATCGAAAGCCCTGGTCATGAACAAAAAAAAGCCAACATTTACAAAGGTAAAATCACTCGTATAGAACCTTCCCTAGAAGCCGCTTTTGTCGATTATGGTGCTGAGCGCCACGGTTTCCTCCCTCTTAAAGAAATTGCCAAAACATACTTCCCATCAGGCTACACCTTCAATGGTCGTCCAAACATCAAAGATGTGATCAAAGAAGGCCAGGAAGTCATTGTTCAGGTCGATAAAGAGGAACGAGGCCAGAAAGGGGCAGCACTAACGACTTTCATCAGTGTCGCTGGTAGCTACTTAGTATTGATGCCAAACAACCCACGTGCTGGCGGTATTTCTCGCCGCATCGAGGGTGATGAGCGCATCGAGCTGAAAGAAGCGCTGAGCCGCCTGAATCTACCAAAAGGTATGGGTCTAATCGTCCGTACAGCAGGTGTTGGTAAGTCTTTTGAAGAATTAGAGTATGACCTTAAAGCGCTGCTTGTGCATTGGGAAGCTATCCAAAATGCAGCAGACAGCGGTAAGGCACCTTTCTTAATTCATCAGGAAAGTAACGTTATTTTCCGTGCTATCCGAGATTACTTACGTCGCGATATCGGTGAAATACTGATTGATAAAGCACGTGTATTTGAAGAAGCGAAAGCCCATATTGAGCGTTTCAGACCTGACTTCATTAACCGCGTTAAGCTGTATCAAAATGATGTTCCGTTATTCACACACTATCAAATCGAAAGTCAGATAGAATCTGCTTTCCAGCGTGAGGTACGTCTTCCTTCAGGTGGTTCTATCGTTATCGACCCAACGGAAGCACTGACCTCTATCGATATCAACTCGTCAAAAGCAACCAAAGGCGGTGATATCGAAGAAACAGCATTAAATACCAACTTAGAAGCCGCAGACGAAATTGCCCGCCAATTACGTTTACGTGACCTGGGTGGCCTGATAGTCATCGATTTCATTGATATGACACCTCCTCGTCACCAACGTGAAGTGGAAAATCGTCTGAAAGACGCCGTACGCGCAGATCGTGCTCGAGTTCAAATCGGCAAGATTTCACGTTTCGGCTTGCTGGAAATGTCTCGTCAGCGTCTGCGCCCGTCATTAGGTGAAGCCAGCCAGCATACGTGTCCACGCTGTGATGGTCAGGGCACCATACGTTCAAACGAATCGATTGCTTTGTCCATCTTACGTTTGATCGAAGAAGAGGCCATCAAAGAGAACACCGCTCAGGTTAATGCACAAGTACCGGTAAAAGTGGGCTCTTACTTGCTTAACGAAAAGCGCCGGGCTGTTCAGCGCATCGAAAAACGCCACAACTGTGATGTAGTGATCATTCCTAACCAGCACATGGAAACGCCTCACTATGACGTTGTGCGTCTGCGCAAAGATGATGTGCCGGAAAGCGTCAGCTATGATCAGGTTGTTACACCTGAAGTTGAAGTTGTAGCCGCACCAATTGCCACACCAGTGGTTAAAGAGGAACCGGTTCTGAAAGGCGTAGCCATGCCAACAGCGCCAGCTCCAGCACCACAACCAGCGCAAGAGACAAAACAACCTCAGGCACAAAAGAAAGTGGAAGAGGAAGCGGGCCTGCTAAGCCGCATTGGCAAATGGCTGAAAGGTCTGTTTGGTACTGAGGAAGAGCAAAAAGAGGAAGAGCAGCCTAAGCAACAGCCTCGCCAACGTCAGGATAACCGCCGTCGCAATCAGCAGCGTCGTAAAAATCGCAATCGTAATGACCGCCGTAACGATGGTCGTAATGATGGCCGTAACGATGAACGCAATGACAACCGTAAGGCTGAGCAAGACAACAGCGATAATAAGGCACGTAAAGAAGATCAAAACGACAATCAGGAACGCAGCGAAGGTCGTAACAAGCGCCGTCGTCAAAACCAACGTCGTCGTAATGATTCTGATAAAGCGAAGCAAAATACAGAGCAAAGTTCTGAACAGAAGCAGGATAATGCTGAACAAGCAACGCAAGAAAAAGCGAACAAACCTCGCCGCCAACGTCGTAACCTGAAGAAAAAGGTGCGCATTGAGGGAGAATCAAAAACGACTCAAACTGCTAATGAAGTAGTTGAAGTTGAAGCTGAAACTGTAAACGATTCAACGCAAAAGCAAGTGCAACAGCCTGCTACAGAGCAAAAAGCGGAAACAGTCACAAAAGAAGTGACCCAACAAGCTGTGGAAGCTCAAGTACCTGCGTCTGATGCCCCTGCGGATGAAGAGGTCAAGCTTCCTCAGAATCAAGCTCAGGACAGCCAAAAAGGTGAAGAAACAGCGGAAGAAGACAAAGAGCAACGCGAACAGCCGCGCACTCGCTCTCGTCGCTCTCCACGTCACCTGAGAGCAGCTGGCCAGAAACGCAAACGTACTGAGAATAAAGATGCAACACCTGCATTTGTACCAGTCGCGGATCAGGCTGCTGCGGAGTTTGAAGCTGAGCTCAATGCCACAGCTGAGCAAGCAGAGGAAGCACCTGCTGCTAAGCAAGCCGTAGAAGCACCTGCTGCTGAACAAGTTGTAGAAGCGCCTGTCGCTGAACAAGTTGTAGAAGCGCCTGTCGCTGAGCAAGTTGTAGAAGCGCCTGCCGCCGAGCAAGTTGTAGAAGCGCCTGCCGCCGAGCAAGTTGTAGAAGCGCCTGCCGCCGAGCAAGTTGTTGAAGCACCTGCTGCTGAGCAAGTCGTTGAAGCGCCTGCTGCTGAGCAAGTTGTTGAAGCGCCTGCCGCTGAGCAAGTTGTTGAAGCGCCTGCCACTGAGCAAGCCGTTGAAGCGCCTGCTACTGAGCAAGTAGAAGAAACACCTGCTACTGAGCAAGTAGAAGAAACACCTGCTACTGAGCAAGTAGAAGAAACACCTTCTACTGAGCAAGTTGTTGAAGCGCCTGCCGCTGAGCAAGTAGAAGAAACACCTGCCGCTGAGCAAGTTGTTGAAGCGCCTGCCACTGAGCAAGCCGTTGAAGCACCTGCTGCTGAGCAAGTAGAAGAAACACCTGCCGCTAAGCAAGTTGTTGAAGCGCCTGCCGCCGAGCAAGTCGTTGAGACACCTGCCGCAGAGCAAGTTGTTGAAGCGCCTGCTTCTGAGCAAGTGGTCGAAGCGCCTGCTGCTAAACAAGTTGCAGAGGCAGCTGTTGAAACCACTCCACTAGTAAAGGCCACTGAATCAGCGGTATCGGTCCGTGTGCGTTATCAGCATGTTGCTGAAGCACCAATGACAAAAGCCGCTGCTGATGAAAGCGCTGATATCGCCATTACCGTCCTGGCAATGCCAGACTCCATGCGCGAGAAAGTAAGCGACAGTGGTCAGGGCTCCGGCTCTAAGTCTCCGACAGCAAGAGCAAGCTCGGCCATGGCGTCACCAGCCAGCTACGAATAGGTTTTGAATTAAACCTTTTAAAAGGGCCGCATATGCGGCCCTTTTTGATCCTCCTTGTTCTTATGTTCTAAGCAAGCCAGAATAACTAATCCCAATTTGCTTAATTAAGTGTTCTATTTTGGGGTGAGAAAATAGGCTCAATAACACCACTCTCGCGTCCTGCTATCGCTGAGGCACCGGTCTGCTTTGAAGGCAAAAAGTTTTACAGGCTCTCATTGTGAGACATCCATCATATTTAAATGGCAGCTTTAAGCCCGGATTTGATTAGACACTAAGCATGATACCTACTTGAAAGGATAATGGTTTCAGTGCGATAATTGTGAGGCTCTACGCAAAGTAAGCTCTTGACCAAGCCCCTCTGTGACCAATTCCACTGTGAAAGCAGCGTAGAAATAAAACGGCCGCTCCTCTCAGCCTGAGCCCGCTTCAGGTCAAACAAAATAAAAAGCGTTTGAAGAGATACAAAAATAAAGGTTAGTTCAGGAAATTGTCCAGACGAATCCCTTTGAATTAGATACCTACGGGACCGCATAGGAAAGCGCAAGGAGCAAGAAATGGCCTATATGTAGAAGAAAAACAGAATGGTCATACCAGTGCCATTCGCACTGGCAAACCAGTATCGTGATTAGATATACAACTTTTCAGTCGCCAGTACTTTTTTCAGATATCTACGTGTCTCATTGTAAGGCAGGCCTTGCTGCAGTGCTTCCAGGACACGCTCAGGTGACAATGAGTTAATCACTCGCGCAGCGCGCTTAATGTTTCGAGAACCGTCAGCATTAAACACACTGGCGACATTACCGGCGCCCGTATTATACGCCGCTATCATACAGTACTTACGACTTAGTGGATCCTTTATCGCGCTGAGATAGCGATCGTTGAGAAGGTGTAAATACGCCGTGCCTGCCTCAATATTGTTATCAACTACATACAGGTATGGCGGGCTCATTGGCTCATCCAGCTCATAGAGGAATCGATTTACATCAACGCCTGCACTAGTTGGCACGATCTGCATTAAACCAAATGCAGGAATGTGTGATTTGGCAAGCGGGTTAAAGTGACTCTCTGTATGCATTACCGCCAACACCAGACTGGTATCAATCTCGAAGCGTTCACTTTGCTTTGCAATTTGACCTTGATACTCAGAGGCACGCTTATGTGCCAGACCATCTTTCGGCATTTTGATCCGTACCTGAGTGATCTGCTGCGGTTCGGTTTTAGAAATTTGTCTGACAGATTTAGTCAGGTTTTTGATGCGCTTGGTTGCCAGCTCATCCAACTCCGCTTTCTTTGTTTCTAACTGCTTATTTGCAGCTTCAACTAATTGCGGTTCAGACTGCAACGCCAGCGCTTCATCGGCCTGCTGCTCTGCCAGTTTTTTCTGTTCCTGTGTTTGTTGCTTGATCTGAGCTTTTGCGGCAATAATGGATTTGACACGAAGTCCATTATCTATCGCAACTTGCTCTCGTTCACTGACACCATCTGCTAATGATTCACCACTCAGAAAAGACTGAAACAACGCTCGTTCAGACTGCCTAAACCTTTCGATAGCCTGTGAAATCTGTTGATCAGAGACGTGTGTTCCTGCGTGGTGCCGCACACTGAGGACTAACTCGTTATTCTGGAAGTCGACTTCCAGGCGTTCCCGGTTATCGTCTGAGTAGCCAACAAACTGGCTTTGGTCAGACACCTTCGCCTCACCCCATTGTTGGATCAGTTGATCTCGAAACGCATCAAATTCTTCAAAATGCGCCTCAACATAGTCATTAAATTCTTGTAAATGTTGCGCCTTGTAGCGCTCAAATTCCGTTTGCTCCTGGGCGCTGCTGTCATAGGTTTGCATTGCCGCTTCCAGTTCACTAAACAAACCGGACGTACTGGCAACCGCTGCGGCGGCGGCAAACTGAGATGCAATCGTCAATGCAAGTATGGTTTTCACAGCCCACTCCTATCAATGAAAAGCGCACCTTTTTAGGTGCGCATACAATTAATTGGTTAATCTGGCGATTTCTTTTTCCAGATCTTTTTCAGCCTTAAATGCTTTGAATTCCTGATACAAGAATTGCTCATCTTGAGGGTTAATTTGCTTTTTACTTTCTTTTACCAAGTCTTTGAACAAGGATTTTGTTAATGCCGGTGATAATGTGGTCAGGGCGCAGAAATAGTCTTTACCACCAATCTCAACGACATCAGCTTTAATTACGCGAGAGCCATTAAGCGTTTGCTTTGTTAGCTGCTTTGATACCGAGCTAAACGTCGCACCAACCGTTGTTTCTTCATTCGCATCAGTACGGTTTGAAAAAGTCTTATCCAACCCTTCGATGCGCGTTTCAATTTGCTGTGCCAGCGCTAACCTTGCATTAGCGACAGCCATTTTCTGGTCAATTGAGATGTTACCAGAAAACTTCACACAATCCGCAGCAGCGATGCCATTTTCAACAGCTGGGTTTAATACCCAATCTGGTATATTAATCTTCGACTCAGAGGCAGTTTTTTCTCCAGTCGAGCTACAGGCTGTTAACATCCCTGCTACGAGCATAGTAGTAATAAGCGGTTTGATCTTCATGATATTGTCCTTCGAGCTATTGATTGCTAAGCGATGATTTAAATTTAACAAAAGCCTGATTGCTTTACAGTAATAAATTGTAAGAACGATTTCTTACAATATTCAGCTTCAAAAAAAGCAAAATAATCTTTAAGTTAGTGCAAATATATCCAACTTCTTTGGTATAGTCACCGTAAACTTTATTACAAGCAAAGGAAGCGTAATGCTATCTCTATTCAACACTTTGCATTATCGAGCTTGGTTAACAGTGGCCCTGATTGTGGTTCTGACTGGATGCAATACAACACCCGCCAACAAAAATGCAATTTTACTTGCTCAACAAGGTCAGTTTGAACAAGCCAAATCGGCGATAGAAACAACCTACTCAGCGTCAGGTAAAAACAAATTACTGCGATATCTTGAACTAGGCACATTGTATCACCTCGAGCAAAAGTACAAGCTGAGCAATGATAACCTTGACCAGGCAAAAGCCATTATTGAAGAGCAATATACTATTAGTGTTTCAGAGCAAGCGCTGGCGTTGCTCAGTGGCCCAACTTACACCACGTTCTCAGGTAAAGAGTTTCATCGCCCCCTGATTAATGTATTCAAAGCACTCAACTATAACGCGCTTGCAAACCAAAACCCTGCTCAAAGACAGTACTACCTGGATGCTGCCCTGGTTGAAATGCGCCAGCTCGATACCTACTTGTCGACACTCACCGACGAAACAGGTGGCTATGATGGTAAACCAACTGGTGACGGACTCACCGACCGCGTTATGCGTATTTTACAACCGCTGCTGGCTCCTAATGACCTGTTGAAAAACGTCGACTACAAAGATGATGCATTTGCCCACTATATCAGTGGCATTCTGTATGAAAGCAGCAATGAACTAGATGCAGCCCGTATCCAGTATCAAAGAGCCGCATCCGCATTTGAACAAGGCTTTGCTAAACAATACGATTTAGACAGCACCGTAACAAAGCAAGCTTATGCTGATTTGGCTCGAGTCATGCGTAAAGCAGGTGGATATGGCAATGAACTTCGCGCGCTTGAAAAAAAATGGGGTAATAGCATTCGCGAAACGAAACAATCAAGCCCTCTTCTTACCGTCGTTCAAAATGCTGGGATTGGTCCACAACGCAAAGAATTTAATTTATTACTGAAAGCCGATCATGATGCCAAAGCGCTCGTTGTGACCCCTATTCTCTGGGGCACGTCTTCGGAGCGAAAAGCACAAATGTGGTGGTTCCAGATGCTATATGCCGATACCAGCCTATTCGACATGATGCAGAATTATGCCACCGGTGATCTGGGGGATGTAGCAATGGGTGCATTAACTAAGCGTTTACCATTGGGCGATTCACTGTGGCAAAGTGCCAAGGCTGCCGGACTGATTGATGCGCTTGAACACGGTAGTCGCATAGCGGTGACTTATCTGGAGCCGTTCGAACATAAAATAGAAAAAACGGAACTGTGGCTTGATGGCCAAAAAGTCTCGGAGCTGGATAACTATCACTCTGTCAGCCTGCTGACTTTACAAAGCGCACTTAAAAATGCCAATAGAGAAATGCAGATCGCACTTACTCGAGAAGTTGTAAAAGCGATGACAGCGCACAAAGCAATTCAAAGCACCGGTCTTCAGGCATTTGATGGCTTCGCCAAGTTAGCAACCAGTGTTGTCAACGCGGTCACCGCTAGTGCAGACCTGCGTCAATGGCAGTCGCTTCCGTCTCATATAAAACTCGCACAAGTGCCTGTCAATCAAGGCATAGTCAATATTACGCTCAAGACTAAACTGCGCTCAGGCAGAGTCATAGAGCAATCTGACACATTAGAAATAAATGAAAATATGACGCTGTGGCATACTCGCACTTTCATTGACAGTGCCAAATCCACAGCACCATCCACTCTGTTTACAATGGAATAATTGTTATGAACTGTAAAACCACACTTTTAAAGCTAACTCCTTTGGTTGTTGCATGCAGCTTAGCCATCACTGGCTGCTCCTCGACAAAAGTACAAAGAGTAGATGCAAATCAAGAGGTTGCCCTTTCTGACAAGTGGAACGGCAAGGACTCGCAACTGGTTGCAGAGGCCATGATCAACGATATGTTGAGCTTTCCATGGGTTAACGATCACTTACAAAAAGAGGGCACGCGTCCTGCTATTATAATCCAGTCAGTACGCAACAAATCACATCAGCATATCGCTGTTGATACCTTCCTGAATGACCTAAAGCGTTCAATATTACGCAGTGGTCAGGCGGACTTTGTTGCGAACAAAGATGTTCGTCAGGAGATCCGAGACGAAAGAAAAGACCAGGAGCTAAATGCCAGCCTGAGTACACAGAATGAAATGGGCCAGGAACAAGGCGCAGATTATGCGCTGTCAGGCACCATTAACTCTTTCGTTGATCAGCAAGGCGGTGATCGCGTGACTTTCTATCAGGTTGACCTGAGATTGATCGATATGACCACAAACCGTGAGGTATGGAATGGACAGAAGAAAATTCAAAAACTGCAGGAGCGCTCGCGCTTTGGCTTCTAACCCCTTGATCGCAACGCTGCTGAGTGTCGCTGTACTCAGCGGCTGTGGTGCAAACAACGCCAATCAGGCGCCTGTTGACAACAAACCGGTATGGATCTCCAACATGCCGAGTTCAAGCTATATGGTTTATGGTGTTGGCAGCGCGCAAAACACCGGCGACTTGCAACAGGCAAAACTGGCAGCACAGGAATCAGCGCGACTGGCACTGGCTAAGCAATTGAATGTCACCATTTCTGCCAGTACCAGAATAAAGCAATCGGCCAGCGAAAAGTCGATGCAATTTCATGTCGATGAGCTAATTAACTCTCAGGTACCTGATATTCATTTGCAAGGTGTAAAAATTGAAGATGAATACGTTAGTGCAGATCAGCAAACAGCCTTTGCACTGGCCGCTTTTAACCGCACCGAAGCCGCAATGCAAACAGAGCTAACCATACGGGCTCTGGATGAAGATATTGCAGCCTTCACAGTGGCTGCCAACGGCAGTAAATCACAACAACTGAAACAAGCCGTTGCACTCAAAGAGCTATTGGTAAAACGAAATAAGCAAAACCAATACCTTACCCAGCTTCAGGCTGCACCTCTGCCCTTGCCTGCATCTGTTCGTGACAAACAGCAACAGGCCGATGCGCTTATCAACAGTATCAGCTTTAGTATTGAAAGCGATCACCAGGCACACCGTAAGGTTCGAGACATCCTAGCAAAAGCGCTCAGCTCTCAGGGGATCAAGGTCACCACAGGTGAGGCCGATTTTGCCCTTAAGTTCACCGTTGACTGGCAGGATATGAACAAAGCCGGTACCTTTTACAGTGTGGCAGAAAGCTACCTGGTGGTGATGGAAAATGGCGAAGAACAGGCGCACTTTAATACCAAAGTGAAGGCAGCGTCGAGCTACAAGGGCACTGCTAAGAGTAATGCAATGACCAAATTAGCTAACAAGTTGGGCACCCAGCTGGCGCAGTTTGTTGTTACAGGCAAGTCTTAGACGTACCAAAGCACATATTTAACTGACATAAAAAGGGGCTAACACATGTTAGCCCCTTTTTATTTACTCACTCTCTTCCTGATAGAACTTTTCTAGCTGATCTTTGAGGTTTGGCGGCACGCCTTTAATCGTCAAAGTATCGCTTTGCGGATCATACAGCACACGCTCTCCCAGATGCTTGCGCTCAAACCCAACACTCACACCGCCACCCAGACCTGAAAATTTGACCATAGTCGTGACGGTTTTTTTATCGAGCGGGAATGACTCTTCCAGTTCATAACCTTGTTGCTTATAAAAGTCTTCAAACTGCACATCGGATGATTTAGATACGGTATCAGACAAAGACTCGACATCTGCATCTTCGCCACTATTAATACAGTCATTACAATAATCAAAGACTTCTTTGCGAATTGCATCTTTCTCATCTTTACCAAACTGCTGCTCGGCCAGATAGTCTTCCACGGCATGTAACATAGTTTGCGACTGCTGCTTAGGGTCGATACCTTCAGCACAGCCCAGAAAATCAAGAAAGAAGTCGGCTACTTTTCTGCCAGCTCGGCCTTTAATGAAAGAAATATATCTATTTTCATCTGCCTGCGTATCCCACGCAGTTAAGTCGATGCGCGCTGCAAGCTGCATACGTGAGATATCCAAGTGCCTCGACGCAGCCAGGTCCAGATCAGACGTAATGGAATAGTGTTCTTTAATATTAATCATGGCTATCAGCAAGTAATCGCTGGCAACGTACTGATAATGACAGAACACCAGATAACCAGTCTCATTGAACGCATATTTGTTCAACTCTTCTTTCAGAACTTCTGTTGCCTGCTGCGTTAGATGCCAAAATGCCAGCTCATTATTGCGGTAGCTTTGCATTGCCGACGCGACGCGACTATCTTTATCAGGATCGAAGGCACAAAAGCCTTTTCCAGGTTTGCCATTATAAGCATGGTGGAGCTGCTCTATGAAAACTGCTACCCGGTCATTAACCTGCATCTCATCATCACGCAAATGAATTTGTGTTTCTTCGTCTTGCTTGTCGACATAGTGTACAACAAGCTTGTTCACCTCAATGCTCATCTTTGTTTTTAACGCCTCTGGTGTTAGAATAGAAAGAATTATAACTCTTTTTATTTGAACCAACCGATGCCTATCCAGTCTAAATATTCCAACGAACAAGTAGAACAAATTGTCGACCAACTGTTAAACGTACTGACAGAGAATCAGGCAACCGTTGATTTAAGCTTAATGTGTTTGGGAAATTCTATCACGCACATCATCAAAGAGCATGTACCGGAACAGAAAAGACAAGCGGTTGCTGAAAATTTTGCCAAGGCGTTGACCCAGTCGGTAAAGTAACTGAATGAACCTTTCTTCGCACAGCCCTTTTTCGTCAAAGGCCAGTCAGCTCTTGAGCTGGGGGCATTGGTTTACCTTTGCCAACATCGGCTTAGTATTAGCCATTACTTTAAGCTATCTGGCCGCTGACAAAGCACCGACAACGCTACTTGGCTGGCTATATATGCTGGTGACCTGGCTCAGCCACACCAGTTTTATTACCTTTTGTGTATTTGTACTGAGTATATTCCCACTCAGTCTGATATTCCCCTATCCAAGGCATATTCGAGGAATGGCCGCCTGTATTGCAACCTTAGGTATCACGGTACTGGGTGTTGATGCATTTGTCTATTTCCAGCTTGGCTACCACTTGAACCTTCAGGCACTGCCTGAAATTCTTTCCTTGTTTTGGAAGACTATCAGTAGCTCCCCTGCCGTCAATAGCCTGATTGTGCTTGCAATGATTGCTGCTATTTTAGGGTTTGAACTGATTGTCGGCAATCATGCATGGCGTCACCTTGAGCGGTTAAAGAGTTACTCCTTTCCTAAAGTCGCCAGCACGATATTGGTCACTTGCTTTGCAAGCAGTCACATTATGCATATCTGGGCAGATGCAAATAGCTACTTCGACATCACAATGCAGGATAACGTACTGCCATTATCTTATCCAACCACAGCCAAAACACTCCTTGCCAGACACGAGCTACTCGATATGCAAGAATATAATCAGGCAAGATCGCTGAATGTCGGGCCCAACGAAGTAAACTATCATCCACCAGCGTCACTGACATCGTGTCCGGCTCAGGATGCTCCAGTCAACCTGAGCATAGTAAAAACACTGTCGGAGCAAACTGAAAGTCAGCTAATACAACTTGGCTGGCATGGTTCAGAGCAGCTGCTGGCCCCAACGTTGAGTGAGGATTTCAGGTTTAATCTGCTGTATGGTCTTCCTGCCTACTACAAACAGTCTTTAATGGAAAGTAAAGCTCCGCCAGTTTGGTCAAACCGTCTGTCTTTGTCGGTCTCTGGACTGCCCAAATTCGATTACATTAACACTGTCGAAAATGCGGATGTACGGGTGTCATATAGTGACCAAAGCCCACTTATTACAGAGCAAACACCACCTACTATCCTCATAGTCGAGCCAAACAGCTCAGATATAGTGACCACAACCCGCTTTTATACCAATATCCCAGCGTTTTCAGGACATACCGGGCTAATTCAGGTCAGCGATGTCATGACAACCATTGCGTCAGAGCATTTCCAGTGCAGTACACTCGCAACAGCAAGTATGCTGGGCAATAATGTTGCCACGGACACACTCAATGAAGGGGTAAACTATTCTCGTGGTGTGTTAGTTGCTTACAAGAAAGACCGTATTACACTGATAGCACAGGACGGGAGCTATAAGCAGATTTCTGCAAAAGAAGGCTTTACTCTAGATCAAAAACTGGATGTCCCCTTTTTAATTCAGAGTATTAAGCGACTCAAACAGTTCAATCAGACGCCTGCTGTAAAGTAGCATGGCGTCTGCCACAACACTTGCGATATCGAACAATTTTACTATCTTGAAATGTAAATATAGATTTCAGGGAAGCACACGCTATGAAGATATTGATCATCATGTTTTGGCTGTTATTGCCTATGCTAAGCCAGGCAAAAACAACCTTCAGTTACTACAAATGTGTCACCGATAAGGCGGTTGTTTACAGCCAGCATCCGTGCGCAGCCAATGCTGAACAACATACTTTAAGCCACTCCGATCCACAAGCACCAGCCCCCACTGGCCAGCATACCAAAACCTTGAACAATATTGAGCGGCAGCAGCTGGTCCTGCGGTTAAAAAAGACACTTAGAGCCAAAAAACATCAGGCAGCAATCTTAGGTAGAAAACGAGACGAAGCCACCCGAGATGAGCAGCGGCGCATTTCGCGTATGATGGAAAAAAGTGAGAGAGCAAAAACACTTAAAGATGTAAAGCGCAACATCAAATCGATCAATACAGCTTACCTCAAGGAAGTTAAGCTGCTGAACAAAGAAATAGCGAGCTTGGAAAAACGCCTTAAACGACTTGAATAAACGCCCTTATTTCAAGACAAGCGCTCTAGAGCGTGGCGCATAACGGATGACCTAAATACAAACTTGAGAGACTGGCACTTGTGCGCTAAAGTAACTCGCAGATTAGGAGGTCCGATGAGTTACCAGGTTCGAACAATTACAGAGCAAATTCTTTCCGGTTTTCACGCTCACTACGCGTTATTTCAACAAATAACGGCGCGCGCTCCCCAAGCATTTGCACAGCAAAGATGGGGAGAAATCGAGCAAATAAGCAAGCAACGGATAACTCTGTATGACGTTCGTGTTAATGACACCGTCACAGCTCTGAAGCGTCAAACATCACAGGATACGCCTGATGAAGCGTTATGGCACCAGGTCAAACAACATTACGCTGAACTCCTTTCTTTTCATCCCCAGGCAGAGCTGGCAGAGACTTTTTTTAACTCTGTTTTCTGTCGCCTGTTTCATCGGCGCTACTACAAAAATGACTTTATTTTTGTGGAAACAACGTTAACAAAGCCAACCACCTTGCCGATAGAAGCGGAATTTCGCAGCTATTTCCCGGTCATCTCTGGGTTAAAGCCCACTATTCGCAATATGATTTCACACATGGACTTGCAATGCGGTTTTCGCGATCTGGAACAGGATATCAGAATGCTGGTCAAAGCGTTTATCAAACAAGCACCAAGCACTCACCATAGCCATCATGGACTGCGCTTTGATATTCTCACAGCCCCCTTTTATCGTAATAAAGGCGCTTATATCGTAGGCCGGGTGGTGTCCAAATCGGGTGTCCAGCCTTTTATTATCGCCCTTTTACATCACCCTCAGGGCGGCCTGTACATCGATGCGCTGTTAACTAAAAGTGCGCAAATGCGGATTATTTTTGGTTTTGCCCGAGCGTATTTCCTGGTAGAAACTCATGCCCCTTCAGCTATGGTGGGCTTTTTACAACAGCTGATGCCGAATAAAACAACGGCAGAGCTTTACAACGCCATCGGATTTCATAAACAAGGGAAAACTGAATTCTACCGTGATTTTCTGTTTCACTTACAACACAGCGAAGACGTGTTCACCATAGCGCCAGGTACACCGGGTATGGTTATGATGGTGTTTACGTTACCTAATTTTCCTTTTGTCTTTAAAGTGATTAAAGATGTTTTTGCCGAAAGTAAACCGTTTGGCAGAGATACGGTGCTGGCGCGCTATCAACTGGTGAAAAGTCACGACCGTGTTGGCCGTATGGCTGACACCATCGAGTATTCTGAAGTCGTTATTCCCAAGCGAAAGTTCTCTCCATCACTTCTCGATACGCTCAAGGCCACAATCAGTAACAGTGTGCGAGACGAAGGGGATTATCTGGTGATCAAACACCTGTACATTGAACGCCGAATGACACCGCTGAATCTCTTTTTGCAAACCGCCGATGAGCCAACCGCTTACAAAGTCATCGAAGATTATGGCCACGCTATCAAAGAGATGCTCAGCGTAAATATTTTTCCGGGCGATATGCTGCTCAAGAACTTTGGGGTCACTAAGCACCATAGGGTTATATTTTACGATTATGATGAGGTGCAATATCTTACTGACATGAACTTCCGGCCCATGCCCAGCCCATCTTTGGAAGACCTATATAGTGGTGTGGCCGAGCCCTCGGCAGCACCAAACGACGTATTTCCACAACAGTTATGTACATTTGTACTCACAGACCCTAAACTCAGAGCGGTGTTTGAACAGTCGCACGAAGCCTTATTGAAGGTGGAATACTGGCAACAGGCGCAACGGGATATACAGGCTCACGTGGTTAAGCAAGTCTATCCTTACCCGGCCTCACAACGCTTCTATCGACATATAAAATAACAAAGGAACACAGTGAACATAAGCAAAATTGACCTGAATCTACTGGTCTATCTCGATACGCTACTGCGAGAGTGCAACGTCACTCGTGCCGCAAACCAGCTAAGTATCACCCAGCCCGCGATGAGTAATGGCCTGAAGCGGCTTCGCAACTTGTTTAATGATCCAATCCTTGTACGCACCAGTGAGGGCATGGTTCCGACTGAGCGCGCACTGGAGCTCCAGCCAGTGATCCGCGGTATTTTAATGACGCTGGAAGAAACTCTGGCACCCAATCGTGAGTTTGAACCAGGGCAGAGCAAACGCGTATTTCGCATTATGGCAAGCGATTATGCAGCCAGCACTTTAGCACCTAAGCTATTGAATAAGTTGCACATGGAGGCCCCAGATACGACTCTCGATATCCTGACGCCCAGTGATGTAACCTTTCATGACGTGGAAAATGGTAAAGTCGATATGGCAATTAACCGCTTTGAAAACTTACCTCAATCATTTCATCATAAGCGGATCTGGAAAGACAGTTTTTGCTGCCTGATTAAGTCAGACAACCCTATCAGAACGCACTTTAATCTGGATGCCTACTTAAAAGCTCGGCATATTTGGGTTAGCAAAACGGGCTTTGGTGTAGGGGTAGGCATGGACCCGGCTGATGTGCAAAAGCTGGGTTGGGTTGACGAAGCATTGGCTCACTTTGGCAAGCACAGGAACATTGCCACATTTACACGTAATTACCATGTCGCAATTCACCTGGCAAAAGAGCAAAATCTCATCGCAACCTTGCCATCAAAAGCGGCAAACATATATAGCGATGATCCGAATTTGGCTATTTTAGAACCTCCGTTTCCTATCCCCCCCTTCGAGTTGGATATGATCTGGAGTCCGTTATTGCATCGCGACGCCAGCCATATCTGGCTTAGACAAAAAATCGCTGAGGTAGCGGAAGCCCTGAAATAACATCTACAGGTGCTCAGATATAGGGTGGATGCCCTATATCTCGCTTTCTAACATGGCCAAAGCACGTTTCTCACTGTCACACACTTCCCCATTCGCTTCACTGATCCGGTGCGCAATTGACACCGCAAGTTCGCGCATGGGTTTATCAACAATATGACTCAATCTATGCTGGATAAAGCACTCTGTTTCTTCCTGCTTAATCGCAATTAGGCACTTGCCCAGCGCATCATCCATGTAATCTTGCAACGTAATGGCCGAATTCCAATGTAATGTATTCGCCCAGTCCCGGACAATGTCCATTTCTTCGGTTTCTATTTTTTCATCAATGCAAACAAATAACAAAGCAATATCCAACAAGGATTCTTTTTGCAATTGCTCCACACAGATACCCATGTCAAAGTGGTTCAACAGTTGTTCAAATTTCATCTTAGTTCCTTGTACTTGATATAACGCCAACCAACAGCCATGCACATAGGCTGGACTCAGTATCCTGCCTCCAGCTGGTGTGCCTGAATCTATGGAGGCGTATGCCTTCTAGACAAACACACTCCACAGCATTCAAACATATTCTACAAACTCAAGGTTGTCACTTAAAAAATAGTCAATTAGTGGGCACTGAACTAGACTTGCCTTAATACACACAGGAAGTCATTATGTCTTGCCTTAACCGCTTATACTTGAAACTGCTACTTATTTTAGGCCTTTCTTTTTCAACACACGCCCGAATTTCGATTTCAATCGAACAAGACATTTATGAATACGCTAAAGAAATACTGGCCGATCAATCCATTTCTGAATTCACGGAGGAGATATTCAACCACCCCAGGTGCCAACGTGATGTCGTCGAGTTTCTCATCGCACAACGCGCACTTTTGGAAGGAGGCTTCCAGCATACCTTTAGCTTCACCCTTGGAAACTATGATGCAAGAAACTTAAAACTGCTTGAATCAGGGTTGCTGCTGATGAGCTTTGACACTATCTGGCTGTCTCAGGCAAACACCATTGCTCAAAAGGTGTATATTTCTCCCCCTATCATTAACAAAGGGGCATACTTTGCGGGGATCTATACGTCAGCCTCTAACAAAACTCGATTACGGGAAAAAATTTCCACAGATCTCAGCCAAATAACTATCGTGAGTAGTAAAGCATGGTTGGTTGATTGGGTTACGCTCACAGCGCTTGCACCTCAGCAATTACATCATGAAGATGACTGGATCACTATGGCCAAACTGGTGAGCAATGGATGGGTAGATGCTATGTTGGTTTCCTTCAATAACACCCGGCCATTTTACTATGAAGGCCAGGGTTATCGGATAGAAGCCATAGAGGGAGTTAAAGTCGCACTCCAGGACAGTCGACATTTCGTCGTATCCAGACTTCACCCGCAAGGAGAAGAGGCGTATAACGCACTAAAACGCGGCCTGACAAAATTAAAAGCAAAGAATTTCATCTATCAGTCTTATCGACACTGCGGCTTTATCAACCCTTTGGTGGATGATTGGCATACACTTTAACCCTAAAATCGCAATTGTTAGTTTTAATTTGGGGTATTCATATTTCTTCCATTTTCTTCTCCTAAATTTCCTGCCTCTCGGGAATACGTCAAATTAGGAACAAGTAATGAATGAACTAAAACTGGAAATCAATACGACTTTTTATTGTGTAGTTGGCGCTTTCGTTATTGCGCTATTAGCATTGGCAGGGCTGTTCACCGAACTCAATCTGTCTTTTCTCGCAACCATGCAAATCACCATTGCCAGTGTGGTTAGCATCGCATTCGCCATCAACTTTTTACTGAGCATGGCGGGTCACAAACGCGTGACACTGTGTAACCAAGGTTTGTCGTTTTTTAGCCTGACTGGCCGCCAACGTTACGTACCGGCTGAAAACATTCAGTCCATTGAATTTGTCAATTATATTGGTCTGACTATGACTCAGGTTAAGACTAACAACGGGATTATTAAGTTACTGGCATTCAGAGTACGTAAAGAGCAGCAACAGCGTTTGAAAAACCTGGGTTACCTGGCGTAACCCACTTGCCCAAGGCGCACAATCTAATTAGCATGCAGATATCAAAACAAAAGAGACATGTTATGACACAGCAGTATTCTATCGGACAAACTGGTAAGCCTTGGCAAGCAAGCGAAAAACAACAATGGCTCGCTCAGCAAGCAAAAAAGCGTGATTATTTCGAAGACATTGAGCCTCAAATCAACGCACTCAGGGCAGACTATCAAGTTGAACAATATGGTGTGCTTAATTATGAAACACATTATCCATTGTACGCATTAAAGTCTGCTACCTGGCATCCAGATTTACCTGTGGTGCTGGTTACAGGTGGTGTACACGGCTATGAAACCAGTGGCATTTTAGGTGCACTGGCATTTGCGAAAAAACATGCAAAAACTTATGAAGGCAGGTTCAACCTACTTATATTGCCTTGTATTAGCCCGTGGGGTTACGAGACAATAAACAGATGGAACCCGGCGGCGGTAGATCCAAATCGCTCATTTTATGCCGACAGTCCGGCTCAAGAGTCACGTCTTGCGATGGAATACATCAAGTCGGATATGGCCTCCATTCTGATGCATATAGACTTGCACGAAACAACCGATACGGACAACAGTGAGTTTCGCCCAGCCCTCGCAGCCCGTGACGGTAAAGTCAATCATAACTGGAATATTCCGGACGGTTTTTATTTGGTCGGTCACACTCAAAAGCCAGAAGCGGCATTTCAACAAGCAATAATCAACAGCGTAAAAAAGGTTACGCACATTGCCGATGCGGACGAGCATGATGCCCTAATTGGCGTGCCAATTGAACAATTCGGTGTTATCAACTACGATGCAACCAATCTAGGTCTGTGTATGGGTATGACAAACGCAGCATATGTCACGACCACAGAGGTCTACCCGGATAGCCCAAATACGACGCCACAAAACTGTATCGATGGTCAGGTTGCGGCGATTGAAGGCGCAATGAATTATCTGTTAGCCCAAAGCTAATTCAGGCCATCAGCTCCCCATGCTCGTGAATGATCTCAAATATGTCTCTGAAGGAGTGAGCTTTTTGGAATATATTCACGGGCACATGCAGCGCTCGGGCAATATCAGAAGACGATATCATGCCCCTCAAGCCCCCTTTTTCATCCATTAACAGAACGTGTTGCTGGCCAAGTTCCCTGAGTGTCTGTAACACATCACCTATCTTGGCGCTTGCCACCGTCGAAAAACGCATTGCATGCAAATCCTGCTTTTTAGTCATGACGTCTTCAACGGTTAAGTCACTGCGTGCAACTTGGCGCTTCTGTGCAATGGTTAATACCCGCCGACCTGATAGGTCCTTGGAGTTCACCACGCCAAGAAAGGTGTCATCATGATCAACCACCAGTTTTGACCGTACATGACCATTTAGCATCATATAAACTGCATGATCTATGTCCACGTCTTTTAAGATCATTTGTGGCTGGCGTCTGGCAAAATCTGTGATCACCTTAACCGCAGGACTGGATAAACTCAATGGCTCCGCATCGTAGTAATCACAAAACTGATAGACCCCTTCCAACTTTAATGTTTGTAGCGATTTATACTCACTCATATCCCCTCCACTATCGACCCTGTGGCCGAACCATACAGAAAATATGGTTCATCGTTGCACTTTATGCAAGGGACTAACCCGCTCGGTGTAATCCACTGTAATGGCAAGATACGAGCTGACTCGTTACAATGATAATGTTCGCAATTGTCTTTGCCCGGACACGATAATAGCCTGTCTCTTCGGTTGTTATTATTGTGAATACTTCCTGAAATAACAGTACCCGTTTCGGCGGGTTCTTTTTATAAACTGAAGGTAACTAAGGAAATAGTCCCTTCAACAAGGTAGAATCTCCACCGAAGTGCAAATTCGTGTGCGTCACTTATACGGAAAGTTAGGAAAATCTTATGGCATATTTAATCGATGAACAGAAACTAGAAAAAATTTACCTAAAAAGTTATCACACTTTTGGGCGTTACAAATTTAATGTAGATACCTTCGTCGATAAGCCAGGCATATCAAGGCACCATGCCATCATTGAACATGCAAACAACACGTGGTTGATACGCGACGTCAGCACCAATGGGATCTGGATCAACGACAAGAAAATTGATAAGAACCTACCCTATCAACTCTCCGAAAATGATAAAATTGACTTTGCTGCACCTGGGCAAAATTCTTATGTTGTGGCAAATTTAAATGCCAATTGCCAGTACCTGGTTTCACAGACGAACGCCAATCAGGTGATCGAACTTGAAAACCAAATACTGCTGCCCAATGACGAAGAAGCCAGTCACATCGTCTACTTTGATGCCTTATTGAATTACTGGTTTCTCGAAGATTTAAATACCTCGGACCGGCAAGCACTGATTGACGGAGGAGTGGTCTCCTTATTTGGCCAACAATGGTTGTTTTACTGCGCCAACACATCAACCATGACCAAGCACCTCGACAATCAGCCGATTGTGAAACCCATTGCACTCAACTTTAGCGTTAGTCAGGATGAAGAAAAAACCGATTTAACACTGGAGCTGGAAGGGCAGGAAATTGACCTGGGCTGTCGTACTCACCACTATCTGATGCTGCTGCTGGCAAGAACACGCATTGACGATAAACAAAATGGGATGGATACCGAGTCTCAGGGGTGGCTTTATCGAGAAGATTTGGCCAAAGCACTTGGCGTGCAAACCAATCATATGAACATTATGGTGCATCGTGCTCGTAAACAACTGACAGAAGCTGGCGGCGACAAAGCACCCGAGTTAGCCTATGTGCTGGAAACCAACAACGGAAAGATTCGTCTGAACTGTCAGAATATTACCATTGTTAAAGGCTGCCAGCTTGAAACCCGTATTTCAATCTAACGCACACGTTGTTCAGGGCCGGTACGGACCGGCCTGATTGTTTACCTGCTGTTCCAGTGCTTTAAAGCATCCAACTTTGTTAAGCAATTCCATCATGACAAATAGCGGTCCAATCAGCAGCCCCATCAGATCATCCGCAAAAGCGGGTTTCTTCCCTTCAAAATAATGTCCTATAAACTGGATAACCCAGCCAATGACAAATAAGCCGAGCCCCATGACATAAAACCAGACAACGTCCAGACCGGCATGTGTGGCCGCATCGAATGCTAAAGTAACGGCACCCTGACAAATCAACAGAAAGGCTATCATCCAGCTGCCAAGCGTGGGCGACAAATATAAATAGTACATACTAGCCAGTAAAATTAAGCAGCCAGACAAGCTCAGTTGCGTCTGAAAAACGCTTCCCAATGGCCAGAATGTCATCCAGACAACGGCAAACACAATCAGTGGGACGCCAACAAAGTGGGTCGCAATGTTGCGCTTATCTCTGTGGTACAAGGCGTAATTGACCAGGTGTTGCTCAAGTGTTTTCATCTTTCTAGTTCTTTTGAGTAATTACTTTATTTTATAAAGCAACAATCTGCTGAAAAAGTCAACACTGTACCACTATGTGGCCTACACAACGGTCCGGGAAGGAAAAATAAAAATGCCGCCAGGCGACTGGCGGCATAAATCACTGGGTTATCAACGGTGATGAACACTGTCTGTCATCTCCGTTATCTACTACTGTAGACCAAAGAAAAAAACAAACAAGATAAAAACATAAATTTAACCAAAACATAACCTATCCGACATTCCTGAATGCCGTCCGGCTTGCGCTTGCATAGACAGTTGTAATACTTGTGGCTGACAATTGAGCTCCAGATGTCGCTTTGCGCGTGTAATTCCTGTGTACACCAACTGGCGATTTACCCCTTTGCCTGCACGCTGAATAGGCGGCAAAATAAGCGCGGTATAATCAAACTCCGACCCCTGCGACTTGTGGATCGTCATGGCATATACCAGCTCATAACTGGGCAGCCTCGCCGGGTAAAAGTGCCTGACAGTATTTTGCTCGTCGATAAAGGTTGCGTAGAGCTGATCTTGCTCATCAGGCAATAGAATACCAATATCGCCATTAAAGAGTTTTAGCTGATAATCATTTTGCGTGATCATAATCGGCATCCCGGCATAGAAACGGTTAAACGGCGCTATCAGTCCACGCTGAGCAAGCTTTTGTTCAATTCGCTTATTCAGCTCAGAAACACCATAAGGACCCTCTCTGACAGCAGCCAGTAGCTGATATTGACTAAACAGCCCGTGCACCTCCTCTGGCTCTCGTTTATCCACAATGGCTGCCAGGTATCGACTGTAATGATCAGCCGCTCGATCCAAAAGCGCGTTGTATTGACTCACACTCAGCCCATAAAAACTCAAATCGCTGAAGCCATGGTTGATCACCTGTTGCAGTCGCTCGGGCTGGTTATGATTCACCGCACTCGCCAGCTGGCCGATCCCACTGTCACTTTTAAAGCGGTGGCTTTGTTGCAAAAACGCCGTGGCGTCAGCCAGTGCATAACGCGTTGCTTTACCTTTTAATAAGGCTTGCCCAGCAAAGCACACCTGATTTAAAAACGCCGCACGGCTGGCGGTATAGGCGGGTTGTGATCCCAGTTTCAGATGATTACACAAATCGCTCAGAATGCTCCCCGTATCGACCGAAGCCAGTTGATCTTTATCGCCCAACAGGATCAATCTGGCATGGGAAGGTAATGCCCTGACCAGCTTGCTCATCAAGGCCAGATCCACCATAGATGCTTCATCTACTATCAGCAAATCGATATGCAGCGGGTTTTGTTCATGATGGATAAAACGATTGGTATGTGGGATCACGCCAAGCAAACGGTGCACTGTTTGCGCCTGTTCGGGGATCAGACTGGCCAGTTCGGGGGCCAACGCCAAACGCCCTTTCGCCCCAATAATTGATTCGCTGAGCCTGGCAGCCGCTTTGCCGGTTGGAGCCACCAGCTTGATACTCAGTGGCACCTCGGTATACAGAGATTGCAAGATAGCCAATAACTTAGTCACGGTGGTGGTTTTACCGGTTCCCGGACCTCCAGTGATCACGCAAAACCCGCTCGATGCAGCCATTGCACAAGCGACCTTTTGCCAGTCTACCCCCTCAGCATTGCCACTGGGAAAATACTGATCCAGCAACCCACTTAATTGTGATTCATTCAGTTGGATAGGTTGCCGGGCCATCTGTAAAAAACGGCTACTCAGGTACGCTTCATATTCTGCTAATCGCGCCAGGTATAACCGGCCTGAAAATAACCTTAACGGCTTGTTTTCTCCTACCGCAGGGTGTGATTGCAACGCACCGAGGGCAGCATCCGGACTATCAAACGGCGTGTAGGGCAAAGCATGCGCTGCGCCTGACATACCCGCAAATACCGTCATCTCTTCAGCACTCAACGAAAAGGGGTTCTGCCAGTCGATGTCTGCCAGCAATAAACAGGTATGCTGACTTTGTTCAGCCCGTTGCAGCAACAAAACAAGATAGAATACCGCATCATACTGCTCCTGACACAACAGCTTTGCCAGGGCGACATCGGCAGCACGCACGCGCTGGGTATGTACCAGCAGCGCAATATATGCCTGATGATCCAAATCATCAGACTGAAATTCAAACATCCCCTGTGTCATTATTGTTCTCCCGCATCAAATAAGGCGTCCAATTGCAATAACGTTCTTTCATCCAGTTGCGTAAAGAAGCAACCGGCACCGTCTGGTAATGCACGCAAAAACAAATAATACACGCCGCCGAGGTGCTGCTGAGGGCTGTAGTCTGTAAGACGGTGCTTTAGTAGTCGATGTAAAGCAACAGAATAGATCAGATATTGAAGATGGTATTGATGCGAGCTCATCGCCAGGGCCAAATTGTCAACCTGATAGTCTGCCGCCGTGTCACCCAGATAATTTGATTTATAATCGAGGATAAAATATCGCCCCTGCCAGACAAAAATCAGATCGATAAAGCCTTTTAACATGCCCTGCACCTCATCAAAGCGCAAATGGCTGGGCACACCTGTGATTTGCGCAACCAATTTATTTAGCCGGGTATAGGACAAACGTTTCAGGGGTAGCTGAAACTCCATTTCTACCAGGCAGTCAGATACTGACAACTGACCCAGAGTCAGCTCTGGTAAGGGCATTAGGGGCGCATTTAAACACCCCTCGATCCAATGCTCAAGCGTTTCCTGCCAGACAGTGTCCAGGTGATATTTCTCCAGGCAAGTCTGAGTCGCCTCGGCCAGAGTCAGTTTGTCCGGCCGGGTGGGCGCGTGTGGCGCTGTGAAATCAATCTGCTCAAAGATTTCGTGTAAACAGCTCCCCGCCCGGGCACCTTTCACAAAAGTATAGGGGGTGTAACGCTTGATCACACTGGACTCAGGCAAATCTATTTTATGGTTTTCATCCTGTGCACCCACAGGCCGATCAGCACTTGTCTCATGATAACTCAGCTGACTAAAGCTGGTCATTCGCCAGTTTTGTTCAATCACCACTTCGACGGCTCGACTTTGCAAACGCTGAGGTGACTCTGTCCGCTCTGGTTGATAAACACAAGGTGCGACCTGCAATGACTGATAAGCCATCCCCTCATGGACTGAACATAAGCTGCGTAGCTGTTCATGCCACTGTGCAGCATCGGTAATTTTATCGGTGCCAAACAGCACGTGCCCTAGCGCACATTGCTGGATCCCTGGCTTTTTGCTGCGCCCCAGTGGCAAGTTATACAAACCGAGGCTGCAAAAATGAATCGCCCGTGTTAACGCCACATAAAGCAGCCGAATATCCTCTGCAAGGCGTTCCCGCTCAGCGCTTTGCCGTGCGCTATCGTCGGCATCCAAATCCAGCACCAACTCCCCATTATCATGGTAAATTGCTTCGCTGACCTCCCGATAAGCACTGGCAAAAGGCAGGTAGACCAGCGGGTATTCCAATCCTTTAGAAGCATGCATTGTGACAATTTTAACCAGATCGGCGTCACTCTCCAGGCGTAACTGGGTGCCCTCATAGCTAGGATTAGCGCACTGAGATTGTAACCAGCGCATGACCCGCTGCGTTCCTTCAAGTTCGATCTGTTTATGTTGCAACAACTCGGCAAGGTGGCGATAATCAGTCAGCCAGCGCTCTACTTCAAAGCCAGCTTGCTGCCACAGTCTGACTAATTGGTTGTCTACCAGTAAAGACTCCAAAGTTGCCATGGCTCCCTGTTGATACCAAAGCTGTTTCAAGTGGGCAAACTGCATCAGATAACGCTGCCACTGCCCTTCTTGGGTACGCAATGCAAAAATTTGCTGTTCACTCAATGCAAACAAAGGCCCGGCCAGTACGCCACGCAAAGCGGCTTCATCATAACTGCCATGCACCACGTGTAATAACTGCCACACAGCAACGGCCACGGGCTGCGAAAAAACACTGTCCCGGGCCAGGTATACGCTGCTCACGCCTGCCGCCTGTAAAGCGTGCTTAATAACGCCCGCTTCTCCCCTGTCACGAACCAGTACACAAATATCTGCTGCCAGCACAGGTCGCTGACCTATACAAGCATGCCCTTGCTGAGCCTTTGTGAGGATCTGCGCAATCTGTGCGGCAAATCCCTGCGCCAGCAGTGGGTAGGCCGTGGCTTTGGTCGTAACGGGCGAATCGTCGTCCTCGAGTACGTTGAATTGCAGGGCCGCAGGTTCAACACCATCCAGGGTAAACGTATTGTCGGCGTCTTTACCTGCCGCCTCAACTTCAATAAAAGGTATGTCGCGATTGAATATAAAACTATCTGCCTGCGCAGTAAAAATCGCATTCACGGCAGCAACTACCCGCTTGGCTGAACGATAGTTCTTATCCAGTGTGAATTGCCGGGCTTCGTCGACCTGATGTTTGGCACCGATATAGGTGAAGATGTCCGCCCCCCGGAAGCCATAAATGGCCTGTTTCGGGTCGCCTATCATGGTCAGGCCGCAACTGCTGTCAGTGCCATAAACGCGTGAAAATATGCCAAACTGGATCGGATCTGTATCCTGAAACTCATCAATCATAGCGACCGGATAGAGCTGTGCAATTTTCTCTGCCAGCGCCTCACCTTGTGCGCCGTGCAATGCTTGATGCAAATTCTGAAGCAGATCATCCGGCGAGATCAGGCTGTGTTCGAGCTTAGCCTGCGCCATCAAAGCGCGCACTTCATTCAATGCATGTTGCAATAGCGCAATAGGCAGCCCCTTTGCAACACTTTGATGTAATTGTGCCATTTCATCAAACCAGCTCATCGCCGGATGCACAATCGGCTTACCCGTTTTAGTGTAGTTCTTCGGATCACTTAATTGCGCTTCTCCCCATAAAGCAAAAGAATGTTTACTGGTACCAAACTCAAAATACCAGCCATCCCCCATACAGTAGTCGATTAACGCCTGGATATTGGCAGGTCGCCCGGGCGCTTTATTCTTCGCAATGCCTGAGTCGCGCAGCACCTGAAAAAAGTCTGAGTTTAACAGTTGCTGTTTAAACTTATCTGCACGGCTTTGATATTCGGCCCTCTGCGCCAACACAACTGCCAGATCCAGTTCTGGCTGTAATCGGGCGTCACCGCGCTTGAGCAAGGGATAGAGGCGTTTTGCCAGCGCCTGTGGGTGAGAGAAATGTGATAAAACCAGCTCAGTTTTGTCTGAATCTAACGGGTAAACAAAGCGCCGCCAGTGATCCTCCACTGCCGCGTTAAATAACTCGCTGTCATCCAGGATAAATTCCAAATTAAAGCTGAGGTTAGATTCAAATGCATGCTGCTTGAGCATTCGCTGGCAAAAGCCGTGAATAGTAAAAATGGCCGCTTCATCCATGGACTTAGCGGCAGCATCCAGCAAGTGATACGCAGCTTCCTGATCAACCACTTGTGCCAGCAACTCAATGATCAGCGTGTCATTGCATTCGCTACCCAACAAAGCATCCCGTGCCTGCACGATCCGTTTGCGTACCCGATCTTTGATCTCCTGGGTGGCAGCATCGGTAAACGTCACCACCAGGATTTGCTCAACGCTAAGGGGGGGAGTTTTGGTCTGGTTATCAATTAACCCCAGTAAATAACGCAAATACAAACCTGTGATGGTATAAGTTTTGCCAGTTCCGGCACTGGCCTCAATCAGGTTATGGCCCGACAGAGGCATGGTTTGGGGATCAAGCCGTCTCATAGCGGGTCTCCTGTGCAAGATCAATAAGGGGAGTCAGCAGATCACTACTCAACTGAACAAACTCAGCTTCACAAGCCTGTAAAGACGGGAAGCTCAAAGCGACATAAGGATCTTCACTGTCACCAAACCCTATGTACTGACCACCCACAAATTTATTCAGGGCTTTGCTCATATCTTGCGTTTTACAATATTCGTAACTGGTGGCCGGGAAAAACGGCACAGCCCGGGTAACCAGCTGGGCATAAAACGCCAGCCATTTTGACAGCTGCTTATGTGCCTCATCATGGCCAAGCGGCGCAAACACAACTTGCTCGTCCAGCCCATAAATATGAGTTTCTATATCCTGGGTCACGCAGTTAGCTATCAAGTGCATCAGATAGCCACGGATCCGATCTTTACCTTTGATGCTGGCTGTACGATAAAATACCTGTTTGCTCTGATAGACATTGGCAAGCCAGCCGAGTAACTGGGTTGTACCAATTTGCAGCGATATTTCTATGGGTTCCACATGCTCCGTCATAACGTCTTTTAAACGCCCCGACATGGCAGCAACACGCCCTTTGAGCTTTTGCAGTTCCACCACCCCCACATTGGCCTGTGGCAGCTGAGCTCGCTGCAGCAGCTGGGCTTCAGGCAAAGGGGCATCGTTCAGTTCACTGTGCAAAATTTCATCCAGATATTGATAGCGCGTCAGAGGGTCTAAGGCAAATGGTTCACTGTCTGGTGTGTCCTCTTCCAGCATGACCAGACGCACGCCCAGCGTATGCTGATAAAACCAGCGCTGCGGTGCCAGACAGGCGCGCAAAAAATCGGGTAATTCCAACTCTTCAGCCAACTTAACCTCAATAGCAGACTCGGTGTTCTGTTGCGCCACTTCAGTGTCTTTCTCACTGTTTGACGGGCACCAGTTGGGATTGAAACTGTGCAAAGTGCCTGGCAGATAATGCTGATTGCTGAACGGCTGCAAAGGGGCCTGACGATATACCTGCTCACTGGGTTTGAGTGACTCATCAGGATAGCAAAAAGCGCGGTCCAGATATTCGCATAATTCGCTGACCAGAATGGACGGTACCTGAGGCTCATTGTTATAACATGAGCGTCCCAGGTAACTGATATAGAGATGCTGGCGTGCACTGAGCAACGCTTCTAAAAACAAATAACGGTCATCCAGCTTACGAGAGCGGTCACCTTTACGACGACGCGAATACGGCACTAAATCAAAACCAATGGGTTGCACTTGTCGCGGATAATCGGCGTCATTCATACCCAACAAGCAAACAACTTTAAACGGCACCGCCCGCATCGGCATCAGGGTACAAAAGTTCACCGCACCGGCCAAAAACCTTTGTCCGACGCCCTTATCTTTTATTCCCTGACGAACTTGATGCAACACAATTTTAGCGTCAACGGCACCGGCAAAATCGCCATTCTCATGGTGCTTTTCCAGTCCGTCGATCACCTTATGTAACTGCATCAGATCCCAGCTCTGCTCTGTGTCCTGATCGTAAAAGTCTGCCAGCATCTGCCTCAACACTGCGCATTTCTCATCGAGCGGTGTCGCGACTAATAGCTGCTCGCGCGCCTGCGCCAGCGCTTCAATAAAAGCAATGAGCTTGCTCAATGTATTCACTGCCATGCCTTCTACCGCGTCTGCCGGGTATATCTCATTATACGCCGTCAGTTCATCGGCACTGGCAATACCCAAAAGCAATCGTTTAAGACCATGCTGCCAGGTATTGAGGGCAATTTCCGGCAATCCATAATCACCTTTATGTTCACCATTGAGTCCCCACTTTACAGCCACCTGCTGAAGCCAGGTCTGGATCTGAACAAACTCGCTCTGCTCAACAGCAAAGCGGTTACTGATGGGTTCAACCCCCAACAGGTCCAGTATATCCGACACACTAAAACGACTAAATGGCAGGCCAACCAGTGTTACAAACGAGTTCAGTACAGGCTTTTCTTGATCTATGCTCATATCGGCCAGTGCAAAAGGTATTTTTCTCACCCCTGATGCACTGCCAAATACGGCTTCAATATAAGGACTATAAGTGCCTACGTCTGGCATCATGACGATGATGTCTTTTGGCGTCAGTGTCGGGTCTTCGTGAAACAAACCCAGCAAATGATCATGCAACAGCTCAACTTCACGCAAAGGGGTATGGCAGTCACACAGTAGTAACGAGCTGTCAGCCTGCTCTATGGTCAGGCGCCCTTGGGCACTTACGTACCAATTTGGATCATCGACCAGGGATTCCCCCTTAAAAGCAAGTTGATATATTTCCCGCTGTAACTGAGCCAGCAAACTGTCGCCAAACTGGTCAACAAAGCCATCCAGCCATCGTGCATCAGTTTGTAATAGCTGCTCCAGATAATCTCGGCCTAGCTTACCCCAGGAGGACAACAAGGGGTTGCCCGTATTGTAATAGCTGGCTTCCCCGGATTGTTTTTGCAGCTGGGCATCCACTGCTGGCCTTACCTGATACTTGGCAAGGATCTTAGCCTGGGTTTTCTCATCAACCAGATCGCCCCAATAGTGCTCACTGGGATTAAAAAAGAACAATATGACATCACTCTTTTGCGCCAGTGCAGTAAATATCTCTAACTGGTTAGTCGCCATGGCAGAAAGACCGAATATGCAGATCCGCTCAGGTAAGGTTGTCGGGTCGGCTTCGGCCAGTTTTGTCAGCAATTGCTGGTGCATATTTGCCCGGTTATAGGGGCTTTGTCCCAGCTGATGGGTGTGTGCTACCAATATCCGCCACAGATCTGGTTGCCAGGGCGCGATATTAATATCGACATCCTCAAGCATATCCGTGCCTTGCTCCCACTGTTCTAACCAGTTTGGCCGGTACATCAAATATTGGTCATACACGTCGGCAATTTTCTCACACAACGCAAAGCGCTTTAGCTCACTTTGTGACTGGTCACTGGCATCCTCAAGGTAAGCTCTGAGCGGCTCGTAAAGCGGATTCGAGAGCTGCTGTGGCAGCAAAGTGAAAAGCTTCCAGCTCATGTTATTTTTATTAAACGGCGACTCTTTCGGTACATCTGGCAAAAACTGTTGATACAGCTGCCAGATAAAGCTCAGTGGCAACGGAAACTCAACCTGTGCGGCATACCCAATATCCCGGCTCAGTCCATTCTTGAGCCACTGAGACATACCTGGCGACTGCACCAGTACAATGTCATTGGCAAAAGGATCCGTAAGCGGAGCCTGCTTCAATAATGTCGTAAATTGCGCTTGAAGGGCTTCCATGCGATTTGATTGGATTATATGCAACATAATGATGTCTCTGGCTTTTTAACCAAGTATTCGGGCTTTGGTCAGTGTAAGAGATTTCGCAGGCTAATATCAACGTGCCTGATTGCCTGTAACCTGAGGAAAATGAGTAAAGGGCGCGGTAACTGAATGATGTTACCGCTGAATGTGCGAGCCGTTTAGAACAAGTCGATCCCGGAGCCTTCGTCATGACGCTCCAGCTTATGGTCGTTTAACAGCGCCTCAAAAAACGCCAGCTGATCGCGGCCATTTTCTTTTGCATAGTACAAAGCTCTGTCTGCATTCTCCAATACATTGATTGGGAAATCATAAGGGCTGATCCGCGCAAGCCCGGCACTGACAGTCAGCTTCTTAACAAACGGAAAGTGCGTGTTACGAATAAGGGCTAAGAACTTTTCTAGTTTTGCCTCGATGGAAGCCTGATCTGTGGGTTCAAACACTAAGACAAACTCTTCGCCGCCAAAGCGAAATAACAGGTCCGTTGAGCGGAAAAACTGCTGCATTTTTTGCGCAACCAGCAGGAGTACTTCATCACCGCAGACATGGCCATAGTTATCGTTCACTTGTTTGAAATGATCTATGTCTACCATAGCTAGCCAAGATGTAGCGCCCTGATGGAATGTACGTGGGTCCTGGTCATCGCGAATATGGCGGTTTTGTTTTATGACCTGTTTCTCTAACAGCTGCTTGAGTTTTTTCTCAAAGGTCTGACGATTCAATAAACCGGTTAGTTTATCCCGCTCATTTTCGTGCAATATGGTCAGATAATTTTCGTAAATGCGCACAAAGGCATTAAGCAACACTTGCTCGCTACTGTCCAGGCCACCTGAGTGTACTTCAATTGCACCCACCGGTGTTTCATGGATGTTGATAGGCAACCAACGCTTTTCTATGCCGTCTGCACTTTGCACCGTAATAATGCAGGAAGACTGCAAACAAGAAATCAACTCAGACTGTGGTTGCTCAATTACTTGCCTGTCAAGCCATTCAAATTCCCGCTCACCATGCATGGTTAATCCAATACTTCGCTCTACCGCAAGATCTTCCTGAGTATTAAAGTTTTTATACACACACAGATGCTTACACCCTACCAGCTCCTGAATCGTCGAAAGCAGACTGTATTCGAGTGAATCTATGTCTCTTGTTTTAGTTATTTTGATGACTGAATTGAGAAGTTCTTCTTGCATTAGATATTCACAGACTCGATTAATGCCGAATATAGTAACGGCTTTTTAGCCAACTGTGTACTACCAAGTATAACGTCACCAAAAACTATTAGGCACTAAGACAGGAAAAAGAAAACGCAAAAAGGCGTCCGATGGACGCCTTTTTTAAATTAGGAATGGCGGAGAGAGAGGGAGTCGAACCCTCGATACGCTATAAACGTATACACGAGTTCCAGTCGTGCGCCTTAAGCCACTCAGCCATCTCTCCGCACTGTAGCACCGCTAAGGTGCGGCGCTAATACTATGAAAAGTGTACCACTTTAGCAAGTAATTTTTGTAAAAACACGGCTAAGTGCTTAGTATCTAAGCAACTTGACCTACTTTTGCAAACTTGCTGAGAAGTCCAGCATGCGATTCAATGAGCGCAAAGCACCTTCACGTAGTTCCATATCAACGAAGACTTCTTTACCACTTGGATCAATTAACGCTTCTTCTATGGCTTTAAGGCCATTCATCGCCATCCACGGACAATGTGCACAGCTCTTACAGGTTGCCCCTTCACCCGCAGTAGGTGCTTCAAAGAACTCTTTTTCAGGACACAGCTGCTGCATTTTGTAAAAAATACCACGGTCAGTCGCGACAATGAACTTCTGATTCGGCATATCCTGTGCAGCTTTAATCAACTGGCTTGTTGAACCAACGGCATCTGCCAGGTCAACAATTTCAGCCGGCGATTCAGGGTGTACCAACACTGCAGCATCCGGATGCAATGCCTTCATGTCTTTCAGTGCCTTAGTTTTAAACTCATCGTGAACGATACAGGCACCGTTCCACATGATCATATCCGCGCCGGTTTTCTTTTGAATGTAAGAACCCAGGTGTTTATCCGGGCCCCAGATGATTTTCTCACCTTCAGAATCCAGGTGCTCTACAATCTCAAGTGCACATGACGAAGTCACAATCCAGTCAGCACGCGCTTTCACCGCGGTTGAAGTATTTGCATACACAACCACTTTTCTGTCCGGGTGTTGATCACAAAACGCAGAAAACGCATCGATAGGACAGCCCACATCCAGTGAACAGGTTGCTGCCAGAGTTGGCATAACAACGGTTTTTTCTGGTGTCAGGATCTTGGCCGTTTCACCCATGAAGCGTACACCAGCAACGATGATCATATCAGCATCTTGTTGCTTGGCGCCAAAACGCGCCATTTCCAGTGAATCAGCGACACATCCGCCCGTTTCTTCAGCCAGAGCCTGAATCTCGGGATCGGTATAGTAATGGGCAACCAAAACAGCGTTCTTTTCTTTTAACAACGCTTTAATTCTGGTTTTATATTCGGCTTGTTCCTGCTTAGTTAAAGGGGCAGGTTTTGGAGGAAAAATATAATCCTCCGGCATAATTTGTTCTGCTAGACTCATTCTCTCGACCACTAGTCCACATATACGGGATATCCGCGAATTATACGAAAATCGGGGCGATAATCCTAGTTGAAGTCGGTATTTTGAAGGAAAATTTAAAAGATTATGATAAAGGAGAGAAGTAACAAGAATGGTGGGTCATGATGGACTCGAACCATCGACCAATGGATTAAAAGTCCACTGCTCTACCAACTGAGCTAATGACCCGCTCGAAGATACTTAAGTAAT
>NZ_JAKRFU010000011.1:0-162787 GCF_022347845.1 Pseudoalteromonas sp. McH1-42 | reverse complement strand
AGTGATTGCTGCAGTTAGGGTAGTTTTACCGTGGTCAACGTGGCCGATAGTACCAACGTTAACGTGCGGTTTCGAACGTTCAAACTTTTCTTTTGCCATTTTAAAAATTCCTATAAAGAAATTAAAGTCCAGCCCTAAGACCGGACCGAACTAAAATTACTTAACAGCGCGAGCTGCAATAATTGCGTCAGCAACGTTTTTCGCCGCTTCTGCGTACTTGGAAAATTCCATTGAGTACGAAGCTCGACCTTGTGTTGCAGAACGAAGATCAGTTGCATAACCAAACATTTCAGACAGTGGGACCTGAGCATTAACTTGCTTCAGACCACCAAATGAGTCGTCCATACCTTCGATTATGCCTCGACGACGGTTCAGGTCGCCAACGACATCACCCATGTTTGCTTCAGGGGTGGTGACTTCTACCTTCATAACGGGTTCAAGAATCACTGGCTGCGCATCAAGCGCGCCCTTCTTAAAGCCCATTGCGCCGGCAATCTTAAACGCCATCTCGTTTGAGTCAACATCATGGAATGAGCCATCAAACAAGGTAGCTTTCACACCCAGCATAGGATAACCAGCAAGAACACCTTGCTTCATCTGTTCCTGGATGCCTTTGTCAACCGCAGGAATGTATTCCTTAGGTACCACACCACCTACGATTTCATTAACGAACTCGTAAATTGGTGCGTCTTCATCAGCAACTTCCATAGGTTCGAGCTTCAACCAAACGTGACCATATTGGCCGCGTCCGCCTGATTGACGTACGAATTTACCTTCGGCTTCAACCGAACCGCGGATCGTTTCACGATAAGCAACTTGAGGCTTACCTACGTTACATTCAACACTGAATTCACGCTTCATACGATCTACGATGATATCCAGGTGGAGTTCACCCATACCTGAAATAATGGTTTGGCCTGATTCTTCGTCGGTTTCAACTCTGAAAGACGGGTCTTCCGCAGCCAGCTTACCTAACGCGATACCCATTTTTTCTTGGTCAGCAACGGTCTTAGGCTCTACTGCAACTGAAATCACTGGCTCTGGAAATTCCATACGCTCTAACGTGATAACAGCATCATGAGCACAAAGCGTGTCACCTGTGGTGACATCCTTCATACCAATTGCAGCGGCAATGTCCCCGGCGCGAACTTCTTTGATCTCTTCACGCGAGTTAGAGTGCATCTGAACGATACGTCCAAAGCGCTCTTTTTTGCCTTTAACTGGGTTATAAACCGAGTCACCCTGACCTACTGTGCCGGAATAAACTCGGAAGAAGGTAAGCGTACCAACAAATGGGTCGGTGGCGATTTTAAACGCCAGAGCAGAAAACGGCGCATCATCGTCCGCAGGACGCGTTGCTTCGCTTTCATCGTCCAGGATACCCTGGATCTCTTTAACCTCTGTTGGAGACGGCATGTATTCAATCACGGCATCAAGCACAGCCTGAACACCTTTGTTCTTGAATGCACTACCACAGCTCATTGGCACAATTTCATTGTTCAATGTACGCTGACGGATCGCGGCCTTAATTTCGGCCTCGCTCAGTTCACCTTCTTCAAGATATTTGTCCATTAGCTCTTCAGATGCTTCTGCGGCAGATTCGAGTAGCTCTGCGCGCCACTCTTCTGCCAGCTCCTGAAGCTCTGCCGGGATCTCTTCATAGTTGAAAGTCATCCCCTGGTCTTCAGCATTCCAGTTGATGGCTTTCATCTTGATGAGATCGATAACACCTTTAAATTCATCTTCAGCACCGATTGGTAACTGAATTGGCACAGGTGCAGCGCCAAGACGCTTTTTCACCTGATCCACAACGGCCAGAAAGTCTGCACCGGTACGGTCCATTTTGTTGACGAAAATCATGCGAGGTACTTCGTACTTGTTCGCCTGACGCCAAACGGTTTCCGTTTGTGGTTGTACACCTGATGAAGCACATAATACGACTACAGCGCCATCTAGTACACGTAATGAACGTTCTACTTCGATGGTGAAGTCTACGTGTCCGGGAGTATCGATGATGTTTATACGATGCTCGTCAAACTGAGCATCCATCCCTTTCCAGAAACACGTGGTCGCAGCAGAAGTGATGGTAATACCACGCTCCTGCTCCTGCTCCATCCAGTCCATAGTTGCGGCACCATCATGCACCTCACCAATTTTGTGAGACAGGCCCGTGTAATAAAGTACACGTTCCGTGGTGGTGGTTTTCCCCGCATCTACGTGAGCACAAATACCGATATTACGGTAACGCTCAATAGGAGTTGTACGTGCCATATTATCCTCTTAAAGGTCTTGGGCAGATTACCAACGGTAGTGAGCGAATGCTTTGTTCGCTTCAGCCATACGGTGAACGTCTTCACGTTTCTTAACCGCAGTGCCTTTGTTGTCAGCAGCGTCGATCATCTCTTGAGCCAGACGAAGGCCCATTGATTTTTCGCCACGCTTACGTGCAGCTTCAACCAACCAACGCATACCTAGTGCGTTGCGACGAACTGGACGTACTTCAACTGGTACCTGGTACGTAGAACCACCAACACGGCGAGATTTAACCTCAACCTGTGGACGTACGTTCTCAAGTGCAGACTCGAAGATTTCTAGGTGCGACTTGCCTGATTTTTCAGCAGCCACGTCTAGCGCACCATATACGATTTTTTCAGCAGTAGACTTCTTACCGTCAAGCATTACTACGTTAACGAATTTAGCAAGAAGCTCTGATCCGAACTTCGGATCTGGAAGAATTTTACGTTGACCTATTACGCGTCTTCTAGGCATTTTCTTTCTCCGGTATCTTCAGGTTCGTCTTACTACGACGAATTCCCAAAACAAAATATATAAATTAAAACTTAAGTGCTTGGCCTTACTAACGGAGAACCATTAGCCCTTAGGACGTTTTGCACCGTACTTAGAACGACCTTGTTTACGGTCATTTACGCCAGCACAGTCCAGCGCGCCACGTACTGTGTGGAAACGCACACCTGGTAAGTCTTTAACACGACCACCACGGATTAGGATAACACTGTGCTCTTGCAAGTTGTGGCCTTCACCACCAATGTAAGATGTTACTTCGAAGCCGTTCGTTAGACGAACACGCGCTACTTTACGTAGTGCAGAGTTTGGCTTCTTAGGTGTAGTTGTATATACACGAGTACATACACCACGCTTTTGAGGACAAGCTTTAAGAGCAGCTGAGTTGCTCTTAGTAACCTTGCTGCGACGTGGCTTACGTACTAGCTGGTTAATAGTTGCCATTAAATAGCTCCTGAATTAATAAAAATTACTACTGAAAAAATCAAATTTCGCCAATTTAAGCGTTCTGTTATTCGAACGAATAAATGGGTGGCGGAATTTTAATGAGCAAAGTTTAACCTGTCAACCAAAACAACTAAAAAGGCAGCGTTAAAGCTGCCTTTTTATTGCAATTGACGTGTTTTTCGTCAATTTTAGTCTTGGCCACCAAGCAAGTCTGCATTTAGTGCGTCTGTCAGTGCCTGAGATGCTTCTTCAGCACTTACAGTTTGCTCTTCAACTGCAGCTTCATTTTGCTTACGACGGTTGATGCGATCTAAGTGGTAAGAGAAACCGGTACCCGCAGGGATCAGACGACCCACGATAACGTTTTCTTTCAGACCACGAAGCTCATCGCTCTTACCATTTACTGCGGCTTCAGTCAGGACACGTGTCGTCTCCTGGAACGAGGCTGCAGAGATGAAAGATTCTGTTGCCAGTGAGGCTTTGGTAATACCCATCAGCTGAATTTCGAACTTCGCTGGGATCTTACCTTGTTTCTCTAGCTCACGGTTTGCGATGTTAACGCGCGCCACTTCGGCTTGTTCGCCTGCCAGGAACTCACTGTCACCACCATCAAGGATGATACATTTACGTAGCATCTGACGAATGATGGTTTCGATGTGCTTGTCGTTAATCTTTACACCCTGTAGACGATATACTTCTTGTACTTCGTTTACGATGTAGTTAGATACGTCAGTTACACCACGCAGACGTAAGATGTCGTGCGGAGATTCAGGACCATCGGCGATAACTTCACCTTTCGATACCTGCTCACCCTCGAACACGTTCAGCTGACGCCATTTCGGGATCATTTCTTCGTATGCATCACCCTCTTCCGGTGTAATCACCAGGCGCTTCTTACCTTTGGTTTCTTTACCAAAGCTAACGGTACCTGTGATTTCTGCCAGGATTGCTGGATCTTTCGGCTTACGCGCTTCAAACAAGTCAGCAACTCGAGGTAGACCACCCGTGATATCACGAGTCTTCGAACCTTCCTGCGGAATACGTGCCAGAACGTCACCCGGCTGTGCCGTTGCACCATCTGTGATTTCGATGGTAGTGAACGAAGGCAGACGAATTTCCTGCAGACCACGCTCTTCATTTTCAATGATCAGCTTAGGCTCTTTTGCATTCACCTTAGCAAGGTCTTTAACAACCACACGCGTCAGACCAGTTAGCTCGTCTGTTTGTGCTTCAGTGTTAGAATCGTCGATGTCGCTGAACGATACTTTAGACTCGTGCTCGATGATGATTGGGTGACTATGCGGGTCCCAGGTCGCGACGATATCGTTACCTTTCACTTCTGCACCGTCACTCACTGACAATACGGCACCGTAAGGCACTTTATAGCGCTCTTTCTCACGGCCTTGTTCGTCAATAACCGTAATTTCGGTTGAACGTGAGGTGATCACGATCTTGCCGTCGGTATTGATTACGAACTTCGCATTGTGCAGCTTCATGCTACCGTTGTTCTTAACCTGAACGCTGTTTTCTGCAGACGCTCGAGATGCCGCACCACCGATGTGGAAGGTACGCATCGTAAGCTGTGTGCCCGGCTCACCGATTGACTGTGCCGCGATAACACCAACAGACTCACCCGCGTTGATGATGTGGCCACGAGCAAGGTCACGACCGTAACACTTAGCACATACACCAAAGTCGTTTTCACAGGTGATAACTGAACGTACTTTTACTTCGTCCACTGAGTGCTCTTCTAACAGATCACACAGCTTCTCATCAAGCATCACGTTACGTTCAACCAGCACTTCGTCAGTGCCTGGGATAACCACGTCTTCTGCAACAACACGACCCAATACACGCTCACGCAATGGCTCTACAACGTCACCACCTTCAATCAGCGGCTTCATCACTGTACCTTCAAGGGTACCACAATCTGTTTCGTTGATGACCAAATCTTGTGCAACGTCTACCAGACGACGAGTCAGGTAACCCGAGTTCGCTGTCTTAAGTGCGGTATCCGCAAGACCTTTACGCGCACCGTGCGTCGAGATGAAGTACTGTAGTACGTTCAGACCTTCACGGAAGTTTGCTGTAATAGGTGTTTCGATGATTGAACCATCCGGACGAGCCATCAGACCACGCATACCGGCTAGCTGACGGATCTGAGCAGCACTACCACGTGCGCCCGAGTCGGCCATCATAAACACTGAGTTGAAAGAGTCTTGCTCTTCTTCTTCACCCTGCGCATTCACAACCGTGTCTTTCGACAAGTTCGCCATCATCTCGCGTGATAAGTTTTCATTAACACGTGACCAGATATCGATAACTTTGTTGTATTTCTCACCCGCAGTTACAAGACCAGACTGGAATTGCTGGTTGATTTCTGTAACTTCAGCTTCTGCCGCTTCGATGATGCCTGTTTTAGTTGGTGGGATTTCCATATCGTTGATACCGATAGAAACACCTGACTTCATCGCATAGTGGAAACCGGTGTACATCACTTGGTCCGCGAAGATAACGGTATCTTTCAGACCCAGACGACGATAACACTCGTTCAACAGGCCAGAGATCTGCTTTTTACCTAGCGCACGGTTGATTAGTTCAAACGGCAGGCCAGTCGGCATGATCAAAGACAGGATCGCACGACCTACCGTGGTTTCAACCACTTCGGTCACATCTTTACGCTCACCTGTTTCGCCATCAATATGTACTTCTGCGATACGTACTTTTACGCGTGCGTGTAGCTCTGCAGCGCCAGTACGGTATGCTTTTTCAGCTTCTTTCGCATCTTTAAAGGCAATACCTTCGCCTTTTGCATTGATACGATCACGCGTCATGTAGTACAGACCCAATACAACGTCCTGTGAAGGTACGATGATTGGCTCACCATTCGCAGGAGACAGAATGTTATTGGTCGACATCATTAACGCACGCGCTTCAAGCTGTGCTTCCAGCGTCAACGGTACGTGTACCGCCATTTGGTCACCATCGAAGTCAGCGTTATACGCCGCACACACTAGTGGGTGCAGGTGGATTGCTTTACCTTCGATTAGTACTGGTTCAAACGCCTGGATACCAAGTCTGTGAAGTGTTGGTGCACGGTTCAGTAGAACCGGGTGTTCACGGATCACTTCGTCAAGTACGTCCCAAACCTCTGGTACTTCGCGCTCTACCATCTTCTTCGCAGCTTTAATGGTAGTCGCCATGCCGCGGCGCTCCAGTTTGCCGTAGATGAATGGCTTGAATAGCTCAAGTGCCATCTTCTTAGGCAGGCCACACTGATGTAGTTTCAGTGTAGGACCAACTGTGATTACAGAACGGCCAGAGTAGTCTACACGCTTACCTAGTAGGTTTTGACGGAAACGACCTTGCTTACCTTTGATCATGTCTGCAAGCGACTTCAGAGGACGCTTGTTAGAACCTGTGATCGCACGACCACGACGACCGTTATCTAGTAGTGCATCCACCGCTTCTTGCAACATACGCTTTTCGTTACGTACGATGATATCCGGAGCTGCGAGATCAAGTAGACGCTTAAGACGGTTGTTACGGTTGATAACACGACGGTATAAGTCGTTTAGATCAGACGTCGCAAAACGACCACCATCCAGTGGTACAAGTGGACGTAGATCAGGTGGCAGAACTGGTAATACGCTCATTACCATCCACTCAGGATTATTACCTGACTGGTGGAATGCTTCCATCAACTTAAGACGCTTAGTAATTTTCTTACGCTTAGTTTCAGAGTTGATGGTTGGCAGCTCTTCACGCATTTCAGCGATTAGCTGGCCCAGGTCCAAATCACGTAGCAGATCAAGTACCGCTTCGGCACCCATCTTCGCTTCGAATTCATCACCGTGCTCTTCCAGTGCATCCAGGTACTCTTCTTCACCTAATAGCTGACCACGCTCAAGCGTTGTCATGCCAGGTTCAGTTACTACGAATGATTCGAAGTAAAGTACACGCTCGATATCACGAAGCGTCATGTCCAGCATCAGGCCGATACGAGACGGCAATGATTTAAGGAACCAAATGTGTGCAACTGGGCTAGCCAGCTCAATGTGACCCATGCGGTCACGGCGTACTTTAGTCAGTGTAACTTCAACGCCACACTTCTCACAGATCACACCACGGTGCTTTAAGCGCTTGTACTTACCACACAAACACTCATAATCTTTTACTGGGCCGAAGATACGGGCACAGAATAAGCCGTCACGCTCAGGCTTGAAAGTACGGTAGTTAATTGTCTCAGGTTTCTTTACCTCACCGTAAGACCATGAACGCACCATGTCCGGCGAAGCAAGACCAATACGAATTGCATCGAATTCTTCGGTCTTATTTTGTTGCTTCAGAAACTTAAGTAAGTCTTTCACCTTAGCTCTCCTGTCGGAGTTAATCTTGAGGGCAAGCCTGGGCTCGCCCCTTCATTCTTTTCAGTCCGGTCTGGGCCGCTTGGCGGCCCGGCGGATCAACTTTCTTCCAATTCGATGTTGATACCCAGCGAGCGGATCTCTTTCAACAATACGTTGAACGATTCCGGCATGCCCGGTTCCATCTTATGGTTGCCGTCTACGATGTTCTTATACATCTTAGTACGACCGTTTACGTCATCCGACTTAACTGTCAACATTTCCTGTAGCGTGTAGGCAGCACCGTATGCTTCAAGTGCCCATACCTCCATCTCACCGAAACGCTGACCACCGAACTGTGCCTTACCACCCAGCGGCTGCTGAGTAACCAGGCTGTAAGAACCGGTAGAACGTGCGTGCATCTTGTCATCAACAAGGTGGTTCAGTTTCAGCATGTACATGTAGCCAACTGTTACCTGACGCTCAAATGCATCACCAGTACGACCATCATATAGCGTTACCTGACCACTTCTTGGATAACCACCCAGCTCTAGCATGTCTTTGATTTCAGCTTCGCGTGCACCGTCAAATGCTGGCGTTGCGATTGGCAGACCACCTTTCAGGTTATGTGCCAGACGACGGATCTCATCATCAGAGAAGTTAGCAATATCAACTTTCTGACGGCAATCACCGATTTCGTAGGCTTTCTTGATGAAATCGCGCATTTCGTGGAGTTCACGCTGCTCTTTCATCATGTCTTCAATGCGCTCACCAATACCGCGTGCAGCAAGACCCATGTGAGTTTCAAGGATCTGACCGATGTTCATCCGCGATGGTACACCCAGTGGGTTCAGAACGATGTCTACCGTACGACCTTTTTCATCGTAAGGCATGTCTTCAACAGGCACGATAGTAGAGATAACACCCTTGTTACCGTGACGACCCGCCATCTTATCACCCGGTTGGATGCGACGCTTAACTGCCAGGTAAACCTTAACGATTTTAAGCACGCCCGGCGCCAGATCATCACCTTGGGTGATCTTGCGACGTTTGTTTTCAAACTTCTTATCGTATTCCGCTTTCAGCTCGTCATACTGCGCAGCCAGTTGCTCTAATTCAGCTTGCTGCTCTTCATCAGCCAGGCTTTGCGTCAGTAGCTTTTCAGCGTTCAGATCTGCGATCTTATCTTCGCTCAGACCAGCACGTACCAGCAGGTCACGCGCACGAGTCAGAATACCACCTTCAAGGATACGGAACTCTTCGTTGAAGTCTTTCTTCGCTTCGCGAAGCTGCATGTCTTCAACTTCCAGTGCGCGCTTGTCTTTCTCTACACCGTCACGGGTAAAGACCTGAACGTCGATAACCGTACCAGATACAGAGTTAGGTACACGTAGCGAGCTGTCTTTCACGTCAGACGCTTTTTCACCGAAGATAGCACGTAGTAGCTTTTCTTCAGGCGTCAGCTGCGTTTCACCTTTCGGCGTTACTTTACCAACCAGGATATCGCCGCCTTTTACTTCAGCACCGATGTATACAACACCTGATTCGTCCAGCTTGCCTAACGCAGACTCACCCACGTTCGGGATATCCGCTGTGATCTCTTCTGGACCAAGCTTAGTATCACGAGCAATACACTGGAGTTCCTGGATGTGGATCGTAGTTAGACGATCTTCCTGAACAACACGCTCTGAAAGTAGGATTGAATCCTCGAAGTTATAACCATTCCACGGCATGAATGCCACGCGCAGGTTTTGACCAAGAGCCAGGTCGCCCAGGTCAGTCGAAGGACCATCCGCCAGAACGTCACCACGTACAACCGGCTCACCAACCATACAAGTTGGTTTTTGGTTGATACAGGTGTTCTGGTTAGAACGGGTGTATTTCGTCAGGTTGTAGATGTCGATACCCGCTTCACCAGGTACGCGCTCTTCTTCGTTAACGTTAACAACGATACGGCTTGCATCTGCATACTTCACCACACCGCCACGCTTAGCAACAATGGTTACACCAGAGTCTTTTGCCAGCGTACGTTCAATACCTGTACCTACCAGCGGCTTGTCTGCGCGCAGTGTTGGTACAGCCTGACGTTGCATGTTCGATCCCATCAATGCACGGTTCGCATCATCGTGTTCAAGGAATGGGATAAGTGCCGCTGCCACAGAGATAACCTGCTGTGGTGATACATCCATATACTGGATGCTGTCGCTTGGCATAAAGGTTGATTCACCTTTATAACGACATGGGATCAGCTCTTCTGCAAACTGGTTTTCTTCAGTCAGGTTAGTGTTCGCCTGTGCGATTACGAACTGACCTTCTTCAATTGCAGACAGGTAATCAACGTCATCCGTTACGACGCCGTCAACCACTTTACGATATGGGGTTTCAAGGAAACCATAATCGTTGGTACGTGCGTACGTAGACAATGAGTTGATCAGACCGATGTTTGGACCTTCAGGAGTTTCGATAGGACAAACACGACCGTAGTGCGTTACGTGAACGTCTCGAACCTCAAAGCCAGCACGCTCACGAGTCAGACCACCCGGACCAAGTGCAGAAATACGACGCTTGTGCGTTACTTCTGACAGCGGGTTGTTCTGGTCCATAAACTGAGACAGCTGTGAAGAACCAAAGAATTCTTTAACGGCAGCAGAAATTGGCTTAGCGTTGATCAGATCCTGAGGCATTACATTGTCCAGATCACCCAAGCTCAGACGCTCACGTACAGCACGCTCAACACGTACTAAACCAACGCGGAACTGGTTTTCTGCCATTTCACCTACAGAACGGATACGACGGTTACCTAAGTGGTCGATATCGTCCACATCGCCTTTACCGTTACGGATGTCGATCAACACCTTCATCACGCTAACAATGTCTTCTTTGCTCAGCGTGCCAGGACCTGTGTCAGTATCATAACCAACACGGCTGTTGAACTTCATACGACCAACCGTTGACAAGTCATAACGCTCGTCAGAGAAGAACAGATTATCGAATAAGGCTTCTGCTGCTTCTTTTGTTGGTGGCTCACCCGGGCGCATCATGCGGTAGATTTCTACCAGTGCTTCCAGACGGTTTGCCGTGCTGTCGATACGAACGGTTTCTGACATGTAAGCACCGCTGTCTACATCATTGATGTACAGGGTGTCGATTTTTGTGTGACCAGCTTTAACCAGCTCGGCCATCAACTCCAGAGATAGCTCAGCATTTGCTTCAGCAATGATCTCGCCAGTTGATTCATCGATGTAGTTTCTCGCAACCACACGACCAATGATGTACTCATGCGGTACTTCTAACTGGTCAATGCCCTTTTTCTCGATTGTTTTTATATGACGGGCTGTGATACGGCGACCCTGCTCAACCAGGACTTCACCGTCTGCATCTTTGATATCAAAAGCAGCGGTTTCACCACGTAGTCGAGATGGTACCAATTCCATCATCACTTTGCCGTTAGTCACTTCGAACGCAGTCGTTTCGAAGAACATGCCTAGGATTTCTTCTGTTGAGAATTCAAGGGCACGCAGAATGATTGACGCAGGCAGTTTACGACGACGGTCGATACGTACAAACAGGTTATCTTTTACATCGAATTCAAAGTCTAACCACGAACCACGGTAAGGGATCACGCGTGCGTTATATAGTACTTTACCCGACGAGTGTGATTTACCACGGTCGTTATCAAAGAATACACCAGGTGAACGGTGTAGCTGAGAAACGATAACACGTTCAGTACCATTGATAACAAAAGTACCTGTGTCAGTCATGAGCGGGATTTCGCCCATGTAAACTTCTTGCTCTTTAATGTCTTTGACTGTGCCTGGTGCTTCTTTGTCCATTAGCACAAGACGAAGTTTTACGCGAAGTGGAGCAGAAAAAGTCACACCGCGAATTTGACATTCTTTTACATCGAATACTGGCTCTCCAATACGGTAGCTAACGTATTGAAGCTCAGAATTGCCCGAGTAGCTTTTGATCGGGAACACAGAACGGAATGCCGCTTCCAGTCCGGTATCACCATCCGCGTCCGGTGTAATGAACTTTTTGAACGATTCCAACTGCGTTTGCAAAAGGAAAGGTATGTCCAAAACTTGTGGACGTTTACCAAAATCCTTACGGATACGTTTCTTTTCAGAATAAGAGTAAGCCATGGGGTTCCTCAGCTTGCTGATCTTTGACCCAACCTGTTCATGGAGAACAGACTTCATTGGCATCTAAGCCATGATAACAACATCTAATTGTCGTCCTATGAGTCACTCACTTTCAAAATACTTCTAACAGATTGAAAAATAAGAAAAACATAGGAATTTATTGCGCAACAGGAAAGCGTCGCTCTATAGCGCAAAAGGGCCGGTGATTAAATAATCACCAGCCCTTGCCTGATTGCTCAGGCAGCGAACCTAGCAAATGCCAGATTACTTGATCTCAACTTCAGCACCAGCTTCTTCAAGATCTTTCTTAAGTGCTTCAGCTTCTTCTTTAGAAACAGCTTCTTTGATTGGCGCAGGAGCAGACTCAACAAGAGCTTTTGCTTCTTTAAGGCCAAGACCAGTTGCACCACGTACAGCTTTGATAGCAGCAACTTTGTTACCGCCAGCGCCAGCTAGGATTACGTCGAACTCAGTCTTCTCTTCAGCAGCTTCAGCAGGACCAGCAGCAACAACAGCAGCAGCTGCAGTTACACCGAATTTTTCTTCCATTGCTTCAACTAGTTCAACAACTTCCATTACTGACATTTCAGCAATCGCGTCAAGGATTTGGTCTTTAGTTACAGACATTTTAAGTTTCCTAATTAATCACGAACCATGGGGTTCTAAAAATTTATTTGTGAAAGTAAGAAGCGTGCTATTAAGCAGCTGCTTCAGCTTTCTGAACACGTACAGCTTCAATTGTTTTACACAATTTACCAGCTGACGCTTCTTTCATAGCGCTCATTAGGCGTGCAACAGCTTCGTCGTAAGTAGGCAGCTTAGCTAGCATGTCTACGTCTACAACATTGCCTTCAAATGCAGCCGCTTTCAGTTCGAACAACTCGTTCTTCTTCGCGAAATCAGCGAAGATACGAGCTGCAGCACCTGGATGCTCTGAAGAGAAAGCGATTAGGCTTGGGCCCACTAGCGATTCGTTAAGGCACTCATAGTCAGTACCTTCTACAGCGCGCTTAGCTAGGGTATTACGGACAACTTTCATCCATACGCCTGCTTCACGAGCTTCTTTACGAAGTGCAGTGATCGCATCTACTGTTACACCACGAGAATCTGCAACAACTGCAGACAGAGCACCTTTGGCAGCTTCGTTGACTTCAGCAACAATTGCTTTTTTGTCTTGAAGATTTAAAGCCATGGGTGTTACTCCTGGTTATGATGGGAACATGTCCCAGTTCTACTTTACTCATCGTCTTACGACTGTGAGCTGCTTTTTACGGCGAGAACCAGAAGATTAGGAAAATCTAGCTGGGATTCACACCGTCTACGTAGGGAATTAAGTAACTAGGTTACACCTACGGTCTTGGACGGAAACGCAATTTATCGGATCATTGTAGACTATAAAGTCTACAAAGTGCCGAAATTATGCGCTTCAACCCGAATTCTTTGCTTCGTTTTGAGCTCAGCTCTCAACGAAATGGCGCAAAATTATAGTCTAATTTTTACGCCATGTAAACGCTTATCTCTAAATTAAGCCACTTGCGTGTTTAGAGTAGCTTGGTCTACAGCAACACCCGCGCCCATAGTCGTTGAGATGCTTACTTTCTTCACGTAAGTACCTTTTGCTTGTGAAGGCTTAGCCTTCTTAAGCGCAACGATAAGTGCTTCCAGGTTTTCCTGAAGCTGGTTCGCGTCGAAATCAACCTTACCAATAGTGGTGTGGATGATGCCGTTTTTGTCGTTACGGTAGCGAACCTGACCCGCTTTCGCGTTTTTAACTGCTTCTGCAACGTTAGGCGTTACAGTACCAGTTTTAGGGTTAGGCATAAGGCCACGTGGACCTAGGATTTGACCTAGTTGACCAACAACACGCATTGCATCCGGAGAAGCAACAACTACGTCGAAGTTCATTTCGCCTTTCTTAACCTGTTCAGCAAGGTCTTCCATGCCTACCAGATCAGCGCCAGCTTCTTTTGCTGCGTCAGCGTTTGCACCTTGAGTGAATACCGCTACGCGTACTTCACGACCAGTACCGTGAGGTAGTACAGTTGCACCACGTACGTTTTGGTCAGATTTACGAGCATCGATACCCAGGTTTACAGCAACGTCTACACTTTCAACGAACTTAGCAGTAGCTAGTTCTTTAAGAAGAGCAACAGCTTCGTTGATTTCGTATTCTTTAGTAACATCCACTTTTTCGCGGATAGTACGCATACGCTTAGTTAATTTAGCCATTCTCAATTACCCCTCTACGTTCAAGCCCATTGCACGTGCAGAACCTGCGATCGTGCGTACAGCTGCGTCCATATCAGCAGCAGTAAGATCCGGACGTTTAGTCTCAACGATCTCTTCAAGCTGAGCGCGAGTAACAGTACCCACTTTCTCAGTGTTAGGACGGCCAGAACCAGACTTGATACCAGCTGCTTTCTTAAGAAGGTAAGAAGCAGGTGGAGTTTTCATGTCGAAAGTGAAAGAACGGTCGTTGTAAACAGAAATGATTACAGGAACCGGTGCGCCTTTCTCGATAGACTCTGTACGTGCGTTGAACGCTTTACAGAATTCCATGATGTTTACACCGTGTTGACCTAGTGCAGGACCTACTGGAGGACTAGGATTAGCCATACCAGCAGCAACTTGTAGCTTGATTAAAGCTTCAACTTTTTTAGCCATGATAATACCTCGTTATGTGGGTCTTAGCCTTGTGCGCGCGAGGACGCGTACTCAGACGGCTTCCCAATTAAAAAACTGTCTTTTTGTGCGTCATAGTAATGACATACAAAAAGGCCGCTGATTATAGATTAACCAGCGGCCTTTGGCAATAACTTTTGCTGTTTTAAACAGCAAAATTATTTATCTTGTTCAACCTGTCCAAATTCCAGGTCAACTGGCGTAGAACGACCGAAAATAAGTACTGACACTTTCAGACGGCTCTTCTCGTAATCAACTTCTTCCACAACACCGTTAAAGTCAGCAAATGGACCATCGATAACACGAACCACTTCACCTGGCTCAAACAGAGTTGCTGGCTTAGGTGCTTCTGCATTTTCCTGCAGACGGTTAAGAATGCGATCCGCTTCTTTTTTGCTGATTGGTGCTGGACGATCTGACGTTCCACCAACAAAGCCCATCACGCGTGGTGTGCTGTTAACCAGGTGCCAAGATGCATCATCCATCACCATTTCAACTAACACATAGCCCGGGAAGAATTTACGCTCAGACTTACGTTTTTGTCCGGCACGCATTTCCACAACTTCTTCAGTTGGGACCAGTACTTCACCAAAGTAGTCTTCCAGACCTTCGATTTTAATGTGCTCAAGAATAGTTTGAGCGACGCGCTTTTCAAAACCTGAAAACGCCTGAATTACGTACCAACGTAATTTCTTTTCTTTGTTCTCATCCGACATGGGATCAGATCTCCAATCCAGTTAAAACGCTAACCTGTTACGAGGCCAAACCGGTTAAATAGCCAACTGCACGAAACAGAATGCCATCCAATCCCCACAGGATCAGTGCCATTACTACTGTTGCAGCCATTACGATAAAGGTCGTGTGTGTTGTTTCCTGACGCGTTGGCCAAACTACCTTGCGAACCTCAATTCTAGACTCTTTGGCAAAAGCGATAAAGGTACGCCCTTTTTCGGTTGTTGCTGCAATACCCAATGCTGCACCGACAGCGACCACAACGCCAATTGCGCGAGTCAATACTGAGATATCAGCATACATATAATTACCAACAACTGCGCCAGCCAGTAAAACGACTGCCAACATCCACTTTACCGTGTCCATCGAGCTAGACGGGTTTTCAACATTAGTGCTCATAATTTATTTTTACCTTAAATACAGACACAACAACCCTACATGAGAGCAGGGTTAATCCATTTCAATCCAAATTTACAAATAAGCGGTGGTGATAAGACCCATTATTTTAGATTTGGACTGATTATAAGAGTGGCAGGGGCGGCAGGACTCGAACCCGCAACCATCGGTTTTGGAGACCGCTGTTCTACCAATTGGAACTACGCCCCTGCAAAGTGGATGCCCATTATACTGACGAACAAACTGAAAACAAGAGTAAAAGATGCGCAAAGCGGTATTTGTGCCAATTTCAGCTAGGTGAAACTCATACTGAACCTCACTCAGTGGAAGTTTCTTAGTTAATACAAGCGCAGAGGATCACCATAAAAGAAGTCGCACAACAGCCATATCTGTTCAAAAGGATGACAATCTGGTACCACCAGATGCGCTAGCTCATTTTCAAAATCAGCCCGGTGCCACATCGGACTGGCATTGCGGATCAACAGCCAGACGCGCTGAGAGTGGTAACGCTTGCCCGCCTTTTGCTTGAGTAAGCGAGCAAGACCCGTATGCAACCGCTGTGTACTCGGAGCCTGTGCCATCAACGCCAGTTCGCGCTGCATGGTCAGCGACAAAGGGCGGCCAAGCACAGCCATGGCCTCCGTTTCACTGGCATAGAGATGCGCTACTTCAATATCTAAGCGCGACTGCGCCAGGTAACAGCTGACATCAGGTTTGGCCGGTTGGTTATGCCAGATGTGACGCATCGGCGTGTGAGTCAGTCGCTCATAACTTCGCATGAACAATTTGGCAGCGCCATGTTCCAGCTGCAGTTTTTCCCGCTCACTATCACGTATTACTGCCTGATCATGCTTCACACTACTTTCCGCTAGTCTGCACTGTCCAGCTCCCGATGGACATCTTGCAACAAGCTCGACGCACCAAAGCGAAAATGCTCGGCGGTAAGCCAGTCATCACCCATTGTCTTTTTTGCAAGGTGTAAGTAATCACTTGCTTGCTCGACGCTTTTAACTCCTCCGGCGGCTTTGAAGCCCACCGTCTTACCCGATACATGGATCCGCTCCAGCATGACTCTAGTTGCTTCCAGTGTGGCGTTCACCGGCACCTTACCAGTACTGGTTTTAATAAAGTCGGCACCAGCCAGAATCGCGACATCGCTGGCCTGCGCGATTTGTTGCGTATTTTCGAGTGCACCAGATTCAATGATCACTTTTAATTTGGCCTGAGCACCACACAGCTGCTTGCTTGAGCGTACATATTGCCATGGCGTATCCGGATCGCCCGCCTGTAACTGCTGATAAGGCATCACCAGATCAATCTCATCGGCTCCAGCCTGCAACGCCTCTTTCGTTTGTGTCAGCACCTGTTGCAATGAATGCTTACCACAGGGAAAGTTGGTCACAGTCGCGACCTTTACCTCAGTCCAGCCTCGGCGGTTTAATTCCTGTTTACACAGCGCGACAAACTGGGGATACACACATACGGCTGCGGGTAGCCCTAATTCGGGACGAATGCTGTCTAACAACGCAATGATGCTGGCCTCGTTATCTTGCTCGTTTAACGACGTCAGATCCATTAATCCAAGCACCTCGCGTGCGACGGCTTGCATTTTCATATTGGTTTCCTTTTAACTGCACCCTGCTCTGTGGACAAGCTGCATCATATGAGTCGGACCTCAACGTTAGCTGCTTGCCCTACCGGACCACAGGACATTTGTCCGCACCTTTTATGAGTGTACATCGGTCAAATGTTACTAAGCAGCCCCTGTCACCTGGTCAGAAAACAGCAAACATAGCGCTTCACAGGGGTGTCAATACGCCCGGCAAACGCTAAATTGTGGAAATTATAACTCATAACCAATAGCTATAACTGTGAACAAGTGTGTGCTGTCACGCTAAACCCCTTGATATATATGAGGTAAGCCATTTCGCTCCGTTTGATATAACTTTTAGTTATAAAAACTGGGTTTAAGTTATTTTTTCCCTGCCAGTACGCGGGATATTCTGCCACTCTAGAAAAAGCCAGAGTTGGCTTATATCAAGTTTTACGATGTTTAAGGGGCAACAGCGTGCAGTACTTACCTATCTTTACCAAGTTGGACAACAAACCCGTGCTGGTCGTCGGCGGCGGTGAAGTTGCTCTGAGAAAGATCCGCGCACTGCTCAAAGCTCGCGCCGATGTAACCGTATTGGCCCCTGAATTCTGTGACGAACTCATGCAGTTGTCTGAAGAAGGCGAACTGCACCTGAAAACAGCCTACTTTAGCGCCGACGCCGTTGACAGCATGGCGCTGGTTATTGCTGCCACCGACAACGATGACGTCAATGCGCAGGTGCGCGATGCAGCGGATGCGCGCAATATTTTCGTCAATGTGGTGGATGACCAGCCCAAGTGTAGCTTTATTTTCCCGTCTATCGTCGACCGCAACCCCATTACAATTGCGATTTCCAGTGCCGGTACAGCACCTGTCTTGGCGCGCCGCTTAAGAGAAAAACTCGAAACCCTGATCCCTCAGCATATCGGTCCACTGGCTGAACTGGTTGGCGGATTCAGAGACAAGGTCAAAGGCCGTTTTAAGCATTTTGCTGATCGCCGTCAATTCTGGGAGCGAGTATTCGACTCACATGTTGTCAGTAAAGTACAAAGCGGAGACACACAAGGTGCACAACAACAGCTGCATGATATGCTGAACGACACTGCAGAGCCACAAGGCGAAGTCTATGTCGTAGGCGCAGGCCCGGGCGATCCGGAGCTATTGACGCTCAAAGCACTACAATTGATGCAACAAGCTGATGTTGTGGTGTATGACTACCTAGTGTCCGATGAAATTATGGAACTGGTCAGACGCGATGCCGACCTCATCTGTGTCGGTAAACGTGCCGGACACCACAGTGTTAAACAAGAAGACACCAATCAGATGTTGGTTAAGCTGGCCCAGCAAGGTAAAAAGGTATGCCGTATTAAAGGCGGTGACCCGTTCATTTATGGCCGGGGTGGCGAAGAAGTTCAGGTACTGGCTGCGGCTAACATCCGCTATCAAATCGTCCCGGGCATCACAGCTGCTGCTGGATGCAGTGCCTATGCGGGTATTCCGCTTACACACCGTGACCACGCTCAGGCGATTCAGTTTGTCACTGGACACTGTAAAAAAGAAGGCCAGGAGCTGGACTGGCAGTCGCTGGCCAAACCGAATCAAACTCTGGCCATTTATATGGGGGTCATTAAGTCTCCACATATTCAGGCCCAACTATTGGCCCATGGTCGCAGTGAACACACACCGGTGGCCATCGTCGAAAATGGCACCCGCAAGTCGCAGCGTGTTGTGACCACTGAGCTTGGCCAGCTGGCAGCACAAATCGAAGCCAATAATATCCAGTCACCGGCATTACTGATCATTGGCGAGGTCGCTGCACTGCATCAGGAACTGGCCTGGTTTGGTAAAACAGAACAAATTGCAAGTTACGCTCAGCCGCTCGCTAAGATCGCCTGACGCATGAACCACTTTATTTTTAGTATTAAGTAGGACGACGACAATGGCTTTAACTCACCTTCAGCAACTTGAGGCTGAAAGTATAAAGATTATTCGCGAAGTCGCTGCTGAGTTTGAAAACCCAGTGATGCTTTACTCCATCGGTAAAGACTCATCGGTACTCCTTCACTTAGCACGTAAAGCGTTTTTCCCGGCAAAGATCCCTTTCCCTCTGCTGCATGTAGATACGGACTGGAAATTCCGCGAGATGATTGAGTTTCGAGATCGTCTGGCCAAAGAATACAACTTTGACCTGATTGTGCATAAAAACCCGGAAGGGTTAGAGATGGGCGTTGGTCCATTCACGCACGGCTCAGCCAAGCACACCGACATCATGAAAACCCAGGGCCTTAAACAGGCATTAAACAAGTACGGCTTCGATGCCGCATTTGGTGGTGCGCGTCGTGATGAGGAAAAATCGCGCGCGAAAGAGCGTGTCTATTCTTTCCGCGATAAACACCATCGCTGGGACCCTAAAAATCAGCGCCCTGAGCTATGGAATACCTACAACGGTCAGGTGAACCCGGGCGAAAGTATCCGTGTATTCCCGCTGTCAAACTGGACTGAGCTGGATATCTGGCAATACATCTACCAGGAAAACATTGAGATCGTGCCGTTGTATCTGGCAGAGAAACGCCCCGTGGTTGAGCGTGATGGCACGTTAATCATGGTCGACGACGAGCGTATGCCGCTGGCGGAAGGTGAAGTGCCTGAAATGAAGTCGGTACGCTTCCGTACACTGGGCTGCTACCCGCTGACCGGTGCAGTTGAGTCAGAAGCAAACACCCTGACCGGGATCATCGAAGAAATGTTGTTATCGACCTCTTCCGAGCGTGAAGGCCGGGTCATTGACCATGACTCATCCGGGTCAATGGAGAAGAAAAAACGTGAGGGGTATTTCTAATGTCTACCGCAAATGAAGTAAAAGAACTGGGGATTGAAACCTACTTATCACGCCAACAGGACAAAAGCCTGTTACGCATGATGACCTGCGGCAGTGTAGACGATGGTAAATCCACCCTGATCGGTCGCTTGCTGCACGACAGCCACCAAATCTATGAAGATCAGTTGGCGGCGCTGCACAAAGACAACGAAAAAGTAGGTAACGCTGGTGAAGAGCTGGATCTTGCGTTGCTGGTTGATGGTTTGCAGGCAGAACGAGAACAAGGGATCACCATTGATGTGGCGTATCGCTATTTCTCCACTGCGAAGCGCAAGTTCATCATCGCCGATACACCGGGACACGAACAGTATACCCGTAACATGGTGACGGGTGCTTCAACCAGTGATCTGGCGATTATTCTGGTGGATGCCCGCTATGGTGTACAGATCCAGACCAAACGCCACAGCTTTATCTGTGACTCACTGGGTATCAAGCAATTTGTTGTTGCCATCAACAAAATGGACATCGTTGACTTTGATGAAGCCGTGTTCGAGAAAATCAAAGCCGATTACCTGAAGTTTGCTGAGCAATTGGACGTCAATGACATCAAGTTTGTGCCTATTTCGGCTCTTAAAGGTGACAATGTTGTGACTCGCTCTGAGCACACGCCTTACTACACAGATCAGCCACTGATGGCGCTACTGGAAGACTCTCCGGCTGCTGAACCAAACAGTGCATTTGAAGCCCGCTTCCCGGTGCAGTATGTAGTACGCCCTAATCTGGACTTCCGTGGTTTTCAGGGCACGTTGACCTCTGGCGCGCTAACTGTTGGTCAGGCGATTAAGATTTTACCTTCGGGTAAAACCAGCACCATCAAAGAATTGGTGACGTTCGACGGTAACCTCGAGCAAGCTGAAACCGGTCAGGCACTGACCATCACTTTGAATGACGAAGTGGATGTCAGTCGTGGGGATGTAATTGTCCCGGCAGACTCATCGACTAAGGCAACCAACCTGATCCAGGCCAAGCTGGTATGGATGCACGAGGCGCCTCTGGTGCTAGGCAAAACGTACAACTTCAAGCTGGGCGCGAAGAGTACGGCTGCCATCGTGAAGCAGATTGATCACACCATTGACGTCAATACTCTGGAGCATGGCAAGGCTGACAGTCTACAACTGAACGAAATTGCAATCGTTACACTTGAGCTGACGGAAACCATCGCTGCCGATGTGTATCGTGATAACCACGAAACAGGTGCCTTTATCCTGATTGACCGTCTGAGCAACCTGACCGTAGGCGCAGGCATGATCGATGCCATTCTGGATGAGCAAGTTAGTGAAAATCAGCAATTCAGCGAATTTGAGCTGGAGCTGAATGCCCTGGTTCGCAAGCACTTCCCACACTGGCAAGCGCTTGATTTAAGCAAGCTGAAGTAACGGCTGTATGCCTGTTAACGGGAGTTATCTATGCTGCTAGAGCAGATCATCTTAACAGGCATCATGCTCGTGCTGGTCGCGTGTCTTTTTGGCACGCGGCTCAACCCGGCCTGGTTATTTGTTGGCGCTATCAGCAGCGCTTACCTGGCTGGGCTCATCGATCTGGAAACCATGCTGGTCAATTATGCGAACCCATCGCTGATCACCCTGGTTTTACTGGTTTTGGTATCTATCGCCATCGAAAAAACCACCCTAGTACAATACCTGGCGCGCTCACTGGCCAACGGCTCGCTGGCACGCTCGGTAATGAAACTGGGATTATCCACGGCTTTTTTATCGTCTTTTACCAATAACACCGCCGTGGTGGCGTCTTTGATCAGTACCATCAAAGACAGTAAAACCCATTCACCGTCTAAGCTATTATTGCCACTGTCCTATACCGCTATCCTGGGCGGGACGCTGACCCTGATCGGCACGTCAACTAATTTAATCGTTAATGGTTTCGCCATTGAGGCCGGTATGGCGCCGTTGGGCTTTTTTGACTTTACGCTGGTCGGTATTGGCGCGCTGGGTGTTGGCCTGGTTACCATTATTCTATTACTGAAGTTTTTGCCCGATCACGGCCGCAAAGAAGAAGAGGTTGTGCCTTTTTATCTGGAAGGGAAAGTAACCGCAGGCTCGAAACTGATTGGCCGGACAGTCGAAGAAAACGGCCTGCGTGACCTGCGTGACTTGTTCCTCGCTGAGATCATCCGCGGCGAGCGTCGTATTTGTGCGGTCACACCACAACAGGAAATACAGCAGGGCGATGTTCTGCTGTTTGTCGGCGACATCAAATCTGTGCCTTTATTGCGCCGCTTCGACGGCTTGCAGGTGGTACATGACAAACACGAAAAAGACGCCGAACACCTGGTGGAAGTCGTGATCAGTCAGTCGTCTAAGTTTTTAGGCAAAACACTCAAAGAGATCCGCTTTCGCGAACAGTTTCATGCCGCGGTGATTGCCATTCGCCGTGGTCACGACCGCCTGCCTGGTGGCCTGGGTCAGGTCAAACTGCAGGCAGGAGATTCTTTGATCCTAGCCCCTGGCGGAGATTTTTATCAGCTACCCGACCTAAAACGCGAATTTGTTTATATCTCTGGCCTGGACCTGCAAACCCATTTAACGCAGCCACAATCGAATAAAGTGATGGCTGCCTTTGTTGCCGTGCTCGGTCTGGGTATCTTCGATGTTGTGCCTTTAGTCAAAGGCCTGATGGTTTTATTACTCGGACTGGTGCTGTTTGGCTCCATCAAAGTCAGCGAGATGAAGCGCCGCTTTCCCATTGAATTGCTTGCCATTGTCGGCAGTGCCATTGGCTTAGCTAAGCTGATGATAGACACAGGGTTAGCCGGGCAAATTTCCGATGCGCTGTTTTATGTACTGGGCGACTTTGGTCCGTATGGTGCCTTTATCGCCATTTTTGTGATGACGGTGGTGTTCACCGAATTGATCACCAACAATGCGGCCGCCGCGCTGTCATTTCCTGTGGCATACGCACTGGCGATTGGTTTTGGTGTGAACCCACTGCCATTTGTGATGGCAGTCGCCTTTGGCGCATCGGCCAGTTTTATTTCCCCTTTTGGCTATCAGACTAATCTGATGGTATATAGTGCAGGTAATTACCGGATCAAAGACTATGTGACCGTCGGCCTGCCGCTCTCAATTATTTACTCGATCACTGTGCTGACGCTGATCCCCTTGGTTTTCCCGTTTTAGTGGATAGGAATTATGGATACGAATATTGTCTGGCATAACTATGCCGTAAATAAAACACATCGCAGCGAACAAAAAGGCCACCGTCCTGTTATTTTATGGTTTACTGGCTATTCTGGGTCGGGCAAAAGCACCGTCGCCAATGCACTAGAGAGTGCCCTGCAGCAACTTGGCGCACACACTTATTTACTCGATGGTGACAATGTGCGTCATGGTCTGTGTAAAGACCTCGGATTCAGCGACGAGGATAGAGTCGAAAACATTCGTCGTGTGGGTGAATTGAGTAAACTCATGGTCGATGCCGGCCTGATCGTACTCACCGCCTTTATCTCGCCCTTCCAGGCTGAGCGTGACCTGGTTCGAGAGCTGGTTGAAGAGGCCGAGTTTATTGAAGTGTATCTGGATACACCGCTGGAGGTGTGTGAACAACGCGATCCAAAAGGGTTATATAAAAAGGCCCGTGCCGGTGAGATCAAACACTTTACTGGCATAGACTCTGACTATGAGCCACCAAAAAACCCGGAGATCCGCATTAATACCGGTGAAAATAGTCTGGACCAATCGGTGCAACAGCTGGTAGCGTATCTACAACAGCGCGAGATAATCCATCTGTAGTACCAAGGAAAAACCATGAACGACACCGACTTACTCGAGGAGATAGTGAATCTGGCACGACGCGCCGGAGACAAGATCCTCACCATCTATGCCAAAGACTTTAACGTAGAGTACAAAGACGACAAAAGCCCGGTGACCGACGCCGACTTAGCCGCTAATGACGTGATCACAGCGGGTCTGAAAGCCCTTACCCCGGATTTACCGATCCTCAGTGAGGAAAGCGCAGAGATCAGCTGGCAGGAACGCCAGACCTGGCAACGTTACTGGCTGGTCGACCCCATCGACGGCACTAAGGAGTTTATTAAGAAAAACGGTGAGTTCACGGTCAACATCGCCTTAATTGAAAATGGCGAACCCGTCATGGGCGTGGTCCATGCACCGGCACTGAACGTGAGTTACTTCGCTGCCAACAGCATCGGCGCTTTTAAAGAGTGTGACGAAGCACGCATTGAGCTGAAAGTCACCCGTATAGCCAACCAAGGCACCATCCAGGTGGTTGGCTCACGCTCTCACCCATCACCTGATTTAGCTGAGTATCTCACACAGTTTGACGATGTGAACATGGTGCCAAAAGGCAGTTCATTAAAACTGTGTCTGGTCGCTGAAAGTGCTGCTGATGTCTACCCCCGTTTAGGCCCAACCAGTGAGTGGGATACCGGTGCAGGACACGCAGTCGCGAAAATCGCCGGTGCAACCGTTACCCAGCTGGACGGCAGCCCACTGCTATACAATCAAAAAGAGTCTTATCTGAACCCCTACTTTGTGGTTTCACGACTCAACTAATCTCTGAGCCTTATCCACCCGGATAAGGCTTGCTTCTCACGCCCGTCACCATAAGGAAATACTATGTCACACGCTGCGATCAATTTTGCCGAAAAGCTGGCGCTATTTTCAGAGCACTGGAGCCCTAAAGTCATTGCTGAAATGAACGACTATCAGTTCAAACTGGTGAAACTTCAGGGCGAATTTGTCTGGCACGATCATCCCGATACCGACGAAGTGTTCATTGTGCTATCCGGTGAGATGCACATAGCCTTTCGGGAGCGCACAGAGCATCTGAAAGAAGGTAACATGCTGGTTGTGCCCAAGGGCGTAGAGCACAAACCCTATGCCGAGCAAGAGTGTCAGGTATTGATTGTCGAACCCAAAGGCGTCGTCAACACCGGAGATGCCGACAGCTCACTCACCGCACAAAACGATGTCTGGATCTAGCCAGGCCGTGAGCAGACCTGAACCCAGTACTGAAACAAACTTAATGACCTATTCTGGCTTTTTATTAAGCAATTGAATCAGATATGTGAGACTTTTTCTTCTTTTGCTAGTGACAAGCCTGTTAAAAATTTTTATACTGCCAGCGCTTTTTAGGTCTCTGCTAAAGAGTATGCTCAATTTAGTGAGCACTACAATCTAAAAAATGGCCCTATAGCTCAGTTGGGCGAAACAAGACCGAAGCACCGCTTCGCAGCTTGTTGAGGTGGAGGCAGGACGCCGACAGGACCTCGCTTCATGGATGAATTTATTGAGCACTACAATTTAAAAATGGCCCTATAGCTCAGTTGGGCGAAACAAGACCGAAGCATCGCTTCGCAGCTTGTTGAGGTGGAGGCAGGACGCCGACAGGACCTTGCTTCATGGATGAATTTATTGAGCACTACAATTTGAAAATGGCCCTATAGCTCAGTTGGTTAGAGCACCCGACTCATAATCGGTAGGTCCCTGGTTCAAGTCCAGGTGGGGCCACCATTTTTCCTCCGCAATTATACTTCTGTAGTAAACTTCCACCTCTCAATGTGATTTTTATTATTCTCAAATAATTTACCTTACAAGCAAAAACCATAGCGCCCCAACCTGGTTCCAAGTATCCTAACAACTCCGCATATCAAAGGATTTTAATCATGCCTAATCAAATGTTTACCGATGTCGAACTGCGTATCATGTCTATTCACGTTAAATCGCTGGGCCTGGTGGACAAGTTACTCAGTGAGCGCAAGTTTGAGATCAAAGTGTTCAGTGCAGTAAGCGACGGGGTCGCGGATCATGCATTTAATATGGAACTCAATGTGATGCCAGTCAGTGAAGGCGGCACCATCAGCTTTGGCCCTGCTGGTTACACAATTTATCGTAACCGGGCCGGTCAGATCCCCCGTTTTCTGGATGCGCATATTGCCGTATTGGAAGATGACAGTGACATCCGCAGTACAGCTAAGCTCATGGCAAAAGTCAGAAAAACTACGGCATTTGGCGAGCTCACTCGCACTGTAGCAGCTGCGGCAGCAAACCCTTTGTTTGCTGTTGGGATGAATGTCGCGGAAAGCCTGATGGATATTTCTATTGATGTATTAAAAGAGAACCAGGATGACCTGTGGCTAAGGCGCTTTTTCAGCTTTAATTACAATATCGAAGGCTATGAGGGCGTCGCCGAGTTTGAGTCAGACGAAGTGCAGATCACACTACAACTCTTTACCGGATAACGCCCCATCATTATCAGGCTTTTACAGCAATCACCGTGCCCTGAGTCAGTGGTTCCAGTTTAGCCGCTGGCAACGAAAACACAGCGTGTGGCGTGCCAGCCGCAGCCCATATCGTCTCGTATTGCAGCAGGTCCTGGTCAATATAAGTAACAGGGAGGGTAAGGTGCCCGATGGGCGGAATACCGCCAATGGCAAACCCGGTTACCTCACGGGTAAATTCAGCATCGGCTTTTACCAGCTTTTCTCCCAGATGTTTTGCCACAACCTTTTCTTTTACCCGGTTGCTGCCACTAACCAACAACAACACTGGCTTACCGCTTTCTTTACCTTTAAAAATCAGTGATTTTACGATTTGCCCCAGTTCACACCCTATGGTGTGTGCCGACTCCTCCGCCGTACGCGTACTGCCGGGCAATTCCAGTACGGTAAATTCACACCCCGCAGACGTTATCGCATCCTGAACCCGCTGAGCACTTTTACTCAATGTCTTTGTATCTTGGCTGGTCATATTCACTCCTTTAGTTATTTTTTGCCAACCACTTCACCTTAACCAATAAACCGTACATCGGCCAAATAGATCAGCTTTAGCGCTATTGAAAATCTTTCATCCACTTGGCTCAGATCGAAAAAGCAGTATAAAAATGAGGATCCTGGTAGCAAATTGCCCATTTCAACTACACTTAATGTCAGGACAGTGGCGATAGCTGTGCCGTGAGCCAGGCACGTCAGAATGCAAATTATACTCGTCACAACAAATTCACTAAGTGAGACGTTCAGGTGACAAAACTGTACTCCATAGATCTCAAGTTCTGGTTAACGCTCGGTGCCTTTGTATTTGCAGCATTATTGGCCGCAGGGTTAATGCAGCTGCATCATCACACACAGAAAGAGAGCCTGCTGTCACTTAGCGAGGCCACCATCAGAAAAGATTTATCAATCCTAAACTTAACATTGCATCACCATTTTGCGGAAGATGAATACACAGAAGTGCAACGTACCCTAAGCGCGTTTTCTCAAGATCAGGGTTATAAATACTTAGCACTACTCAATACTCAAAACGACATTTTATATAGTAGTGGTTCCATTCAGCCACCGCCGTCCAGCAAAACTAATCTTAGACAAGGCGAAGTCTTAGAACAAAATGCGCAGACCCCGGCTGATTTCAGTATTCACTATACAAAAGAACAGTATCTATTCAGAGCTTACGTCAGATACCAGAAAGACATAGAGACACAACACACAAATAAGTTACCTGCAATTATCTATGCTGAGTATTCTATCGAGCCACACGCAACACGACTGCTCCATTATAACCACATTAAAATCGCAGCCATTTTGGCTGTTGCACCAATGCTCACAGTCATGGTGTTGTATTTTACACGGCTCTTTATTCACCGCCCGGTTACGCAACTAATGCTGCTCAGTGAGCATGTCAGCCGCTTTGATTTTAGTGATAAGCTGGAAACAAAAGGAACTGGTGAATTTAAACGCCTTGCCGACAATTTAAACAACATGGCACGTAGCCTGCAAAATGGCTGGAAACAAACGCAGCAGGCCGAAGCACAGGCTAAACGTAAACATGAAATACTAGAGGGTATCTTTGCTGCGCTACCGGACTTGTTCTTCGTGGTTGACAGGGAAGGGACGATTTTGGAGTATCACTGCGGTCAAAAAAGTGACCTGTTTGTCGCAGATAGCGAGTTCATGGGACGAACCATGCAGGATGTGCTTCCAAGCCAGACAGCGCGTTCATTTCACCGTGCCATACATGCCATTGACAAGCCAGGTCAGCTTACTCAAATTGAATATGCACTACCATTCGGCGATGGCAATCGACATTTTGAAGCCCGACTGAGTGCACTGCCGGGTTCAGATTATCTCGTCGTCGCAGTAAGAAATATCACAGATAAAAAGCGCCAGGAAGAGATCATTCTTCACCATGCCTTTTACGACACATTGACAGACTTGCCCAATCGCTTTTTGGTGCTCGATCGTCTCCAGCAACTGATCCATGATGCCAGACGAGACAAGTCACTGGTTGGTGTTGGCTTTATTGACCTGGACGACTTTAAAAAAGTCAATGACTCGATGGGACATGAAGTCGGTGATAAAGTCCTGATCCACTCAGCGCAGCGACTCAAATCGGCACTGCGAGAAAAAGACACGGTAGCTCGCTTAGGGGGCGATGAGTTCATCATTTTGCTGGGAGATCTGAAAACCAGTGCTGATATCCATCCTATTGCAACCAAGCTGGTTAAACTCTTTCATGCCCCATTCGACATTGACGGTCGCGCTTTTAATATTTCGCTGAGTCTGGGGATCGCGATTTTCCCTCAAGATGCCGACACCCCTAATGATCTGCTGCGTAAAGCCGACTCAGCCATGTATAACGCAAAGCAACAAGGTCGCAATACCTATTGCTTGTTCACTGAAAGCATGAGTAATACGCTACAGCGGCGACTGATGCTTGAAGAAAGCATGCAAGGTGCGCTAGAGCGAGGGGAGTTTGAAGTCTACTATCAGCCTCAGCTTGACCTCCAGGCACGTAAAGTCGTCGGCGCAGAGGCATTGTTACGCTGGCACAGTGAAACCATGGGACCAATCTCACCCGCTGAGTTTATTCCATTGGCTGAGCAAACAGGCTTTATTATTGAATTGGGTAAGTTTGTTTTAAACTCAGCAGCCAGTACGTTGCAACAGATCCATACGCAGTTTAATACGTCATTGCGTTTGGCGGTCAACTTATCACCCCGCCAGTTTAACGATCCGGATCTGCTCAGCCATGTGAAACACCTGATAGCACATTGTGCTTTACAACCCGGTACTCTTGAACTGGAGATCACAGAAGGCTTGCTATTAAGCGGTGACAGTACTATTAAGGCCACCCTTAACACCCTGCAAAAAATGGGGGTCTTAATCTCAATGGATGACTTTGGTACCGGCTACTCTTCGTTGAACTATCTGCGCCAATACCCATTTGACGTATTAAAAATTGACCAGAGCTTCATCGCCGACATGCATGCAGGCAACGAATCAGCATATCTGGTCAAAAATATCATTACCATGGCGCATGGCCTGGGGCTCAAAGTGATTGCAGAAGGCATAGAAGATCACGAGCAGCTAAACCGCCTGGTAGAATTCAAGTGTAACATTGGACAGGGCTACCTGATCGGTCAGCCAATGCCTGAAGCGGCATTTCAGGATTGGCTTGAACACAACTTTTCCCGTCCTGAGAATATAATGAATAAATCCCTGTCGATACAAGACTATTAAAAAGAATATGTTAGTATTGCATGGCAGTGTAAGGATTTAGAACATGAATATAGAACAACTGGTAAGTAAAGCTAAGCAAGTTTGTGACAACCGGGGTGCACGTTTTACCCCTATCCGAGAGAAAGTTTTTCGCTTACTCGCTGCCAAACAAGGCGGCGTAGGCGCCTATGACCTGTTGGAAGAGCTCAAGCTGACCGAATCCGGGGCTAAGCCAGCAACTGTGTATCGCGCATTGGATTTTCTCTCAGAGCTCGGGTTTATTCACAAGATTGAAAGCACAAATGCATTTATGTTGTGCCATCACTTCGATTGTATTCACCCTGTGCAATTATTGATCTGCGATTCCTGTGGTCACGTACAAGAGCTGCATTCCAATTCCATTTCACATGAACTGAATAACCTGGCTGCCGAGCATGGCTTTCTTGTTAAAGCACAAACGATTGAAGCACACGGGCGTTGTGGAAAATGTAATGAGTAGTGCAGCATAGTAAAAAGCCCACTACACTTAATTCAGCGTCCGTTACAATGTAGGAACCTAGGGAAGAAGCATATGAATGTAGAATTCATCAACCCTTTTTTATCGTCTCTGATGAATGTACTGGCCACCATGGCACAAACAGAACTAACGCCTGGCAAGCCTAAGATTAAAAAAGATGAAGTGGCACGTGGCGACGTGTCCGGGTTGATTGGCATGGTGGGCCCACAGACCAAAGGCTCCTTTTCTATCAGCTTTGATGAAGGTCTGGCTCTGACCATTATGGAAAGAATGCTGGGCGAGCGTCCGGAGAAAATTAACGAAGAAGTCACTGATATGGTGGGTGAAATCACCAATATGGTCACCGGTGGCGCAAAAAATTTACTGGGCGAAAAAGGCTATGAGTTTGATATGGCCACCCCAATCGTGGTGTCCGGGCCTGGCCACACCATCACGCACAAGTGTGAAGGCCCTAAGATCATCATGCCGTTTACGTCAGATGACGGCAACGCCAACATAGAGGTGAGCTTCGATAAGCTATGAGCTGGCATCAAACACACATCACACTCAGGCCGCGTCAACGCGGCTTTCATTTGATTGATGACGAAGTTCTGACCCAACTACCACAGCTGGGTTACTACAAAGTAGGCTTACTGCATTTGTTTATCCAGCATACATCTGCCAGTCTCACCATCAATGAAAATGCCGACCCCACCGTACGTATGGATATGGAAAGTCACTTCAACCACTTTGTACCTGAACGGCAGAGTTACTATCGCCATGATTACGAAGGGGACGATGACATGCCTGCGCACATTAAGTCGAGTACGCTGGGCTGCGAGGTCACGATCCCGGTAAGTCAGGGACGCCTGCAATTAGGCACATGGCAGGGGATCTATCTCGGGGAACACAGAGACCAGGCGGGCAGTCGCGCTATCGTCGCAACCTTGCATGGTCAGCTGCTGGAATAGTCAGTCTACTTGGTCTGTCTGAGCAAGGTAGTCATAGCTCACCCGAGGTGTGATATTGCATAGCAATTCATAGGGGATAGTACCTGCACACGATGCCACTTCTTCCACTGGCAGTGTAGGGCCCCACATTTCAACCTCGTCGCCAACGCGAATATCATCCGGGTTTCTCCCTATGTCCACCGTGATCATATCCATAGATACTGCGCCAACAATGCCATAGCGTTTATCCCTTATAACTACAGGTGTACCATCTTGCGCGTTACGCGGATAACCATCACCATACCCCATGGCCACGACAGCAAGCTGAGTTTGTTTATTGCTTTGCCAACGACCGCCATACCCGACTTTCTCTCCTGCATCCACTGTTTTGATAGCGATCACACGTGTTATCAAGCGCATCACAGGTTTAAGGCCATGCTCTGTGCCGACCCGGTTCAGCATCGGTGAGACGCCATACATCATCAAACCAGGTCGGATCCAGTCGCCATGAGACTGAGGCCAGCCGATCACCCCGGCAGAGTTAGCCAGACACTTGGCTTCCGGTTTACTCTGAACCAACCGCTCAAATGCGGCAATCTGGCTTGATGTTTGTGTATTATTGACATCATCCGCACAGGAGAAATGCGTCATCAGCTTAATCTTGGGGTCGACATTCTCACAGGCTTTAAGGCGCTGATAAAACGCTTCAAACTGCTCAGGCTCCACACCTAGTCGGTGCATTCCTGTATCTACCTTGAGCCAAACCGGCAAACGCGCGTCCAGCTGACTGGATTCAATGGCCCGCAACTGGTTTTCATCATGAATAATGGTTTCAAAGTTATTGGCGATCAGAATAGGCAAATCAGCACGGTTGAAGAAGCCCTCAAGTAACACGATTGGTTTAGTCAGGCCACCGGCACGCAACGCCAGCGCTTCATCAATGCGCGCAACCGCAAAGGCATCAGCATCATTAAGGTGCTGCGCAATCTTGACCAAACCATGGCCATAGGCATTGGCCTTAAGCACGGCCATCACCCGGGCACCTGGAGCCAGTGCCTTGATCTGTTTTAAATTATAACTTAATGCCGCGAGGTTAATTTCGGCGGTTGCCAGGCGCATGCTTACTCCTAATTCAGGCTGCCGAGTCAGTCACAACTGACAAATATCTTAGTATTCGTCATCCACTGCAGGGCCAGCATAATTGTCGAACCGAGAGAATTGCCCCTGGAAGGTTAACCTAACCTTACCAATCGGGCCATTACGCTGTTTACCGATAATAATCTCTGCAACGCCTTTATCCGGGCTGTCGTCGTTATACACTTCATCCCGGTAGATAAACATGATTAAGTCGGCATCCTGCTCGATAGACCCCGATTCACGTAAGTCTGAGTTAACCGGGCGCTTATCCGCCCGTTGTTCCAGTGTACGGTTAAGCTGCGACAGGGCTATCACCGGACACTGAAGCTCTTTTGCCAATGCCTTAAGTGAACGAGATATCTCGGCGATTTCTAAGGTCCGGTTATCCGACAAACTGGGGACTCGCATTAATTGCAAGTAGTCCACCATAATCATGCTGATCCCGCCATGATCCCGCGCTATCCGCCGCGCCCGAGAGCGCACATCGGTCGGTGTCAGGCCAGAGGCATCATCGATGTACATCTGGCCCTTTTCCATTAGCAAGCCCATAGTTGAGGACAGGCGTGCCCAATCGTCATCATCCAGTTGACCGGTCCTGACCTTAGTCTGGTTAATTCGTCCCAGTGAGGCCAGCATCCTCATCATGATCTGTTCTGAAGGCATCTCCAGCGAGTAAATAAGTACAGGCTTGTCTTGCGTCATCGCCGCATGCTCGGCCAGGTTCATCGCAAAAGTGGTTTTACCCATCGACGGACGTGCCGCGACGATGATCAGGTCTGACGGTTGTAGGCCTGCGGTCATCTGGTCAAGGTCAGAGTAGCCCGTGCTCACCCCGGTTACACCATCCTGCGGCGACTGGTAAAGCTCTTCGATCTTATCCACGGTTTTTTCCAGAATGCTGTGAATACTCTGCGGACCTTCGGTACTCTTAGTGCGTTGCTCAGCGATTTTGAATACCTTACTTTCCGCCAGGTCCAGTAATTCGTGGCTGTCGCGTCCTTCCGGGTTGAAACCCGCTTCGGCAATTTCATTGGCAACCGTGATCATCTCACGGACCACGGCACGCTCGCGGACAATACTGGCATAAGCATCAATGTTCGCCGCACTGGGGGTATTTTTCGCAATCTCAGCCAGGTAAGCAAAACCACCTACTGTGTCCAGCTGGTTATTCTTCTCAAGATTTTCCGAAATAGTGATAAGGTCAATCGGCTGGCTGGCCTCGACCAATTTGGTCATTGCCTCAAATATCAGCTTATGAGTGCGGGTATAAAAATCCTGCGCGACGACCAGCTCTGCCACTCTGTCAAACGCCTGGTTATCAAGCATGAGTCCGCCAAGCACAGACTGCTCAGCCTCGATGGAATGGGGGGGAACTTTCAGGGTATCGACTTGTTGATCAGGTTTCGCCATATCACTACAAACACTAAGGGAAAGACCTGTTATTGTATACGCAAATGGGGTGGAAATGAATCTTGATTATCTGTCTGATGATGACCACAGGAGGCGCACTGCGCCCCCACCGTTTGCTTTACAGTTTCTTCAATGCTATGCGTCCGCTGACAGTATCGATTTCCACATCCACATCTCCATCTTTGACCACAAATTCCAATTCCCGGGATGGACCATATTTGGCTTTCTTCTCTTTGTCTGTCGAAAGCTCATTGACGATCCTTCCACCTGCATGGGCATCAATATCGAAGCGTGCGGACAGTTCTGCCGGGAAGTAAAAGTCGACATCTCCGCTGACCGACTCAAAACGAATATTCGCGCTTTTTTCGAGTGCTCTTAGACGCACGTTGATCTCACCATTCACCGTACTCATACGTAAGTCTTTCAGGCTGGCAATGTCAAAATCTACTTCTCCATTGACGTTTTCAACGCGAATATCAGTAGCCTGAGTCACACTCTCAATGCCGCCATTGACCGCATTGAAACGCAACTTGCCATTTGATGCCATATCTTCAATGTCACCATTGACCGTTTCATAACGAATATTGCCAGATAACTTTTTGCCTTCAATATCGCCATTCACGGTCTCCAGTTCAACCTTGCCGCTGAGTTCATTGGCCTCAATGTCCCCGTTGACTGTGGTTACGGCCACACCAGCATCAAAGTGACTAACATCCACGTCAACACTCACCCCTTCAAAGTTAAGCTCGCTTTGCCGTGGCATATAAATCGTCAGCCGAGAGCCGTCTCGCTGGTTATTCCAGCTTTTACTGCGGCGTGGCATTTTAACGATAAACTCGGTCACACTGCCCTGAGTTTCCAGCGTATAGCCTTCGGCCAGTTCATCCAGTTCACCAATGACCTGAAAGCTTGGCTTATCCCATGATTTAATTGTCACTTTGCCTCGCTGGCTTTCGATAACGACTTTGCCATCCAGCGGTATCTCTATCTGTTCGTCAATCTTGTCACCCGCCAGGGCAAACAGCGGCAGCGTAGCCAGTCCAAAAATGATTGCTTTCATGCTTCTCTCCTAAATCTGTTGCCACTGGGGCTGATGTACCTTAGTGATTAAATCTAACTGCTGCTGGTAAACCTGTGCCAGCATCTTAAGCAGGGCAGCGTTGTCAGGGTCTTTCATCAGTGCAAGCTTAATCGCCTGCTCTGCTTCCTCTAGTTCCTGCAATGGCACTTGCCAGTCTTTCGTCAAGGCCGGCTGTGCCTCATACTGAACCAATAATGTCTGTTTCTTCTGTTCAAAAAAAGCACTCATATGGGTCATGGTATCTTCTCTGGGCTGCGTCATAATGACCTGCCAGCTCAGTAAACCTGCTGATACACAGGCTGCCACTCCCGCTAACTTTATCCAGGGGCTAGGTGGCGGAGCCACTGTACTGGATACATTGATGGCTTTTTCAATGCCCTGCCACAAGTCTTTTTGTGGTTCAGGCAGCTGGTCCTGATCTTGCTGGCGCGGCAGCTGTTGTTTCAGAAACTGCTCAAATGTTGGTTTACTCATTGTCATACCACTCCTGTAACAATTTCCTGGCCCGGTGAAACTGCGATTTACTTGATCCCACCGCCATATTCAACATGCTGGCAACTTCTTCGTGGCGGTACCCTTCCACCGCGTGCAAAACAAACACCAGACGTGCTCGCTCTGGTAAACGTAAGATCAGTTTGTCGAGCCCATTGAGCGATTGGCATTGCATTATCTCGGCGTATTCCATCCCACTGTCTTCGAGACTTACCACTTTTTGCAGCCAGTTTTTTTGTTTACGTAAATAACTGATCGCGACATTCGATGTGACACTGTGCAACCAGGTAGTGAATTTTGACTGCCCCTGAAACTGGGCAATTTTGTGCCAAAGTTGTACAAACACCTCCTGTGTCGCATCTTCCGCATGGGCCTGATCAGCGAGCAAACGCAAACACAGTCCATACACCCTGCGATAACACTGCTGATAGAGCTGTTCAAATGCCGCTTGCTCGCCTTGCTGAGCACGCTGCACTAACAACTCAATCGTGTCTGGATTAAATGCCTCTTTGGCATTGATTATCATAGAGTATTCCTTCGCTTGCGTGTCATCATCGTGACATATCAGGTGCCATAAAGAAAGTAACCCAATGGTGCGATGTTTAGAGGATAAGACGAGCGTGGAACAACAAAAGGTTTAAACAGGAAAGAAAAATTTTCTAAATAACTGACAGGCAGGTTACTCTTCGTCTTCATCCGGTGCCTGGTAATCTTCACCAGACTCAAAACGCCACCCCATAAACTCCAGTTTCGCCGGCGTAATCACGCCACCATTGCCAAGATTGAAGTTTTTCAGCGCTTCATCAAAGTGCACACCACTGCCGCCAGTCGCATCTATAGTTGCGCCGCGAATGGTGCCATAAAACTGGCCACTCCCGCGCATAGCAATGCTGGTCACCGGCGCATATATAACAGCATACATTGAACTGGCGCCGCGCATTGTGATGCCATTCTGGCCTGAATAGGATGAGAAAATGCTCAAGCTTGGAAAACCACTGTTAGTCAATCCTTCCTGCTCTGTGATGACTACCCCACTGGCGCCAAAATCCACTTTACCGGTGACAAAAATGGCCAGGCTGCTGCCTGCTTTGATGGTGATGCTGGTATGGCCCGTCATTTTGAAGTCTCCATCAACCAGCCAGATCACATCACCGCCTTCTATGGTAATGGTGCCATCACTGGTAAGCTTCATGTTTTTCATACCAAAGACATATTCGCCGCTGGTATTACTCTGGCCATGATTTTGCGTCAAATGCTGGAACAAATAGATGTCAGCAGGGCTCGAAGACCAGGTATCGCTACCACCCCGTATATAACGCCCCTCACTTGGCGTGAATACATAGTCGGTCTGTGCACCCACCGTAAAATCCGTGTAAGTGTTATTGCTGTCGATCACGGAAGGCATATTGAGCGGTAAAGCCAGTGGGTCACATTCTTTGTCAGGGTCATTAGGGTCATAATCTGGCGAACTTGGATCATAGACACGAACCGCTTCAACTTCAGGGTTCACATTGAAACGATCCGCTGAATAATGGAGCCCGTCCTGTACATGACTACTTTGAAAACTCCCCGTTCCCCCATACATGATATCTAGCTCAGCCTGATTTTGATTGAGGATCTCAGCACCCCACTTCATGCTTACGTCACCGTTTGCGCGCAGCACACCTGTGATCTGGCCGCCATTGTGTTTTACATACCCCTGAGTGAGTACATCTCCATCAACCCGCACCCCACTTCCCGCCGAAATGTCGATCCCGGTATTCGATTGCACGGTGCCCACGACAGGTGAAGACCCTTTGAGATACAAAACGCCAGATGCTTTTACATCTCCCATAATCGGTGAGTGACCATTCAATACCACATCTGCATCACCAATCACAGTATTCACGTCACCATTGCTGGTGCGCGTGTCTTCATAACTACCAACAGTAGAGTCATAGCTGTCAACCAGACCGCTACCTGCCAGATTAACGCCTTTACATCCAGTTACCGCATTTTGAAACACTGAACTGCGTTCGGCGGGCGTGTATTTAAAATAAGAGACCATTCGCGCATGCGCCTGATCATCATAACGCTGACCGAGGCTGGCAATCGACACTTCGTCTCCATTGACTGACAACTGTGCGTTATAGCTTGTCCCATCCAGCTCGCCAGTACCCAGCCCGGCGCCTATCTGCTGCACGGCTTGCTCAAGTGTCAGATTGGCGTTATTGGTGATGGCGGCTTTAAGTGCTTGGCCCCGCTCTATAACCCCTTTTTCGGCTAGGAGACGCGCGTTGAGGTCTTTTTGATAGTTACCACTCAGGCGCTCCTGCACCAGGGTATCTTTAAATGCAGCAAACACAACCACGCTGGCCACTGAACTCAGTAGCATGACTTTAATCAGGGTAAATCCACGTTGTCGTAAACTCTGCATCTTCATAGTGTCACCAATTAGCCGTCGCGAGCACTTGCTGGCTCGCAGCTACGTCTATTTGGATCCCCGCAGCATACTGCACAGGAATCCCCACCGGCGTTACAGTGATCGACGTGATCAAGCCGTTGACTGAAAAGCTCAAAGCATTCACACCGCGCAATAAGCGTTGTGCAGGCAAGTTATCCGAGCTGATATCACACAACAAATAACCATCAAGCAAAGAAAAAGTTTCTGTATAAGTGACTGCAGGTACACTGCCATCACAGGCCGGCGTGTTGGCTACCTGCGTAACTTCTAACGCGCTACCATTGAGTCTGACCTGGGGCGTAGAAGCTGTTTGTTTGATACTTCGGGTCATAAGCTGACTGGTGTAGCGGATAACTTCCTGCGCTTGTGCCAACTCCTGATTAACAGCAATGGTGCTGCGAATGGTCGAATAGGCCACTGCAATACCACCGAGCATAAACAGCCCTATCGATAATGCTATCAAAAGCTCCAACAGGGTAAATCCGCGGCTGTTCATCAGACGTCTCATAAGCAAACATTAACAAAGCTGGCATGCAGGGAAATTTGATCCACCCCCGTATCAGTCATACGTTCGTCATGCCAGCTGACTGACACACTCATATCAAGGTTAAACGTGTCGGGTAGCGTCAGCTTGAAACGCGGATCATTTGGGTACAATCCCGCCGCGGTAGGATTCGTACCAGGATTCAGACTGGTATTGACACTTTGGTAGTGACAAATATCCGGCCAGATACGTTCAATTGCATTCTGTCCATGGATCAGGGCAATGGTGTAGTTAAAGCTATTCTGTGCAAACTGTATGGCTTTTATCTGCGCCGCAGCAAGCCCCAGCAAGGCAATGGCCGCGATGACCATAGACACCATGACTTCCAGCAATGAAAAACCTTTTACTACGCGCAATTATCTGTCGCCTTACCCAACCAACTTTGCCCACTATGTAGAATGCACAAACGTACATCATCCGTTGCCGCATCGTTATCTGAAATCAGTATGTTACTAAATGCACTCAACTCACCACTTGAACGTAATGTTCTGTCGACCAGGTTCACCGCTACTTGGTTATGATCAATCGTAAAACGCTTTAAGGTCACTTCCTGACCTTGCTCAACCACCTTCATGACCCAGTCGCTGTTTTCCAACTCTAGCTTTACCGGCACTTCACGCTTTACCGCTTCACTGCGCGCAAAGCGATAAAAACTACTTAACTCATTTGCCGTGGTATTAACCCGGTCTTGTTTAATCTGACCAATTAAAGAAGGTGCTGCAACCATAGCCAGAATGGCAATAATCGCCAACACCACCAACAATTCAATGAGCGTTACGCCGCGCTGGGTGTGTTTACCAACAGTCATTCAGGTTGCCTCCCTGATTGCCCAAATGGTCTAAAGTCAGCACGCCACACACGTCTCTGTTCTGGCCCTCATCAGCCACTGGTGTCGCTCTTAAAATATAGCCCATATTGCGAAAATCACCGTTCGCACCTTGTGGCTTATTACGCGCCTCGTAGCTGAACGTGTAGAACTCAGCAGCAGGCAGACCCTGAAATGTTGCTGTATTGGGGTAACCCCCATTGCGGGAATAGATACGCTCCAACGTGGCACTGGTTTGCAACAACAAGTGTTGTGCATCCAGTCGTCTGCTTTCACGCACATACTCGCTGTAGTTTGGCAATGCCACACTGGCCAGGATGGCGACGATCGCAATGGCGATCAGCAGCTCTATCAAAGTAAATCCACGCATTCTGGAGGTCTTAAGCATATTGGGTTTCCCACCTAAATGATAACGCTGTCATAAATCATTGAGTAGACTGTATGACATTTAACCAATAAAAAAAAGTGCCTGTAATAAAAACAGTTAACTAAAATATCACAAAACAGAATTAGCTAAAACAGGAACGCGCTTACAGTCTATAACAGCCGGGCTTTTTACCCTAGAACAACCGTGAGGTCAGACCATTAGATTTTAGCTTCAATTGTTCCCGTAATGACTATAAGCCGTTTACGAGCGCCGTTGTTTTGATTTGGATTAATTTTCCGACTTGTGTTGTAAACCTTCCATGATGATCCCGATAATCATCAGATCCACACACTGAAAATTGGAGTTGTTATTGTCTTTCAGAGATTGGGAATACAACCGCGCACAGATGCGCGCGGTTGGTGCTTAATAAAATTAAGCTTCAGCGATCACGATTACTTTGATAGCTGTTGTCACGTCAGTGTGAAGCTGGATAGTTACGTCGAACTCACCTGTCTCACGGATAGTACCGGTAGGCAGACGAACTTCTGACTTAGCAACTTCAAGACCTACTGCAGTGATAGCATCGGCGATATCGCGAGTACCGATAGAACCGAATAGCTTACCTTCGTCACCCGCTTTAGAAACCAGAGTCACTTCAGCAAGTGCTTCTAGTTTTTCAGCGCGCGCTTGTGCAGCAGTTAGCTCTTCAGCGATTTTCGCTTCAAGCTCAGCACGACGTGCTTCGAAAGTTTCGATGTTAGCTTTAGTTGCAGGAACTGCCTTGCCCTTAGGGAAAAGGAAGTTACGTGCGAAACCAGATTTAACTGAAACCTGGTCACCTAGGCCACCTAGGTTTGCGATCTTGTCTAGTAGAATAACTTGCATGTCTCTACACCTTTTAAAAACTGTTAATCAGCTGCTTACTTGTGTAAGTCAGTGTACGGAAGAAGGGCTAGGTAGCGAGCACGCTTGATAGCAGTTGCTAGCTGACGCTGGTATTTAGCGCTAGTACCTGTGATACGGCTAGGTACGATTTTGCCACTTTCAGTTACATAGTTTTTAAGAGTAGCCAGATCTTTGTAATCGATTTGTTGTACGCCTTCCGCTTTGAAACGGCAGAACTTACGACGTCTGAAATAACGTGCCATGAGTAAATTTCCTCAATTAATTCTTTCAATATGTTGTGCATGTAATACAAGTTGACTCAAGCCACTGCGACTTTCGTGTCGGTTTAAAAAACCGCGTACCTGTAAGGTCTGCCCAACGTATAAATGCTCTAGTTGAGTCCGGAACTGCTGTCCGCTGGCAACCACCTGAATACGTACATAACTGTTACGATTTAGGTCGGCTTCTACCTGCATCGATTTATGTTCTAAAACAAAAATACAATGCGCGATGCCGGCGGGGCTTTGACTGTACTTAGGTGGCTTACAGACCGTGCCAGATAATACCAGCTGGTTTGTATACAGTTCAGACTGAGTGCTCACCAAACTACCAGGTCAATTCCGAATCAATAACGATTAAGCAGTTGCTGCTTCTTTTTTCTCTTCTTTAGCAAGAGGAGACGCTTCAGTTACAGCGTTCTTAGTACGCATAACCAGGTTACGAAGCACTGCATCGTTGTAGCGGAAAGAAGTTTCAAGCTCGCTGATTACTTCAGTAGGTGCTTCAACGTTCAACAGAACATAGTGTGCTTTGTGAAGCTTTTCGATTGGGTAAGCCAGTTGACGACGGCCCCAGTCTTCTAGACGGTGGATTTTACCGCCAGCTTCTGTGATGGCACCAGTATAACGCTCGATCATACCAGGTACTTGCTCACTTTGGTCTGGGTGAACCATGAATACGATTTCGTAATGACGCATGGATATTCCTTACGGTTAATATAGCCTTGTCCCGTTTCGGCCAGTCGGGGTAAGGCAAGGAACTAAAGTTAGTTAGGCCGAAAGAGCGCGTATTTTACGTGCCGCGCTAAAAATAAGCAATCAGTTTATCTCTGAAAATTGGTGGAATAAGATTTAAAGTTGAGTGAGTAAGTCAGAATGAAAAAATAAGGGTAAAATGAAGGTCGAAAACGAGAGGAAAGTTGGAGCGGCACACGAGGTTCGAACTCGTGACCTCGACCTTGGCAAGGTCGCGCTCTACCAGCTGAGCTAGTGCCGCATCACAATGTAGCTCTTAGTTTCCCGCTGGGCGCAACTTTGAGGTCGCGTCTAACGTTTAGCAGCTGAGCCAGTGCCGCATCACAATGTAGCTCTTAGTTTCTCGCTGGGCGTAACCTTGAGGTCTCGTCTAACGTTTAGCAGCTGAGCTAGTGCCGCTTCATAATAAAGTATCTAGTTTATACACCTGAAGAAGTGTTGGAGCGGCACACGAGGTTCGAACTCGTGACCTCGACCTTGGCAAGGTCGCGCTCTACCAGCTGAGCTAGTGCCGCATCACAATAAATACTCGTTTTTAATCAGTTGAGTAAACTGCTTATAGATTGGAGCGGCACACGAGGTTCGAACTCGTGACCTCGACCTTGGCAAGGTCGCGCTCTACCAGCTGAGCTAGTGCCGCATCACCATAAGTACTCTTTTTTAGTCAGTTGAGTAAACTGATTGTAGATTGGAGCGGCACACGAGGTTCGAACTCGTGACCTCGACCTTGGCAAGGTCGCGCTCTACCAGCTGAGCTAGTGCCGCTTCATAAGTTATGGAATATTAAAACGCTGGTGCGCGACGGGTCGCGTTTAACGTTTTAGCAGCTGAGCCAGTGCCGCATTCCACAATTGCTCGATTGTTTTAAACACTGGAGCACGACGGGTCGCGTCTAACGTTTTAGCAGCTGAGCTAGTTCTGCTTTACAATACAACGCCCCAGAGACAAATAAGCTTTGCCGTCTTGAGCGGGGCAGGATTCTACAAGATAGAAAAAGCATTGCAAGTACTTTTTCTAAATTTTTTAAAGATTGAAGAATTTTTGCTGATAGACCTTCAACTCCATAATGGAGTCTTTAATGTCGTCCAGAGCCAGGTGAGAGCTCTTTTTGTGGATCCCGTTCAACAGCTCAGGCTTCCAGCGACGTGCCAGCTCTTTAATCGTGCTAACGTCCAGGTTGCGGTAGTGGAAGTATTCTTCCAGCTCAGGCATGTATTTATTGAGAAAACGACGGTCCTGACCAATCGAATTACCACACATAGGCGATTTGCCCGGCGGCACCCATTGCTTCAGGAAGTCCAAGGTTTGTTTGATTGCATCAGATTCAGAATGAGAACTGGCCTTACAACGCGCAGTCAGGCCTGAGCGGCCATGCTGGTTTGTACACCATTCATCCATATTATCAAGTAATTCATCACTTTGATGGATAGCAATTACAGGTCCCTCAGCCAGTACATTAAGATCACAGTCTGTGATCACAGTGGCAATTTCGAGGATCCTATCTGTTTTAGGTTCCAGACCCGTCATTTCTAAGTCGAGCCAGATCAGGTTTGATTCATGAAAAGACATACACTACCTAACGGTACTTTCCTTTAGATCCAATGCAATTAGATATATCATATTAGCTTCATCACTCGACCAAAAGCTTTTTTTTACAAAGCGGGGCAATTTATTGAGTTATAGTCCATGATTGGCCTGTATACCACTCGATAGCAATAAATCGTGTCGCGAGTTTATTAGATATGGCAAAACGCAAAAAACTCAGTAAAGGCCAATCCAGACGGATCAGTGCCAATCATCAAAAACGCTTGCATAAAGCGAAACAACAATCCGACACTCAGGTAAACTGGCAAACAGACAATCTGGGCCCCACAGAACCCGCCGTGGTGATCAGTCGCTTTGGGCAACATGCCGATGTCGAGTGCGAAAATGGCGACGTGCTACGCTGCAATATCCGCCGTACCGTCACCAGCTTAGTGTGTGGTGACGAAGTGATTTTCCGTCGCGCCAAAGTGAGCGAAGGCGATTTGGCCGGCGTCATAGAAGCCGTCGAGCCTCGACGCTCTCAGCTTACCCGTCCGGATTTTTATGATGGCGTTAAGGTGGTGGCAGCCAATATAGATCAGATTTTAATGGTGTCCGCCGTGGTGCCTGAATTTACCCCACAGATCATTGACCGTTACCTGGTCGCCTGTGAAGACATGGGTATTGAACCAATTCTGTTGCTCAACAAGGTTGATCTGCTCGATGACGAAGGCCTCGACTATGTCGATGAAGTCTTGGATATCTATCGCGACTTAGGCTACCGCGTCTTACTGGTCAGTAACAAGACAGGCGAAGGGATCGATGAACTCAAAGCCCTGCTAACCGATAAGAACAATATCTTCGTTGGTCAGTCTGGGGTCGGGAAATCAACACTGGTCAATACGGTACTGCCTGATGCAGCCATCCTGACCCAGGAAGTGTCTGAAAACAGTGGCCTGGGTCAGCACACCACAACCGTCTCTAAACTGCATCATTTACCTAGTGGCGGTAACCTGATCGACAGCCCGGGGATCCGTGAGTTTGGTCTGTGGCACCTCGAAGTAGAACGCGTTACCTGGTGCTTTAAAGAGTTCCGTGAGTTTATCGGTGGCTGCCGTTTTCGAGACTGCAAACACCTCAACGATCCTGGTTGTCTGATCCTGGAAGCGGTTGACGAAGGCAAAATAAGCGAACTGCGCTTCGACAGCTATCACCGCATTCTGGAGTCGATGGCAGATGGCCGTGCAGGTGCGCGCGCGCCAAGAGTTTGATACTATCTTCAAAATTTTTTCAGGAATAATAAAAGTGAACTTGGATAAACTAAAAATTGCCCTGCAATATGCTTTACCCAAACATGCCGTATCACGTTTGGTGGGAAAACTGGCAGCAGCCGAAGCGGGTGCACTGACAACCACCTTAATTAAACTGTTTATCAAACAATACAAGATAGACATGAGTGAAGCGCTGCATGAAGATCCAGCTCACTATAAAACCTTTAATGAATTCTTTACTCGCCCGCTCAAGCCGGGGATCCGCCCGCTTGCTGAGGAAACCAGCATCGTGGCACACCCGGTTGACGGCGCCATCAGCCAGCTGGGCGATGTAGTAGATGGTCAGATCATTCAGGCTAAGGGTCATGACTACAGCCTGCAAACCCTACTGGGTGGCAAAGAGTCAGACGTAGCGCCGTATCTGGGTGGTAAATTTGCCACTATTTACCTGGCACCCAAAGACTATCACCGTATTCATATGCCCCTTGATGGTACGCTGAAAAAGATGATCTACGTACCTGGCGATCTGTTCTCTGTAAACCCTTTGACAGCACAAAACGTCCCGAACCTGTTTGCACGTAACGAGCGCGTTGTGGCCATCTTCGATACTGAAATCGGTCCCCTTGCCATGGTGTTGGTGGGCGCAACCATAGTCGCCAGCATTGAGACCATCTGGGCAGGCACTGTCACTCCACCCGCAGGCAAAGACGTCTTCAGCTGGGATTACCCGGCCGAGGGTGATAACGCCGTTAAGCTGAAAAAAGGCGACGAAATGGGTCGCTTTAAGCTGGGCTCCACGGTGATCCTGGCCTGGGGAGAAGATAAAGCCGACTTCCTCGCAAACCAGTTGCCAGAAACAGTCACCCGCATGGGCACGCCATTCGCGACCATTCGTGAATAACCCCACCCAAATAAGACACTAAAAAGCCCGCGCATGCGGGCTTTTTAGTGTCAGAGTACCAAGATATGAGTGCTAAACTGAACGTTAAGGACATCCAATCAGCGTACACACAGACCAGACGCACGAACCAGCCGGGCCTGTATAGCAAGGCGCAAGTACCGACACCCCACCAGCAACTTTAGGGGTTTCCTGCGGGTTTATCTCACGTCTTTGCGAGCTTAATTGTTTGAGGTTCTTTTTAGAGAGTGTGATTTTCATAATGTTTCCTTATTGATGAATAAATCGACAATACGAAAACACATTAGCATGACAGGATTAGCAGCACACCGTACATGCGGGATCTTTTTCCAGTGCAAATTGCCTCTGCTGCAAACTTAACGCATCAACCACTATCATCTCACTCGCCTTGTCTGGTACACCAGAGACAATCAAACTGACCGCTTTCATAGCCTGCATAGAGCCAATCATGCCAAGCAATGGGCTGACTACGCCGGCATTCTGACAATTTAATTCGGTAGATTCTGGCGACTCAGGGAAGACGCAATGATAGCAAGGAGACGATGCTCTGAAGTCAAACGTCATAAACTGTCCCTGAGTGCCCAGCGCTGCGCCAGAGATAAGTACTTTACGTTCACGCAGGCAATACTGATTCAGTAAGTAGCGCGTGGCGAAATTATCGCTGCAATCGAGGATCCAGTCACTGTCTTGCAAAACCGAGTCTATATTGCTCGTGTCGAGCTTCAATGACAGTGGGATAAGTGAAATTTGATTATTCAGACTCGCTAAGACTTTTCCTGCTGCTTTTGCTTTTGACTGGCCAATGTGATTAATCTTATACAAAATCTGCCTTTGCAAATTCGACAATTCAACCGCATCATCATCACAAAAGGTCAACTGACCAACACCGCTTGCCGCTAAGTAAAATAGCGCAGGGCTTCCCAGGCCACCACACCCAATTACGGCCACTCGGGCCGCTTTGAGCCGCATCTGGCCAGCTTCAGATACTGCATTGAGGAGCAAATGACGACTGTACCTAAGCCGCTCTTTGTCATTGAGCTCTGTACTCATGATTCGCCCGTGGCCCGTTTCAGGTCAATAATCGCTTGCCTGTGGTCACTGGCCTCTGTAATGGCACGCACCACCGCGACGCTCCCGACCCCCGTCGCAGCGACCTGAGGAGCACGAGTCAGGTCGATCCCCCCAATAGCCACTGTAGGGTACGTCTCACGCATCAGGGGCACAAAATGTCTAAGCTTCTCCAGCCCCTGGATCTGACCTGTCATGTCTTTCGTCGTCGTAGGGTATATTGCCCCAAACGCCAGATAGCTGGGTCGGTAGTTATGAGCGCGTAGCATTTCGTAAAAACCATGTGTTGATACCCCAAGACGTAAACCCGCCTGTTGAATGGCAACCAGGTTAGCCGAATCCAAATCTTCCTGACCAAGATGGACACCATAAGCTCCGTGGCGAATGGCCAGTTCCCAATGGTCATTGATAAAAACCCGACCCTGATACTTATCCCCCAAGGTGATCGCACACTGTATGTCTTCTTCCAGCGTAGTTTCGTCAGCCTGTTTAATTCTGAGTTGCACGGTTTTCACGCCCTCAGCCAGACATTTTTCCACCCAGTCTACAGAATCAACAACAGCATAGAGCCCCAACTCTTCTCCCACCGGAGCAAAGCCTGCGGCAAAGTTAAACTCTTCGCTAACCGCAAACTCCAGCTCATCGCCCAGCCAGCTGCCCGCCTCTATGACCTGGGGAAAATCGCTGATCTGCTCGGGGAACCCGGCGTGGGCCAGTGGCCCCCTGCCCTCACCAAATCGTTGTGCTACTTTCAACCCCTGATTGATGTAAGCTTTGGCCAGAATAAAGGCATCTTTAATAGGGTAACCTTTCGCCAGACATGCAGCGACAGAGGATGCAAAGCTACAACCAGTGCCATGACTATGTGGTGTTTGTATCGCCTCATTCCCAAGCCAATACTCCTCGCCCTCGCTCCAGCAATAATCTATACAGTAACCGTTAGGGTAATCCCAGTGACCCCCTTTAATAATCACCGATTTCACCCCAAGCTCCCTCAGTTTACGGGCAGCGTCCCTGACTGCGTCTGGGCCAATCAGATATACTCCAGTCAGTACTTGTGTTTCCTGCGTATTGGGCGTGATCACGTCAACCAGTGGCAAGAGGTACTTTTTCAGCGCATCCAGGGTATCTTCTTCGGTCAGCGCATCGCCACTGGATGCAATGGCAACAGGATCAAAAACCACCACAGGCGGTCTTTCCCAGCGGCTTTTGTACTGTGCCAAGTGCTCTGCAACCAACTGGATCTGCGTACTATTAGCGAGCATGCCAATCTTAATCACAGTCGCTTTTAAGTCAGCTTCGAGCGCCAGCAACTGAGATTCCAGTACTTCACTGGACACCGCGTTAATTTCCTCTACCGCGAGACTATTTTGCGCCGTCAGTGCGGTTACGGCCGTGCAGGTTTGCACACCAAAGCTGTGCATAGCTTTCACATCAGCCTGTATGCCTGCTCCCCCACCCGAGTCCGACCCTGCAATGGTCCATACCAGTTCAGCCACAATTACTCCTACTTATTCTGTTGAACAGGGGCGCATGATTAAGTGCAATACGCCACACAGTCTTCATGACACGTAAACGTGTGTTTAATTCTGATGCCAAAAAGGCATACCCATTGTCGGGGTAGAAGGCGCCGCCACCTCTTTCTCAGGCATCGCCTGCGCCACATAGGCAGCACGCCCGGCAACCACAGCATGATGAAAGGCGCTGGCCATAGTCACAGGACACCCGGCACCTGCAATGGCCGAATTTAGCAACACGGCGTCATAGCCCAGCTCCAACGCCTGAACGGCATGAGATGGCAAGCCCAGTCCCGCATCGACAATCAGGGTATGGTCAGGCAGACGCTCACGAATGGTTTGCAAATTATAAGGATTAAGTAAGCCTTTACCGGTACCTATGGGAGCACCCCAGGGCATCAGAACTTCACACCCCAGATCCGCCAGACGCTGACACACCACTAAATCATCGGTGCAGTAGGGCAGCACTTTAAACCCTTGCTTTATTAAAATCTCGGTTGCTTCGAGCAACGCAATCGGATCTGGTTGTAAATTGTATTCATCCCCGATGAGTTCCAATTTTATCCAGTCAGTGGCAAACACTTCGCGGCACATTTGCGCCAGTGTCACCACTTCTTTAACACTGTGACACCCGGCAGTGTTCGGCAATACCCGCAAACCAGTATCCTTGATCAATTGCCAGAAATCATCCCCCGCTGACACAGAATTTTGTCGCCGTAAAGAAACCGTCACGATTTGCGCCCGGGAAGCCAGCAAACTTTGCTGCATCACCTCCGGCGAGGGATAAAGTGCAGAGCCTATCAACAATCGACTGTCAAACTGCTCTCCATAAACCGTGAAAGGCTTATCAGTCTGCATCATCAGCCTCCCTGAATAGGCGATAACAACTCAATGCTGTCACCTTCTTGCAATCGCTGCTCTGCCAACCCGCTGCGCGGTACAAACTGGCCATTGAGCGCAACCGCGTAGGGTGCTTGCGCCCCCTGTGCTTCAATTACCTCTAACAGAGAGTGTGGCTGCGACAACGTGAGTGCCTGACCATTGTAACTAATATTCATAATACCCCTTGTTGTAACGCTTGTTGCACCACAGCAGGTGCCAGCAAAAAGCCATGTCGATACAGACCATTAATTCGGATCACATTGTCTGTAACACTGATTTGTGGGCGATTGTCTTTATATGCTGGGCGTAACCCTGCACGTAATGACATCACACGCCCCTCGGCAAAACCACTGTGCACCGTATAAGCCGCCGATAACAACTCCAGCGTCGAACGTACTGTGATATCGCCCCGATCCTGAGACTCAATTTCGGTGGCACCTATCACAAATTCATGGTTTGGCTTAGGCGCAATATAGAGTGGATAACGCGGATGCATAAGACGTACTGGGCGTTGTAAGTTCACCTCAGGCGCATAAATGCGTGCAACTTCCCCCCGCACGCCACGCAACCCTGGGCTCTGCGCTTTTGCGTCTAACCCGCGGCAATCGATGATCCAGTCAAACGCCTCACCATTCACACGGCCCTGTTCAATCTGTGCATCAGCCCCCTCATGAAAGCACATGCCCATGTTCTGTAATGTGCCGAGGCTCGCCGCAAAGAATGCCAGATTATCGAGTTGACCTTCACAGGGTAAATACAAACCCTGATGAAATCGACCAGCTAACTCAGGCTCTAACGCGCCAATGCCACGGCCATCCAGGCTTTGTGCCTGATGACCAGCCAGAGGCTTAAGACGACGCTGAAAACTCAGTAAATCACCCCGGTCTTGCTGATGTGCAACAATCACTGTCCCCTGCTGCTGAAAAAATACCGGCGTATCAAGTTTGGCCAGCAACTCAGGCCATAAGGCCATCGCTTCTAAACCCAGCTCCGCCAGATCTTGCTCACAAATCACAGATTCAGCCATGGGGGCGAGCATGGCCGCAGCTAAAGTTCCGACGCTGGAAGGCGCCGAGACCGGATCACGTTCAAAGATACTCAGGTGAAAGTGCTCTGCCAACATCAAGGCAGCAACCCGACCGATCAGGCCAAAACCGACGATGGCAACACGCGGTTTATTTGTCTGGGACATCTTGCCTCCATGCGGGCCCAAATGGGCCCGCCGTCTTCAATCACAGTGCTTTATGGTAAAGCTCTGAGCCCGTCTCTTTGAACTCACGTGATTTATTTTTCATTTCGGCTTCCACATCGATCATTTTTATCGCGATGGCTTCGCCCGCATTGTTTGGATCTATGCCCTCAGCTTCCAGCTGCTTAGCATAGTCACGTACATCCTGAGTGATCTTCATTGAGCAGAATTTAGGACCACACATAGAGCAGAAATGCGCGACTTTACCCGATTCCTGCGGTAGTGTTTCATCGTGATAAGACAGCGCGCGTTCCGGGTCCAGACTCAAATTGAACTGATCGTGCCAGCGGAACTCAAAACGCGCTTTAGACAAGGCGTTGTCACGAATTTGAGCGCCAGGGTGACCTTTTGCCAGATCCGCTGCATGCGCCGCAATCTTGTAAGTGATCAGACCCTCTTTCACGTCTTCTTTATTTGGCAGACCCAAATGTTCCTTCGGCGTCACATAACACAGCATCGCCGTACCGTACCAGGCAATTTGCGCCGCACCGATACCCGAAGTGAAATGATCATAACCTGGTGCAATATCTGTGGTCAGTGGGCCAAGGGTGTAAAAAGGCGCTTCATGACAATGCTTTAATTGCTCATCCATGTTTTCTTTGATCAAGTGCATAGGGACATGGCCCGGGCCTTCAATGAACACTTGTACGTCGTGTTTCCAGGCGATCGTTGTCAGCTCACCTAAGGTGCGTAACTCAGACAGTTGCGCTTCGTCATTGGCGTCGGCGATTGATCCCGGGCGTAAACCATCTCCCAGAGAGAAACAGACATCGTACTGTTTCATGATTTCACAAATGTCTTCAAAGTGCGTGTACAGGAAGTTTTCTTTATGGTGCGCCAAACACCATTTCGCCATGATAGAACCGCCACGTGACACAATACCTGTGACACGCTTAGCCGTCATGGGCACATACCGTAGCAATACACCCGCGTGGATTGTGAAGTAATCCACGCCCTGCTCTGCCTGCTCAATCAGAGTATCGCGGAAAATCTCCCAGGTCAGATCTTCAGCCACCCCATTCACTTTTTCAAGCGCCTGGTAAATCGGTACTGTGCCGATAGGCACAGGTGAGTTACGCACTACCCACTCACGGGTTTCATGAATATAACGTCCAGTAGACAGGTCCATCACAGTATCTGCACCCCAGCGTGTTGACCACACCAGCTTTTCTACTTCTTCTTCAATAGAAGAAGTCACCGACGAGTTACCTATGTTGGCATTCACCTTCACCAGGAAGTTACGACCCACAATCATCGGCTCTGTTTCAGGGTGATTGATATTGTTTGGCAAGATGGCGCGACCACGAGCGATCTCAGAGCGGACAAACTCCGGGGTAATGAAATCCGGGATCTCCGCACCAAAAGACTGACCTTTGTGCTGCTGCGCCAATAACTCTTCACGGATCTTGGCACGCCCCATATTTTCACGGATCGCAACATATTCCATTTCCGGAGTCACAATGCCACGACGCGCATAGTGCATTTGCGTAACGTTTTGCCCGGGTTTAGCGCGGCGTATTTTAGGCAAATTTTCAAAACGAATATGGTCTAACCCTTCATCTGCCATACGCTGCTGAGAAAATTGCGAAGTGACCGACTCCAGCACCTCTGTATCATCCCGGTCCAAAATCCACTGTTCGCGGAATTTCGGCAACCCCGTGCGCACATCCAGCTTAAATTCAGGATCGGTATAAGGGCCCGATGTATCGTAAACACGAACCGGCTCATTCTGCTCATAGATCGGATCTTCTTCGGTGCCACCAATAAAAGAATCGCTCAGGGTAATTTCGCGCATTCCGACGCGTACACCCGCCTGCTCGCCATCAACATAAACTTTCTCGGAATTGGGAAAGGGTTGTCCGGTAAGGTTGTAAATAAAATCCGACGCGGCCTCGCGTGACTCACGACGTGATAACTTGCTACTGTTGTTTGACATGACATGCCTCATTATTAAGTTAAGGTGTCTTGTCAGAACTCCACAAAGGGAGCGAGAAGGGTCCAAACCAAATTCACAGCAGTGAATACTGTGTGCTGGTTTCATTCAGTGGAGCATGTTGGCACAGGCACAACATGGCTGGCAACCTAGATATCTTGCGATATACCAACTTAGGTAGCTTGTTCCCTACGCAGGCATTAACCTGATCAGGTCCACGGATCCCGCAATACTGCGATCTCAGCCCAGATGGGCACTCCGACAAGTAACGAACTGTGAAAAAGTGTACTGAATCGCGCCTAGTTAGTCAAAGGCTCTGCGTCCAGCACTTTAAATTGCCAGATCTTCTGGCCTTGCAGGTGTAGCTTGCTATTCTGGATGGTGACGGTCACGCCCTGCTGTAACATCTCCAGAAACTGCGTTTCCTGCGCATCCAGCACATCGCCACATGACTTACGGGTCATACCTAACTGAGCCAATTTGAGTACATCCGACTCAATGTTGCCCTCAGCAAAAAACCGATTGCAACCCGCAAAACCAACTACCTGTAAAGCATCGAGAAATTCGATTTCAATGGCAGCAGCATCTGCAACACTGTTTCCATCAACCTGAGTTAACTGCCAGTGAGAGTGCTTAAGCTGTTCCCTGGTTACCTTCCCTGTACTGGAACATGCCATCAATATTACGCACATTAGGCATAAAAAAATGGAAATTTTCATGGTAAACCAACCGCTTAAAATATGATTAATATTATAACGTCAGGCGGTATGGAAAAGGCAGTAAAAATCTGTAATTTTCTGCCTTTTTAGTAAAAAAATCAGCCAAAAAGCTGATCAATTTCCTGAGGTAGGAACGGACGCCCTCGTTCATTCACCGATGTACCAGTAACAATGGCATCCAGCATGAGTTTATCGTCCTCGGCACGGACAATACGCTGAACAAATGCAAACTTCAGTTTGCTCACGCGCAGTGTTTCAACTTCAACGTAAAAAGCATCGCCCGGTTTCAACGAGTCCTTATAATTCATTTCAGATCGGATCACCACCAGATTGATTTTTTGCTCTGCCAGCGCCGCGAAATCAATACCATTGGCAATCAAAAATTCATGTCTGGCGTGCTCCAGATAATTAAAATACACACTGTTATTCACAATGCCCTGCAAATCACATTCGTAATCCCTGACTTTGAAATCAAGCTTAAATGTCATGGCTTTTCCTCTTCACTAAGTTGCCGAATTTATAACACATATTAACTGTTAACTGGTCGGGCTTTTGCTACACTGTGCGCAATTAAAAATGGAACAAGATAAGACATGAAGCTTAAACTTTCTCTGCTTAGCACTAGCCTGTTGGCTGCCCTGTCATACCAAGCCGTGGCTGACGAATCACGCACAACCGCGCCCCTTGAAACCATTGAAGTCACCGGCGACTTTCAAACAGAATCTCTACAAACACTGAGTGCCAGTGCCAGTGTGATGGGTGAAGTTGAAGTGACCCATCGCGGCGCCAGTTATCTCGATGAGCTACTGAACAGCACAGCAAACGTTAACTTTACCGCCGGTGCATCGCGCGGCCGCTTTGTGCAGATCCGGGGGGTTGGCCTGCGCTCTCAGTTTGTCGATCCAATCACCCCCAGTGTTGGCATGCTGGTCGATGGCATTAATTACTCTGGCCTGGGTGGCAGTGCTCTGCTATTCGATATTGATCAGGTCACTCTGTACCGCGGCCCTCAGGGCACACGCTTTGGTGCCGATGCAATGGGCGGGATCATTGATCTTCAATCTCATGCCCCAACAGAAGATACTGCACTTAAACTACGTGTCGGCGCAGGGAATTATAATAGCTACGAAGCGGGTCTGGCCGCAGGTACTGGATTAACAGACAACACGGCCGCCCGTGTCAGCCTGTACCAACGAGGCTCAGACGGGTATGTCGATAACCTCTATTTGAACAAACCGACTCAGGATCAACAGGAACAACTGGCACGTCTTAAACTAAATAGCCAGCTAACAGAGGCTCTGGCTGTGAACCTGGCTGTGCATCACATTGATATTAATAATGGCTACGACGGATTCACGTTAGACAATACACGTAATAGCGTGGCCAACCAACCAGGTAAAGACACACAAAACAGTGACGCCTTTGCACTCAGTGCACTTTATACGGGCCTGAGCGCCTTTGATATAGAAGTTCAGGGGACTGGATTACAAGCAGATACCGAGTATAGCTACGACGAAGATTGGACGTGCCATGACGCAACCCAGGCTCAACTCTGCGCTGCAGGGTTACACCCTGATCACTATGTCAGCTTCGACAGTTATCTGCGCGATCATGAACGCGGCAGCCTGGAAGTTAAACTCAAAGACAAACAAGGCGACTGGGTTCTTGGTGCCTACGCACAGCGTCGTGACGTTGACTTAGATCGCAATAACGCATCGTTTAAGTCTAGCTATGATGTCTCCAGCCAGGCATTATTTGGCCAGAAAGTCACACATCTGAATGAGCAAACCCGCTTAATTACAGGATTACGGGTTGAGCGCTACGACAGTGAATACCTCGATTCCAACGGCTTTAATATCGAACAAGATGAAACCATGGTCGGCGGCAAGCTGGCACTGGAGTATCAGGTTGTCCCACGTACTATGATCTACACAAGCCTGAGTCGCGGTTATAAAGTCGGTGGTGCCAATGGCGAAGCACTGGCAAAAGCCAAAGATGATGGTTTTAGCATTCCTGCCTCAGCATTTTCTTTTGAACCAGAATATCTGTGGAATGCAGAGTTTGGTGTGAAAGGCCAGTCTGAAGATAAAAAACACACGCTGGCAGTCACCGCCTTCTACATGGAACGCGAAGACATGCAGCTTAAGCAATGGCAAATCGATGGTGTACAGTTTGCCGGTTTCATCAGTAATGCAGGTAAAGGTGAGAACTATGGTCTGGAAATCGAAGGCCAACGCCTGATCACTGATCAGCTGACGCTGAACTACAGTTTGGGTTATCTGGATACTAAAATTGAAGACTTTATCACCACAGCAGGTGATAACTTTGACGGCCGTGAGCAAGCACAGGCACCCAAGTATCAATACGCGTTCGCAGCAGACTACAGCATCCTGGAAAACCTAGTGGTCACGCTGGGCCTGGAAGGGAAAGATGATTATTTCTTCTCGGACAGCCACAATGAGCAAGCACCGAGCCAAAACCTGATCAATGCCAGTGTGAGTTATTATGGTGAACAATGGTCATTGACTGCCTGGGGACGTAATCTGGCCGATCGCGACGTGCCCGTCAGAGGATTTTACTTTGGTAATGATCCACGTGATGGCTACACAGCACGAAACTATGTTCAGTATGGTGAGCCTCGGGTATTTGGCCTGACATTCACATACGATCTGTAAGCCTAATAAAAAAGGCGCTCGATGAGCGCCTTTTTTATTAGTATCTATTCATTACTCTGGCAGGTTGCGGCCGTAGAATACTTCCTGTATTTCGCGATTCAGACGCTCACGGATCTGCTCTTCTTCTTCAGTATTCAGGTCATCCGTCGTGATGCCGAATAAATAAGTATTCAGATCGGTTTCCTTTAGCATCATCTTAGTGTGGAACAGGTTTTCCTGATACACATTCACATCCACCATGTGATACGCCTCTTTGGTGTCTTCCGTCATGTAATTCTGGATAGAGTGGATCGCATGGTCTATGTAATGTTTTACGCCATTCACATCGCGGGTAAAACCACGTACACGATAGTCGATAGTCACCACATCTGACTCCAACTTGTGGATCAGGAAGTTTAGCGCCTTAAGCGGAGAAATAATGCCACAGGTCGATACTTCGATATCAGCACGGAACGTACAAATGCCATCGTGCGGGTGTGCTTCAGGATAGGTGTGCACACAGATATGGCTTTTATCCAAGTGCGCAACAACCGAATCCGGTAACGGACCAGGCGCTTCATTGCTGTCGAATGTCTGCTGTTCCACTGGCTCTTCCGATACCAAAATGGTGACACTCGCCCCCTGAGGATCATAATCCTGACGTGCAATATTCAGTACATTGGCACCAATGATATCGACAACATCGCGCAGAATGTCGGTCAGACGATCGGCACTATACTGTTCATCGATGTATTCCAGATATTCTTTTCGCTGCTGCTCGGTCTTTGCATAGCAAATATCATAGATACTAAAGCTTAAACTCTTAGTTAAGTTGTTAAAGCCATGGAGTTTAATTTTATCAAAGGGCTTGTTCACGATAGACCCACCTTAAAACGTGAAAATCTGCGCTGCAGAAATAAAAGTTCGCGGATTTTATACGAAAATAGCGTCTCGAAAAAGCACTATTTTGCGCTGTTTTCAACCACCTCATGGCTATGGGTAATTTCTACTGCTTTTTCAAGCATTAAGGCCACAGAACAGTACTTCTCAGCAGACAATTGCACGGCGCGTGCTAGGTGCTTTTCAGACACATTATTGCCAGTCACTACAAAGTGTAGATTGATCTTTGTAAATACTCTAGGTGCGCTCTCAGCGCGCTCAGCCGTCAGCTCCACAGTGACATCACTGACATCCTGCTTGGCTTTTTTCAGGATACTCACCACGTCCACCGATGAGCAACAACCTGCCGACATCAACACCATTTCCATCGGGCTGGGTGCAGCACTCTCAGCACCGGCATCAAAAACCACGTTATGACCAGAATGAGAACGCCCAATAAAGGTATCGCCATCAACCCACTTCACACTTGCTTGCATGTTTATTATTCCTCTAGTTCCTAAAACTAATAACACCGCCATAAGGCGGTGTTATCTTTACTACCTGACAGCCAAAACGGTGTCAGTTAATTGCATTATCGAACAGATTTTTCACCAACCCGGCGAATTCTTCAATAAATTCTCTTTGTTCTTCGGTTACGCGCTGCTCAGTGACGCTGGAGAGTACTTCCTGCAAATCATATACGATGCCGTCAACTTCTCTGACAATCAGGCTACGTTGTTCGGTCGTCAATCCGGTCTGTTGCTCACAGAGGCGGATCACGTGTTCAGCAATCACATCTTCTATTAACTCCAACACCTTAGGTGCATTGGCTTTCACCACACCCGGCTTCTCAAACAAGGCTAAGTGTTGCGTTAGGTACATGACTAACTCATCGTATCCTTGTTTATCTAAAACCATATATTGCCCACCTGAATGTATCAATGACATCTCCTATTGATTTAAGCAGAAACTAGTTTTGATTGCTACTTTTGATATTTGCTGACCAACAAAAAAGCAGCCAAGTTTTACGCTAGGCTGCTTTTTCCAATACTAAAGAGTGAGAATCTAACGATAATCCACCTTAGCAATTAAGGGGGCTCTCACCATTTAGGATTTTACTCGATTGTCAGGCCCGGACTCAAGGTACCTGGCAAAGTTACTTTGTCTAGTTCTACCGAAGCCACAGGGTATGCACAGTAATCTGCTGCATAATAAGCACTTGCTCTGTGGTTACCAGATGCGCCGATACCACCAAACGGTGCTGCGCTTGAAGCCCCCGTGATAGGACGGTTCCAGTTAACAATACCAGCACGACTGCGACGTAGGAAGTGCTCGTAATCCGCCTGATTATCACCCAGTAGACCAGCAGACAGACCAAAACTGGTGTCGTTGGCCTTTTCAATCGCCGCATCAAAGTCGCTGTAACGGAAAACCTTCAGCAACGGACCAAAGTGCTCATCATCCGGGAAGTCTGTTACTTTGCTACATTCAATGATACCAGGTGTTACAAAACCTGTACCTTCAGTATGTGTCAGCTCAAGCAGAACCTCACCACCAAGCTCAACCAACTGTTGTTGTGCTGCAACCATACCAGCAGCGGCGTTGTTAGAGATCATAGAGCCCATGAACGGCTGATCTTCAGCATCATAGTTACCAATCTTAATCGCTTTGGTCGCTTTAAGCAGTTGCGCCAGGATCACATCACCCTGTTCACCTTCAGGCAGGAACAGTTTGCGCGCACAAGTACAACGCTGACCACTTGAGATAAATGCCGACTGGATGATGTCATGTACAGCTGCTTTGGTATCAGCCACATCTTTAACGATCAGTGGGTTGTTACCACCCATTTCCAGTGCCAGGATTTTGCCTGGCTGACCTGCGTACTGCTCGTGCAGCAGGTGACCGGTGCGAGAAGAGCCGGTGAAGAACAAGCCATCGATGCCTTTGTGCGACGCCAATGCTTTACCCGTTTCAACTTCACCCTGTACCAGGTTAACGACACCCTTTGGCAGACCCGCCTGTTCCCATAGCTTCAATGTCAGCTCTGCAACATAAGGCGTCAGTTCTGATGGCTTGAAGATCACGGTGTTACCTGCAAGCAATGCTGGAACGATATGGCCATTAGGCAGATGGCCCGGGAAGTTATAAGGACCAAAAACAGCAACCACACCATGGGCTTTGTGACGAATCACAGCGCGGCCCACTGGCATTGGGTTTTCAACCACACCAGTACGCTCATGGTAGGCTTTTTCAGAAATGGCAATTTTACCAACCATGGCACCCGCTTCAGTACGCGTTTCCCACAATGGCTTACCTGTTTCCTGAGCAATGGCGACAGCCAGGGCTTCACTGTTTTCTTTCAGTAGTTCAGCAAAACGCTTAACCACGACCAGACGCTCTTCAAACGCCAGTTCGCTCCAGGTATAGAAAGCTTCACGTGCGGCTTTAACGGCGCTATCAACTTGCGCTGCGGTTGCCGCGTTTGCACGCCAGATCTCTTCGTTGTTTGCCGGGTTTACCGAAGCAAACGCTGCGCCTTCACCTAAGCGCCACTCACCATTGATAAACTGTGCTGCGTGTGTTGTCATAATTCTTTCCCAATTAAAGAGTTGCAATACTAACGGTATCACCGTCAGCGATCTGAAGGGCCTTAGCTACCGCACCAGGGATGGCAACTTCCGTTGCTTTTTCTGGTAGCGCTAACGTCAGCGCCGTCGCACGATATCCCGCTAGTTTATCATTAGCTATCATCACGGGGGAACCTTCTGCGTCGATCTTAACCTGATCATCAATGCGTACAATGTACTTACGGACTTCACGCACGGTACGGATATTGTCGACTTTGGCCTCTACGGTTGGACCGGCATCGAAAATATCGACATAACCATTAAAGGTAAAACCTTCGCTCTTGAGCAGTTCAATTGCCGGACGAGTATTGTCGTGTACTTCACCTACAACTGACTGGGCTTCTTTGCTCAGCAGATTGACATAGATTGGGTACTTAGGCATCAACTCGGCAATGAATACTTTCTGTCCAATGCCAGTCAGGTAGTCCGCCGTTGGGAAGTCCATTGAGAAGAAGTGCTCTTCCAGCCACTGCCAGAATGGGCTGTCGCCATTTTCATCAGAGACACCACGCATCTCAGCAATCACCGTTTCTGCAAAGCGATCACGATGCTGATTGATAAACATAAAGCGTGACTTTGACAATAATTTGCCATTTAATCCGCGACGATATTTATCGCGCAGGAATAATGTACACAACTCAGTGGCACCGGTGTAATCATTACACAGGGTTAGAATATCCACTGCTTTGTAAACATTCAAAGTCCGCGATGAGTGGATCACTTTACTTAAGTGGTAGTGATAGAAGGCATCATCAAGACCCACAGCGGCTTCGATGGCACTGGTGCCAACGACTTCGCCTGTTTCACTGTCTTCAAGTACAAATAAGTAGCCTTCATCAAAAGGCACATCTGTTTCTTTAGCAAATGAAGCAACTGAACGTTCGATCTTGTTTTGCAGCAATTCTTCATTGACCGGCAATGAAGTAAAGCCATGCCCCGACTCCTGGGCAATGTTCAAAAGCGCTGAATAATCGCTTTTCTGGATTGGGCGAAGGATCATCATGAGCCCGCTTACTCCTCAAAAAATGTAGATAGCTGAGTCGCACATATAAGTGCGACCCACATGTCACCGACTGAAATTAGGCGTTGTTTGCAACCACACGCGCTACAGCCGCTTCAAAGCGTGCCATACCTTCACGGATATCCGCATCAGGGATCACCAAAGACGGCGTGAAACGCACAACATTGGCACCAGCAACCAAAGACATGACGCCTTGATTAATACCTTCAACCAGGAACTCTTTTGCTTTACCCTGATACTTGTCGTTCAGTACGCCACCCAGTAGCAAACCTTTACCACGGATCTCGCTGAATACCTGATGCTTCTCGTTGATGTCGTTTAATAGCTCACGGAACAAGGCTTCTTTTTCTTTCACGCCATTCAGTACTTCCGGTGTATTTACCGTGTCCAGCGCAGCTTCTGCAACCGCACATGCCAGCGGGTTACCGCCATAGGTAGAACCGTGTGTACCAATTTTAAGATGCTCTGCAATCTCTGCGGTTGTGATCATTGCGCCAATAGGGAAACCACCACCCAGCGCTTTTGCCGTTGTCAGGATGTCAGGCGTTACACCTAGTCCCTGATAAGCATATAAGTCACCAGTACGGCCAACACCCGTTTGTACTTCATCAAAGATCAACAATGCGTTGTGCTTGTCACACAGTGCACGTACACCCTTCACAAAGTCTGCTTCCGGAGAAATGATACCGCCTTCACCCTGTAGAGGCTCCATCATAACGGCACAAGTGTTGTCCGAAATCAGCGCTTCCAGAGCTGCCAGATCATTGTAGTCACTGTGTACAACATCGCCCGGCTTAGGACCGAAACCATCAGAATACGCAGCCTGACCACCGACAGTCACAGTGAAGAAAGTACGGCCATGGAAGCCTTTGTTGAAGGCGATAATTTGTGATTTTTGCTCACCGAATTTGTCCAAAGCCCAACGACGCGCCAGTTTTAAAGCGGCTTCGTTTGCTTCTGCACCAGAGTTTGCAAAATAAACTTTGTCTGCGAAGGTCGCATCAGTCAGTTTTTTCGCCAGACGAAGTGCCGGCTCATTGGTCATTACGTTAGACAGGTGCCAGATTTTCTCGCCCTGCTCTTTCAGCGCTGCAACCAGTGCCGGGTGACAATGACCCAGACAATTTACTGCGATACCGCCCGCGAAATCGATGTATTCTTTGTCATTTTGGTCCCATACGCGCGCACCTTCACCCTTAACCGGGATTACTGCAGAAGGTGAATAGTTAGGCACCATTACCTGATCGAAAAGTTCACGATTGATAGTCATTTTGATTCCTCATTTTGGTGAGTACAGCACTCAACCGGGGCAGGCAGTGATACATGAAATCTCAGCGACAGCGATGTAAAAGACCTGAATTTTTCCCAATTGGTGCAAAATTCATACGCTCATTATTTCAAAAAAAAGCGCATTTGTCTCATATTAAACACCGTGCTAGCCCTTTATATTCAAGGGATTAGTATATAATTTCATTCTCAGTGAATAACTATTAAGGCGCTTAAAATTAACGCCCCTATAACTTCAAGGTGTTTGCTGAGATCCCCCGCTTACCTGAGATGAATGAATAAGCGGGAAAAAAGTGTGGCTTTTTTTACAGGATAGTCAATTGTAGGCTTTGCAGTGCTGTTTTTGACAGCAGATCTTGCTCTTCGCGGGTGAGTTGGTTGAAGGCAAGCCAATCTTTGGCTTCATCCGCTTCTAATAAATGGGTATCTTTTAGGACCTGATACTGCGCATAGCAATAGGCTTTACGCACTACCTGAGTAAGAGGTAATTGATCGGCAGCATGATTATTCGCCTTTGGCAGATAGCTTTGCGCAAACTCTTCAATAGCGGCATTGAACGGCAGGTAACGAAACTCCATGCGCTCAATCAGATACTGAGACACGGTAGCGGAGTGCTCCAGCAGTAAGTTACGCAGGAACAGCGGATCCGGCTCCAAACCAACCAGAGCGGTATGCAAGTCTTTTTGTTTTTTATCACGGGCAATCTTTACTTTACCCTGCCAGACCCGCTCAAAGGTACGCAAATATAGCCGCGTCAGGGCAATTTTGCCGACATCCAACAACATACCCAGCGTAAACGCATGTTGCTCTTTTACGCCATACAACGGGGCCAGGGTTTTAGCCGCAATGGAGGTTGCCATACTCATATCACGCAACTTGCGCTTTAGTAATGGAAAAGGTTCGGTTGAATGAGGCATCCAATGGCGTACTGCAAATGTGGGGATCACCATTTGCAAGTTTTCCAGTCCCAGATATCTTAACGCCAATGCCGGTGTATCAACCTTCACGGCTGTGCCTTTCGCACTCTTTTTACGGTATTGAGGGAGATTCACCAAAGACACCAGATCTCGGCCCATCCAGGATAAGTCATTAACCAATGGCTCCAAGCGTCCGACAGATGCCGACTTCACAGCCAGAATGTCTAATACCGTTGGCACCGCCTCTTGAATACCCACCACTTCATGATAAATCGTATCTAAATCTTCCAGCTGGGTATTAATGGCGGTTTCGATGACCTGATGCAGATGGGTGCTGGCTTTGGCAATATACTTATGATGACTGGTACTGCGCTCCTGGCGTTTGGCGGCCGCAGCAAGCTCGACCTCAAGCATTGTGCGTTGTGGTATCCGCTCGCCAAAATTCATATCAAAGGTATGAATGTAGCCGATCTGCTGCTGCGCAAAATTGTGGCTAATTAGTACATCATGGGCACGCTCTGCCAGCGCTTGTGCGATCCTAAGTTGCCTAATGTCATCTGTCATCAATTATGTTCTTTTCCGGTATTGTCGGGGGTTACTTTTCTAAGGTTAGAAGCGACTTATAAAGTTATCAAGTAGCCGCAGACCATGCTCGGTCAGAATGGCCTCAGGGTGAAATTGGACACCTTCCAACGCCCGCTCAGTATGGCATAAGCCCATGATTTCATCTAGTTCACCCGAACTATTTTGCGTCCAGGCTGTCACCTCAAGAGCGTCTGGCAGACTTGCTTGTTGCACAACCAAAGAGTGGTACCGACAAACCTCAAAGCGTGCAGGTAACCCGTTGAATGAACCCCGCTGATTATGCACCAGCGTTGAGGTTTTACCATGCATAACTTGCCTGGCACGCACGACGCGTGCCCCCAGAGCCTGAGCAATCGTTTGATGCCCCAGGCAGATACCCAGAATGGGGATCTGCCCTTGAAACGCATCAACGACCGACAGAGACACACCCGCTTCGTTAGGCGAACAAGGGCCAGGAGAAATTACAATATGATCCGGGTTTAGTGCGCGAATGTCAGAGATCGACAGCGCATCATTGCGATGCACCACAACCTCCTGGTCAAGGCGTTGAAAATATTGCACCAAATTGAACGTAAAAGAATCATAATTGTCTATCATAAGTAGCATACTGCGCTATCCTTGTGATGTCGTATTAAAGCGGTTTAAATCTGATTATATCATGCCAGTAAGCCGGATCAGGTTACTGACCCGGTGCTTTGGTCGTTGCCTGTACCTGACTCTCTTTTTGATAACCTGACGCCCCTTTAACGATATATCTGAGTTGCCAGATCAACCGCTCGGTCAACTCGGCTCGTTGCTGCGCATCCTGATCTAACGCCTCCGCGCCTGAACTGAAGACCAAGGTCACCATGGCTTCTGCCTGCATATAAGCATGACTGGCATCACACGGTGTTTCGGTCTCCAGATAATGTGACAACTCCATGATGAAATGTTTGATCTCTCTGGCGACAGCAGCCCTGAACGCCGGGGACGTGCCAGAGCGTTCGCGCAACAGCAATCGAAACTGGTTACTGGAAGTTTCTATGAATTCCATAAAGGTAAGTACCGAAGTGTGGATCACGCTCCCGCCACCCTTAGCGATTCTGCGCCGAGCCTGACGCATCAGCTGGCGCAGGGTCAGGCCAGCTTCATCCACCATTGTCAGCCCCAGCTCATTCATGTCTTTAAAGTGACGATAAAAGGAGGTCGGCGCAATCCCCGCCTCTCGGGCAACTTCACGCAAACTAAGATTGGTAAAGCTATGCTCAGCACTGAGCTGATTAAACGCTGCCTCAATCAACGCCTGGCGCGTTTTTTGTTTTTGCTGGGCACGAACACCTGACATGGACGCTATTCCTATAATTTATTAGCTCAGATCGACAATAGTGGGAGTCTAATACTTGACGACGCAAGTTTGAAATACTATTTTAGCGTACAAGTGTACGCTGAGATTTAAAAAATGAAAAAACCCCCGTTATTGTGGACTAATGTCTTATTCTTTAGTCTGTCCTTTCTTGCTGCCATTACTTTAGTTCCCTGGTATGGGTTCGAATATGGATACAGTGCAACACACTGGATTGCGTTTGTCGGGTGTATGTTTTACGCCGGCATGTCGATCACCGCAGGTTATCATCGCCTGTGGGCCCACAAGGCCTATGACGTTCACCCTGTTATGCAGGTATTCTTTGCACTGGGCGGTGCCTTTGCGTTGCAAAATAGCGCACTGCACTGGAGCAGTGACCACCGCATTCACCACGGTCAGGTCGACGATCCAATCAAAGACCCCTATGCCGCAACACGAGGCTTCTGGTACAGCCATATCGGCTGGATGCTCAGAGACTATCAGGGAGACAGCTACGGTGACTACAGCAATGCCCGCGACTTACAACGCAACAAAATCGTGATGTGGCAACACAAGCACTACCTGAAGCTGGTGTTACTTACCAATATCGGCATTCCACTGCTGCTGGGCTTGATGCTGGGCGACATCATCGGGATGCTATTATTAGCCGGTGTGCTACGGCTCGTGCTCAGCCAGCACTTTACTTTCTTTATCAATTCGCTGGCACACATCTGGGGAAAACGCCCTTACACCGAGAAAAATACCGCTCGAGACAATGGTTTTCTGGCCCTGCTTACTTATGGTGAAGGCTATCACAATTTCCACCATATCTTTGCCAGCGATTATCGCAATGGCATTCGCTGGTATCATTATGATCCAACCAAGTGGATGATCCGGGGTCTTTCTTATCTTGGTCTGGCCAGCAAGCTGAAGCGAACGCCTATTGAACGGATAGAAAAAGCCAAGGCAGAAACCTTATTAAATAAGACTAAAGTTACCCTAGCGAAATTGCCTTTGGCGCAGGATAAGCTTACATTGTTACAACAAGAGTATGATTTATTGCTGAAAAAACTTCAGCACTTCTGTGCCGTGCAAAAGCAGGTACTGGAAACGAAAAAGCATGCCATGCGTGAGCAATGCGAGCAATCGGCCCTGTTAAAACAGTATCAAGAACTAGAACAGGCCTGGGAAGCGCAAAAACAGGCATGGCTGGCATTAAACTCGAGGTTGTTAAAGGGCGCCACCAGCTAACCCAATAACGGCCTCACAAGTCATTATGTAAGGTGAGGCCGTGAGTAAAAAAACCGCCACAAAAACCCCCAATCAAAGCGCATCATACCAGTATGATGCGATCATCATTGGCACAGGCCCCGGCGGCGAAGGGGCTGCCATGAATCTCTCCAAAAGCAATCGTAAAGTCGCCGTGATTGAGCGACAAAAAGATGTCGGGGGTGGCTGCGTACATTGGGGAACTATCCCTTCCAAAGCACTGCGTCACTCTGTCAGCCGTTTGATTGAGTACAAATCGAACCCACTGTTTCGGTTCAGCGAACGCCCGCAACGTCTGACGTTTCAGGACATTCTGCATCATGCCAGTAATGTGATCAGCAAACAGTCAAGCCTGCGCTCAAGCTTCTACGACCGCAACCGCATCCACCTCTATCAGGGCGATGCAACTTTTGTCGATGCACACACAATCCGGGTCCAACATCATGACGGTTCGCAGGAACTACTGACTGCGCAGACCATTGTCATTGCCACGGGCTCTCGTCCGTATCGTCCACCTGGCGTCGATTTCGCTCATCCGCGCGTCTATGACAGTGATACGATTTTAGATTTAACACATAACCCACAGCGCGTACTGGTTTACGGTGCCGGGGTCATTGGTTGTGAGTACGCATCTATATTTAAGGGCTTAGGTGCCAAAGTTGACCTTATCAATACCCGTGATCGACTGCTGTCGTTTATGGACGATGAAATCTCCGATGCACTGAGCTACCACTTCTGGAACAGTGGTATCGTGATCCGACACAATGAAGAGTTTGCCAAGGTTGAAACCCAGGACACGGGCGTTGTGCTGCATCTTCAATCGGGTAAAAAGGTTAAAGCCGACTGCATTTTGTGGGCCAACGGAAGAACTGGTAATACCGATTCACTCAATCTGGATGCCATTGGCCTCAAAGCAGACAGCCGCGGCCAGCTCAAAGTCAATGAGCATTACCAGACAGAAATAGACAATGTATACGCCGTGGGTGACGTGATTGGGTATCCCAGCCTGGCCAGTGCCGCCTTTGATCAGGGTCGCATTGCGGCGCATGCGATTGTGCACGGTAAGTGCGATGATCGCCTGATCACTGATATCCCAACTGGTATTTACACCATTCCGGAAATGAGCTCAGTGGGCAAAACCGAACAACAGCTGACGGCAGCCAAAATCCCATACGAAGTGGGCCGAGCACAATTCAAACACCTGGCACGCTCGCAGATCACAGGTACTGAAGTTGGTTCACTGAAGCTGCTTTTTCATGCTGAAAGCAAAGAGATACTCGGAATACACTGTTTTGGCGAGCGGGCCTCCGAGATCATTCACATTGGTCAGGCCATTATGGAACAAAAAGGCAAAGGCAATAATGTTGAGTACTTCGTCAACACCACCTTTAACTACCCCACCATGGCCGAAGCATACCGGGTTGCCGCACTCAACGGATTGAACCGTTTATGTGACTAACCCGACCCAGCATGAGTGCTGCGCCTTAAAAGCGCAGCGCTCCACTCACACGCCACAACTGTTCTATCTGACGCGTCGGTAAATTAAAATCGGCACGGTTTGCGACCTTAGACTCCAAATACTGAAACTCCATACCAACATGCCAGCGCTCAGAGATCTGCCAGCGACCAGTTACGGTTATCGCGCCTCCCTCACTGGTATTTGGATCGAAATCCCAAAAGTCGCGATCTTTCACATCAAATTGTTCCACCCGACCACTCACCCGATAATCCTGCCATTTATGAGTTAACAGAATAAACTGGCTACTAAAGTCGTTATCAACACCGCGCCTGATGCCCATCGCCGTGTTGCCAGCCATCGCCTGCATAACCAGATGCGTGGCCCGGGTGATCTTAAATCGATAAGCCGCACTGTAAAACTTGGTATCCCAGGCATATTGCCCGGTCTGGTAGTTCAATACACTTGGATCACCGTTATTATCGTACCAATACAGCCTCAGCGTATGGCGCTTCTGGTAATCCCAGTGTGCGCCAAGGTAATATCCAAACCGACCATCGACTTCAGTAAAAGGCTCAGTTCGCCAGGATTGCTTAGCCAGGGGCGGTGCCTGTAGTGCGTTGATCGGCGCAAAAGGGATGGCTTCATTAAACACACTTTGCCTGTCATGTATTGCCCAGCCACGCCAGGCCAGTAAAGTACCTGCCGGATCATTCCCTTTATACAAAGCTCCCAGCAACTCCCAATTGTGACCTGTTCGTTGTCGACGTGGCAGCCGGCTGTCACTGTGCTTATAGCTCACTTCCGTACCAAAAGTACGGATCTCTTCACCAAGCCAGGTATTGATCGCGCTATAGCTGTAATTATAAGGAGACGACCAGCCAATATCAGGGTTTTCCAGAGACATGCGTGGGTAAAACCCCCCAAGCCGCGCTTGCCACTGGCGGGGCCCTTTGTTCAGGGTATGATACTGTGCAAATAATTCAGTAAACCCGAATTTACTATCCGGATCGGGAACATATTGGGCACTGGCTAGCAAAGACCATTTGCTGCCCAGCTCAGTGCGCACATCAAGCACAGCACGACTCAAGTTGAGTCGCTCAGAGTCGGCACCAAAGCGATTTACTGCCACGCCCCGGTTATACCAGGCTGCATATTCACTGCTATTTTGCCAACTTGCCTGAATTGCACCTTTATACTGAAAGTCCTGTGCCTGTGCCGTGCTGATGCCCACAACACTCAGCCCAATCAGCCCCAGCTTTTGAAGTTGTTTATTCATAATCATCAAACTCATCACTGAAATCTTCCTGGAGCATACCAAGGGACTGCTGCAACTGAATATTCAGTTGTTCACCCGACTTGACGGCGGATAATACATGACTTTCCGGACTGTCTAAGTCCATAAATCCCTCGTGCCAGACTTTTAACGTCACGTCATTGTGCTGCGCCGCAGGTATTGAAATGCGTGCGATGCCCTGAGTATCTGTTACGGCAAAATGCGTAGAGTCAACAACCAGAATGTAACCCAGCATCCAGTCATGGATGTTACAGCCCAGCTCCACAGCCCCGGTCGCAGAAAACGTCAGGGCCTGTGGTTGATCCCGATACAATTTAAACTCAAAGCGCTTGGCGGGAGAGAAGGAGTACACATGGTGCAAAATAGAGTCATAGTTAGGAAATGACACTTCGGCCTGTTTTGGCACAATCAGTAAATGCGGCGTAAATGCGCGGTTTTTCTGGCCCATTTTATAACTGCGTGTGAGGACAGCCTGATCGGCAGCAAGTCCTTTACCACTGAGCCATACGGCCGCGCCGGGCAATACCTTTCCCTCTTTGTCCCGCACCTGAACAGTGAGCTGCTCAGCGGCAGTGGCACAGGCAGAGATCAGAGTAACGGCAGCTAAAGTGATACTAAAAATATGTTTTAATTGAGTCATTGCCTAAAAGCTCCTTGCGGTCTCGATTTAGTATAGGCCACAGATGTAGACCGGACGACCGTTAGTTTCCATTCATCGCATTTTCAAAGTGAATACGTATGCAGACAGTTCATGCCCGGACGAAGATAACAGTAAGCTAAACATTCACTCACATTTGCAACCGAGATAGTTTATGCGATTAGTCTTCAGTGCAACAAGCGTTGCTGTCACACTCTTAGCCGGTTTATTTACCACTGCAACACAGGCTGCGACATACAGTGTCAGCTCGCCAGACGGTAAACTCACCTTTCAAGTCAGCGATGACAATACCCAGCCCAGCTACCAGATCATGTTTAATAACCAAGCCGTGATTGCCCCCTCAAAGTTAGGGTTCGATTTTGCCCGCGCCCCCTCGCTGCGCGACGGACTGATCATCAGCAAAACCCAGCGCAACAGCGTAGATGAGCGCTGGCAGCAACCCTGGGGTGAGGCACGAGAAGTACACAACCATCACAATGAACTGGTTGTTACCCTGGCTGACAGTCAGTCAAAGCAGGCGCAATATACCCTGAGAATACGGGCATTTGATGACGGTGTCGGCTTCCGCTACGAAGTAGCTCAGGACTCTGCCCGCTATATCACCAGAGAACTGACTGAATTTGCTGTCGCTGACAGTGACAAGGCACAAGCCTGGTGGATCCCAGCTCGCGGCTGGAACCGCTATGAATATACCTATAACACCACAGCACTCCATGATGCAGCCCATGTCCACACCCCATTTACATTGAAAAACAAAGATGGTGTGCATGTCAGCATTCACGAAGCCGCACTGGTTGACTATGCCGCTATGACCCTGAACCAGCGTCGCCCCGGTACCTTTATCAGCGATCTGACCCCCTGGTCTGATGGCATTGCCGTAAAGACCAATGGCCACTTCAAAACCCCCTGGCGCACCATTCAGATTGGCGCCCAGGCAACTGATTTGCTGAACTCGCGCCTTATTCTCAACCTGAATGAGCCCAATAAATTAGGCGATGTATCCTGGGTAGAGCCAGGTAAATACCTCGGCATTTGGTGGGGCATGCACATCGGAAAGAACACCTGGGGCAGTGGTGAAAAACATGGCGCGACTACAGAACGCACTAAAGAATACCTGAGTTTCGCAGCCGAGCATGGCTTCGATGGTGTGCTGGTAGAAGGCTGGAATACCGGCTGGGATGGCGACTGGTTCTACAATGGTGATGTATTCAGCTTTACAGAAACCTACCCGGATTTCGACTTGGATGCCATTGCTAAACATGGCGAACAAGTGGGTGCCCGCCTGATCGGTCACCACGAAACCTCAGGTAATGTCAGCAATTATCGCGACCAGATGGCAGATGCCTTTGCCCTGTACGAAAAAGCCGGTGTCCGTCAGGTTAAAACCGGCTATGTTGCCGATGGTGGCAATATCAAGCGCATTGATGAGCGTGGTCACGCCCGGTTCGAATGGCACGACGGTCAGTTTATGGTTAATGAATACCTGGACAATGTGAAACTGGCGGCCAAACATAAGATCAGCATCAATACCCATGAACCAATTAAGGACACAGGTTTGCGCCGCACTTATCCTAACTGGCTGACCCGAGAAGGCGCACGCGGCCAGGAGTTTAATGCCTGGGGTACACCACCCAACCCACCTGAGCATACCACCATGCTGGCCTATACCCGTATGTTGTCTGGCCCGATGGATTTTACACCAGGTATTTTCGACATGAGTTTTAACGGCCTGGGCGACAAAACCAACCGCCCACAAACGACCCTTGCCAAACAACTGGCGCTATATGTTGTACTGTATAGCCCAGTGCAAATGGCTGCGGACCTGCCAGAAAACTATTTGGCAAAACCACAGGCCTTCCAGTTTATTAAAGACGTCCCGGCGGACTGGGAGCACAGTATCGCATTGGCAGGTGAAGTGGGCGACTATGTGGTCTTTGCCCGTAAAGAGCGCAAACGCGGTAAGTATTCGGGAAATGACTGGTATTTAGGTGCCATCACCGATGAACAGGCAAGAAGCATTAACATAAAGCTCGACTTCCTTGAGCCAGGCCAGCGTTTCGAAGCCCAGCTCTATCAGGATGGCCCTAAGGCAGAATGGAAATACAACCCCTATGATCTGAGCATTCAAAAACAGATTGTCACGACACAAGATACCTTAACGCTGAAGCTCGCCACCAGTGGCGGCACCGCGATCCGCTTTAAGGCCCTTTAAAACACACATTAAAAGCCGCCCACACCGGGCGGCTTTTTTATCAGGCAGCCACTTTTTTCAGATGCGGCGTAATGAACTGGCTGAGAATCAAAGAGCACCCCGCCAGGGCCGCACCAAAATAAAATACCAACGATTGGTCATACAACCACACCATGCCAAAGCTCGCCGGGATCACCACTGCCGCGATGTGATTAATGGTAAAACTCACTCCGGCCGTGGCGGCAATATCTTCTGGCTGGGCAATTTTTTGGAAATAGGTTTTAAGCGCAATGGCCATCGCAAAGAAGATATGATCCACTAAATATAATACCGCCGCTAATTGCGCAGACTCGACCAGCGCATAGCCAATAAAGACCAAAACCAAACCTGAATACTCCAGCGTCAGGGCCTTTTGCTCACCAATCTTGCTAATCATCTGACCAATTTTTGGGGCCACGAAAATATTCACAAGGTGGTTGAGCATATACAAGGCAGTGATCTCGGCCACATCAAAGCCGAACTTTTCCACCATCAAAAAACCGGCAAACACCATAAAGATTTGACGACGGGCGCCGGAGAAAAAGGTCAGGACGTAATACAGACTGTACTGTTTTCTTAGAATGAGTTTTTTATGTTGCGTGGCTTGTTGAACGAAGTGCGGGTGCGTCAGCGCCATAAACAAGGTCAGTACCAGTCCGGCCCCGCCAAATAACAAGTACACCCATACATAATCGGTCGCCATCCAGGTAAATGCCACCCAGATGAGCCCGAAGGTCACTAAAGAGGCCATCGATTTTATCGACAGTAAACGGCCCAATTGCTCGGGTGCCTCTTCCTTAGTGAACCACTGCAAGCTCAGCGATTGATTCAGTGTTTCAAAATAGTGGAATCCAATAGACATCAGCACCGTCGTGGCATACAGGCCATACACACTCGGGAAAAACCCTGTCAGTGCCACACCTATCGACAACAAACATAAACTGATCAAGGCAAAGGTTTGTTCCTTCAGCACCAGCAACACAAACACAGCTGTAAAAGCCAGGAAACCTGGGATTTCTCGCAGTGATTGCAACATGCCAATATGCGCACCTGTAAACGCAGCCTGTTCAATCGCAAAGTTATTAAGCAAGGCATTCCAGGCAGAAAATGTCATAGCCATGACGATGGTTGCCAGCACCATAAAGCTCATCGGGGAAGGCACAAAAAGTCGGGTCGGGTTTTTCATTCACAGTCCTTAAGCACATTGATTGCCGTTATCGGCCCGGTTAGTATATGAGCTGTTCACACTGGCTAATATGGGAAATCATGACACAAAGTTTATCAAATCGGACAGATGCATCCTGGCGCAGTGTGTCCAGCCGATTCAAACGCAAAGTACTGGGCAGACCCATCTTCCCCCGACCCACCACGATGCCTGCCAACGAGCATGTGCGGCCCCATAGCCATCACTGGGGGCAAATCACCTATATCAGCGACTCAGTGATGACCATTTTCACACCTCAGGGCACCTTTGTTATTCCGCCGCAACAGGCCTTGTGGATCCCGCCCAACGTGGAGCATGAGACTTTCTGTCGTTATGGCGGGCATTTTCGTAGTGTCTATATTGATGAAAAGTATGCAGCCATCCTAGGCGATCAGGCGAAAACCCTGGTGGTCGATGCGCTGCTGAAAGAAATGATCCTCACTATCTGCACCTGGCCTGAAGATTATCTGCTCGACGATAAGACCGAACGCTTTATCCAGGTGTTCATTGACAGATTAGAGCTGGCACCTACCAGTGCGTTTTTCATTCCCAAAGCCGATGATCATCGCCTGCTGCCAATTGTCAGTGAACTGTATTCTAACCCGGGCTGCGCACTTACTCTTGAACAGTGGGGTGAGCAGGTGGGCGCATCAGCCAGAACCCTTAATCGCCTGTTTCACAAGAGCTTTGCAATGAGCTTTAGTCAATGGAAGCAGAAGCTCAGAGCGCTGCGTGCCGTTGAAATGCTCACCGCAGGTGAAACCCAGCAAGCCACCGCTTTGCAACTGGGGTTTGAGTCCAGCTCAGCATTCAACAGTGCATTTAAAAAGTTTTTCGGCACCACACCCGGGCAATATCTAAAGCGTTAAGGCGGGTTATTCAGATACAAAGCCTGTAATGGTCCGGTTTCTAACCACGCACGCATCAACTGGCGCTGACTCAACGAAAACATCTTCTGCCTGTTATCATAGACATTGGTATTCATAAAGTTCATCGTCAGATCTGCATTCACGCAATCAGTCTGCGCCAACCCATCACAGGTCAGGTGACGATGAGTGTTTTGGTCATTCCACGGCGGATTAGTATGACCAATTAACCCCAGAAAGTGCCCTAACTCATGCGTCAGCGTTTTGCCCTGATCATAATTTGGCTCTCGAGGTGCGATGGAGCCAAATAGTCCCTGCTCTACCGACACACCAATATATAGCTCAGGCGCCATGCCCGGGACATGTGCCCTGCCACCCAACACCGGTTCATTGAACCGGGTACGTGACATGCCCACCCAGATATTAATGTAACGGTCTGTCGGCCAGGCATCCGATCCACCCGCATCGCTGCGGGCAAAGGGGTATCCCTCCAGCGCAAAGACACTCGTTGTGGCATCGACCCGCACGATCCCCGAATGAGACTGGCCATCCGGATCTTTGTCAGCCAGATAAAACTGGATCCCAGTGTCTGCAACAAAAGGGGAATAGGTATCGGGGATAGTCTCAAGTTCGGCGTTATTTTTGCCGCGAAAATGCAAATTCGTGGCCCGTAACTGAGATAAGATCTGCGCATCACTGAGTTCAAAATGGCCATTATTCAGTACATGTACGACGACCGGTAACCGGATCCGCGTGAGCGCCTCAGGTTCAGGAAGGTAAGGTAAAAATAACGCACTCACAGTACAAGGCCCAGTCACTTCGGGTAGGTGATAAGTGTACTGGGTTAGTGTGCCATTACATCCCCCAACGCGCTCCAGAATATGATCGCTGTTCGGTGTAAAGACAAACTCAGCAGCGCTGCCATGCGCAATTTGCTGGGTGCTGATGTCCACATTTCCACCCTGACTAACGGTCGCATCCAGACGATAATGGATAGGTGAAAAACGTGCCTGTATTTGACAACTTTGCTCGACCCGCTCTACCCGATAAGCAACCCCCGTGCGTTTACCCCCGCAACCGCTCAGCGCCACCAGCTCATAACCCGCCCGAGGTTTCGCGATAAACTCAGCGGCTTTACCCTTGCCAACCTGAAGGCTTGCCGGCTCCAACACTCCACCCCCTTCGCTATGTGCTGAAATGGTCAACAAGTCTGGTGTATCCTTAGGTGCTGAACTATCACCGCTGCCACCCGAGCAAGCGGTTAATTGACTCAGTACCATCCCCAGCACTAAGGCCCTTTTAATCACATAATTCATCGCTCCTTCTCCTCTTTTCCTGAGTTATATGCCGTCGCAATCAAGTCGACTTCAGTAAGTTATTATAGGAACAAGCAGCTCGCAAACTGTTATGTAGCTGGTTAAAAATGTCGCAATTTGTAATTCCCTCCCCCCAAGCTGGGCAGACATTGAGCAATCAGGTGTCAGTAGCTGTACAGCATCGCCATAGGCAAGTACTCTGAGGCCCTTCCTTTGTTGTAACCTGTATGGGGTGTCATGAGCACAGCATTTTCACGCCGATTTATTACTTTGATCGACCAGTTTAGCGCCGGCAACAAACGTCAGTTTGCGCTCCTCACTGGCAAGTCGCCGTCACACATTTATCGTATTTGTCGTGGCCTGAGCCGACCATCCGTTGCCTATTTGGAACATTTATACAGCTTGTTCAGTATTGATCTAAATTGGCTGCTTACCGGTGAGCAGCCCACAGAGCACGCGCCGATGACGGGCAGTCAGGAAATGCTGATGGTGCCTAAACTGGATGTTGAGGCCAGTGCCGGTTTTGGTAGCATCAATGGCAGTGAAGATGTTACAGAGCAATTTGCCCTGAATAAGCGCTGGCTCAGTACGCAACTGGGCGTGCATAGCGATCAGCTGGCGTTTGTCACTATCCGGGGTGACAGTATGCTGCCAACCTTGCAGCATGGCGACATGGTGTTGGTTGATTTAAGCCAGCGTGACGCGAATAAGCGTGGCGTTTATGTACTGCAAACCGAAGATGGTCTGATGGCTAAGCGCCTGCAGCAACAACGAGATCATATTAGCGTCGTGAGTGATAACCCTGACTACCCTGCCTGGCAAATCCATGCCGAAAATGCCCAACAGCATGGTATTGCAGGTAGAATTGTCTGGTGCGGCCGCAGTATGTGATCTTCAAACAGCAAAAAGCCAGCGTATAAGCTGGCTTTTTTGTGGTTGTGACCTGGCTGATTACGGGCGCGAAATAAAGCCCAGCGCGTCGTATGCCGCTTTTAGTGTTTTCTCTGCACGAGCACCTGCTTTTTCTGCACCAGAGCGCATGATCTGATCCAGCAGCGCCTGATCTTCACGGATCTCTTTGAAACGCGCCTGTATAGGCTCCAGCATAGCCACCACGGCATCGGCCGTGTCTTTTTTCAGATGACCATACATTTTATCTTCATACTCTGGCACCAGATCGGCCACATCACGCTTGGTCGCCACTGACAATAGTGTCAGCAGGTTAGATACGCCTGGCTTCTCTTCACGGTCAAAGTAAATACGCGCTTGTTCGTCTGAGTCCGTCACCGCTTTTTTCAGTTTCTTCTCAATCTTTTTCGGCTCATCCAGCAGCATAATATAGGCATTTGGATTATCGTCCGATTTCGACATTTTCTTCAATGGATCTTGCAAGCTCATCACCCGGGCACCCAGCTCCGGGATATACGGCTCAGGTACTTTGAATACATCACCATACAGGTTGTTGAAACGTGTCGCGATATCACGAGTCAGCTCAAGGTGCTGTTTCTGATCTTCACCCACCGGAACCTGATCAGCCTGATAAAGCAGAATATCAGCCGCTTGCAATACCGGATAAGCAAACAAGCCCACGTTAACATTGTTAGTATTTTTCGCTGACTTGTCTTTAAACTGAGTCATCCGATTGAGTTCGCCCATTTGTGCATAGCAGTTCAGTACCCAGCTTAACTGCGCATGCTCTGGTACCTGTGATTGCACAAATAACGCTGACTTTTCTGGGTCAATGCCACACGCGGCATATAAAGCAACACCATCCAAAACGCGATCACGCAGGACATTTGGCTCCTGACGAATGGTGATGGCGTGCAAATCAACCAGCATAAAGAAACAATCATGATCTTCCTGTAGCTTAAGCCACTGGTTAATGGCACCCACATAATTGCCTATTGTCATACCACCGGTTGGCTGAATGCCACTTAACACTACTGGTTTAGTCATTGTGTTCCCTTACTCCTAGTTTGATTTAAGGTTGATTTAAAATGGGGATTATATCCAAGAAGCCCTCACAGAGGTACTGTGGATTAAACTGGGCCAGATCCAGTCCTTGATTGTACCCATATTTGAGTGCAATCACAGGTATTTCAGCAGCCTGAGCGGCCAAAATATCGCTTTTTGAATCGCCGACCATGATGGCCGTGTGTGGTTCGATGTTAAGTTGCTGACAGGCTGACAAGAGTGGCTCCGCAGCCGGCTTTTTCTGACCGTCATCACCACACACCACAACATCGAAATGTTGGCTGAGGTTAAGGTTATCGAGTAGCTGTACTGTAAACTCACGACTCTTGTTGGTTACGACGGCCTTGGGCACATGACTGAATGCAGCCAGTACCGTTTCAACATTGGCATAGAGCAAAGAGTATTGCCCAACCAGGGCCCGATAATGGCCTGCAAAACGAGTTTGTGCCTCAGCGACCACACGCGGCGGTAGCTCAGCGTTAACATCATGACTGCCGCTTAAACCACGCTGCACCAATACATCGATGCCGTTGCCGACCCAGGTCAGCACCTGAGCGCGGCTCACCACAGGAAAAGCCACTTCAGTTAACGTCAAATTAAGCGCCATATACAAGTCATGCGCACTGTCGACCAGCGTGCCGTCGAGATCAAATAAAATACCCTGGTAGCGCATTAGCCCACCTTAGCGAGCTCAGAACGCATCGCATCAATGACCGTCCGGTAGTCTGGTTGATTGAAAATCGCTGAGCCAGCAACAAACATATCAGCCCCCGCGGCCGCTACCTCAGCTATATTGTCAACTTTAATGCCACCGTCCACCTCCAGGCGGATTTTACGACCACTGGCATCTATGCGCTCGCGTACCTGGCGCAACTTATCCAGCGTCTGTGGGATAAAGCTCTGACCGCCAAAGCCGGGATTGACAGACATAAGTAAGATTTGATCCACTTTATCCATTACATAATCCAGATAATGTAATGGCGTTGCCGGATTAAGTACCAATCCAGCCTCACAGCCGTGTTCCTTAATCAAACCCAGACTGCGATCTATATGTTCACTGGCTTCAGGATGGAAAGTAATGATATCTGCACCCGCTTTTGCAAACTCCGGGATCAGGCTATCCACGGGTTTGATCATCAGGTGCACATCAATTGGGGCGGTTATGCCATAATTGCGCAGCGCCTCACAGATCATCGGGCCAAACGTCAGATTCGGGACATAATGATTATCCATCACATCAAAGTGCACGACATCCGCGCCAGCATCTAACACCCTGGCAACGTCTTCACCCAACCTTGCAAAGTCGGCAGACAAAATAGATGGTGCAATTAAGAACTCAGAATTATTATTGTTCTGCGACATACTACCCCCTGAAACAAAATGTCAGCGGCTACTGTAACTCATCTTAACGCTAAAAACACCTGATTGTTAGGCACTGTTAATTTGCGAGCAGCTGCCATTTTTGCAGGACAAAGCGATTGTTTAATAAACATACATAGTGTACTATTTATAGATAACTATTCACTGGGGATATGGTTATGTTAAGTCGGCTTAAAACACGGACGCTTTTACTTACAGCTGCTTTAGTCTTGTCTGCTGGCGTGGTTTCGTTCAGCGGTGACGATGACTTAGTCGCAAAAAATGAGATGTGCCAGTGCTCTACCACTCAGGTCAGTCAGCACGCATCATCAAATTTATGTAAGCTGGAGTCACACACTAGTTGGTATGCCTGGTTAACTGGCGGCAGTAGTAATGCGCAGTTCCACTACCTTGATCTGCTTGAGCTACTACTGGGATCTGGTGACGAGCAAACGTCGAGTCAATTTTCACAATTCTAATTGATACCAACACGCTTAAGTACGCCTTCAATCGGGCAAGTCATTAAGGCGAGTTGGTATGCATACACTATACTGTTAGGTATCTCGTTGCATATTAGGAGCCAGGATGCCGTGACAGAACGATTCTTTATACTTATTCAGAGTGTACTTGCTGCGATGTTTGGTGTGCAAAGCCAGGCTAAATATCGTGTCGATTTCAGCCAAAAACACTTTTGGCCTTTTGCCTTGCTAGCCGTGTGTTTTGTTATCGCACTGGTTATCGCCTTGGCCTGGTTTGTTAATGCAGTTGTATTATGACATGCCAGCCATCAATGCGCTCATTCGTGATATAAGGCCATCAGCTCATCAACCCGGTTACGACCTGAGCCTTTAGGGCTAATGGTTCTTTTTACCTGGATCACATCCAGGTGAGCCTGGCTGTAGATCTTGCGCGTGAGCACCGTGTCATGGTTGGATATCAGTACGGGTGTTTGCTGTTCAAAAGCGGCCTTTTCTGCCAGGTTAGCGAGTTGTGCCTGATCGTCAAAGTTAAACCCCCCTTTGGCATAGGCTGTGAATGAGGCGGTTTTACTCAGTGGCACATAGGGCGGATCACAATACACTACGGCCTTATTCGGAATACGCTTGAAGACTTGCTCATAACTCAAACAGGTGAAGGTTGCCTGTTGTGCTTTTTCTGAGAAAAAGTACAGCTCATTTTCCGGAAAATAGGGGCGCTTGTATTTACCAAAGGGCACGTTAAAAATGCCCTTCAGGTTATAGCGACAAAGCCCATTGTAGCCATGCCGGTTCATGTACAGAAACAGAATAGCCCGCTCATAAACATCAATGCTTTCATTGAACTGCTGACGGTACGCATAATAGGCATCGGGATGATTGTTCAAATCAACAAACAGCTTTCTGGCATCACTAATGAACTCGTCTGGAGTGCGTTGCAACTCTTTGTACAGGTTAATCAGGTCCGCATTAATGTCATTGAGTATATAGTGCTTGAAGTGACTATTTAGAAAGACAGAACCAGCCCCTACAAAGGGCTCCACCAGAGTTTCGGCCTCTTCATTTGCGGCTTGCAAGCGCTTGGTAATTTCTTCCACCAAGGCATATTTTCCACCTGCCCATTTTAAGAAAGCTCTGGTCTTTTTTTGCATGATCTGACTAGTTACCCCAAAGTAGCGCGATTCTACACTATTTTTGCGTTTGTGACTGTTGGATTTGTTGCTTAATTTGCACGATACGTTTAAAAAACGGCTGCCCTGCTAACACAGCTTCAGGTAATTCAGTCCGAGCCTGTTTCGCGTCATCTAAGGTTGCAAATGGCGCCAGGGTAACAAACCACCACGCCTTGCCTGCGCGCATAACCTGAGCGGTTCGGATCTGCGACAACTTATGTTGCTCGATATATCGCCGTGCCACGGACTCGTCAGTCACAGCCAGCAGTTGAATTGTCCAGGCATTGCTGTCTTGCGCCATAAACCAGGCATTGTCCGATAAGCTTGAAACCGGATCCGGCTGCACCTGAGGTTCTGCGATAATGTCGGGTTGTGGCGTTTCAATCTGCTCATTGATGTCTGTGTGCTCAGCATCGCCGCTCAGAATATCTGGTTGCGTCAGCACTTGTGCGACTGCTGCCGACGCATTGGGTGTACTGTGTGCATCTCTGTCAGACTCGGTAGTGTGTTCAGCGCCTTCTTCACTGGCTTCGATTTGACGCGCGTCCACAGCAGTGTGATCCAAGGTTAACGCGCCGAGTATAGATTGCACATCATGCTGCAAAGGAGCCTGAGTGTCACTACTCTCTGATTGTTCTGCCAATGTCTCGGAAACGGGCTGCGCGGTTTCATCCGAGAGCGCCTCTTGCGCCGTCAACACAGTCGGCTCAGGCAATGCCTCAACCGAGGTTGCGCCAACATCCTGTTGCAGACGCAATAAATCGGCCAAATCTTTTTGGTAAATCAGCGCGACCAGAAACAAGGCCGTAATCACAACAAAAGCACCCAAAAACCCTTTCCATTGCCGACTACTCATTGTTTGTTTAGATTTCAATGTCAATTGATGCTGATTTTGCTGCCATTCGAGCAAAATACTGGGGTTGCCACCTGCTTCGCTCAAAAAGGTGCTAAATATTGGGTCTTCTGAAGGCGGAAGCTCTGGAAAAAACATCGCCATCAGGCGGCGACTTTCTATTAATGATAAGGGCTCCAGATGAATATCCAGCGCCTCAGGCAGTAACTTAGGGGCTTGTCCAGTTACCAGAATATACAGAGTATCCGGGGCCTTTTTAGCCAGCAGTTGAAGCTCCTGGATGAGCTCATCACTCAGATGACGTGCACCATCAATGACCCAGAGACAAGGGCCACAAGGCTGCTCATTATACAAAACAAAGAAATTTTCACTTAATGACAGCTTGTGATCAACCAGCGGTGCGCGAAAGCTATTTTCTAGCAGTTGCTGAACCAGCTCTGTGTCTTTGGTATGCGCACCCAATTTAACAAAGGCTTTGCTAAAATCAGGGTACTTATCTGTGATGAAAGACTCAGCCAGATAACTTTTACCTAGCCCTGAGTTACCAACCAGGCAGATCAGGTTTTGTCCATATTCAAACTGCATTGCAATCCGGTCGACCAGAGCGGCACGACTCGGTAAGATTTGCGACTGCATCAGTGCCCTATTAGCTGGCCTAAGGTGTCATCAGATACGTCATCAACCAGCTGGCACTTGCCCAGACTGGTGGGTACGATAAAGCGGATCTTACCTTGTTTGTTTTTCTTATCTTTACGCATATGGGAAATAAACTGCGATGTTGTCATCGATGCGGGTGGGGCAACTGGCAGTTGATACATTTCTAGCAATGCTGCGATACGCGCAACTTCATGCTCTGTCAATGCACTTCTAAGTTGTGCCAGACGAGCCGCTAGCATCATTCCTGCAGCGACCGCTTCACCGTGAAGCCATACACCGTAGCCCATCTGCGCTTCAATGGCATGGCCAAACGTGTGCCCCAAATTCAGCAACGCACGCAACCCAGCTTCTTTCTCATCTTGTGCGACAATTTCAGCCTTGATAGCACAGCAGCGATGGATCACTTGCATTAGCAGGTCAGTGTCCAACTCGCGCAGTGCATTACCATTGTGCTCAAGTAGCGTCAGAAAGTCTTTATCGTAGATCAGACCGTACTTGATCACTTCAGCCATGCCTGCCGCAAACTCACGTTGTGGCAAACTCTTCAGTGTATTGGTATCAATAAACACCGCTTTAGGCTGATAGAAAGCACCTATCATATTTTTACCTAAAGGATGATTGACGGCTGTTTTGCCACCCACTGACGAATCAACCTGAGACAATAAGGTTGTCGGGATCTGGATAAATGGCACTCCACGCTGATAGCAAGCTGCGACAAACCCGGTCAGATCCCCAACAACGCCGCCACCTAAGGCGATCAGGCAGGTATCTCGCCCGCAATTGTGCTCAAGCAAAAAAGCGTTAATGCGCTCAAACCACTCCAGAGATTTATATTGCTCCCCGTCAGGGATGCAAAAATGAAGCGGTGCTTTGCCTTCTAACTGCGTGAGTAATGTATCCAGATACAGAGGCGCAACGGTCTCGTTGCTGATGATAACGGGGCGAGCATTGCCAATATGCTGCAATAACCGCCCCTGATCGATAAGAAGATCTTGGCCAATATAGATAGGATAGCTACGCTCGTTTAAATCTACTGTTAATTCAAGCATGTGCCGTCACCTCCTATCTAGCCTACATGTTTAGAAATCTAACTTCTCAATGATTTGATTAGCAACCACTTTGGCGCTTTGTTCATCTGTGCGTACAACATGATCCGCCACTTCTTTATAAAGTGGTTCACGTTCATCTGCCAGACGCACTAATACGTCGCGTGAATCTTCTTCTGTTTGTAGCAAAGGACGACGCTTATCGCGCTGGGTACGAGCTACTTGCTTCTCAATTGGGGTCTCAAGATAAACCACAATACCACGAGCAGATAGTTTGTTACGTACCTCTTTACTGATGACCGAGCCGCCGCCAGTAGCCAATACGATGCCTTGCTTTTCGGTAAGATCGGAAATCACGGTCTCTTCGCGACGACGAAACCCTTCTTCCCCTTCAATGTCGAACACCCAGGAGATATCAGCACCAGTGCGGCGCTCGATTTCTTGATCTGAATCGAAGAACTCCAGATGTAATTGGTCCGCAATGTGACGACCAATCGTGCTCTTACCAGCCCCCATTGGGCCTACCAGAAATATATTACGTTTCTCAGCCATATCTTTTTAGTACAAACGAACTCTAAAATTTGAAATAAAACCCCGCCTAACGACCTGGCCCCAAAATTAAGGAGGGGATTATCTCAGCAATCAATGCGTGATTTCAAGTCAAAAGGTAACTTTCACGCCCATTATTGTTATTTTAGTCTGACTAGAGTGAATCATGCATGATCTTAGGTGTCACAAAAATCAATAACTCTCTCTTTTCGTTGATTTCTCGTGTGTTCCTAAATAGGACACCTAAGTAGGGTACATCTCCCAGCACAGGCACCTTGCTCACCGCATTGGTCATTTCCTGCTGATATATGCCCCCTAACACAACCGTCTGACCATTCTCTACCAAGACCTGAGTCTGGATCCTTTGTGTATTTATCGCCACAGCCGGGCCATTGGCTGTCTGTACTGTATCACCCCTTGTGTCCTGGGTTATGACCAGATCTAAAATAATTTTATTATCCGGCGTAATTTGCGGTGTCACCTCTAAACTCAGTACCGCTTTTTTAAACTGAACGGTCGATGCGCCACTGGAAGCCGACTCCACATACGGGATCTCCGTACCCTGCTCGATGCGCGCCGTTTTCTGGTTTGCAGTCGTAATACTGGGTGTGGCGATGATCTCACCTTTGTTCTCTTGCTCTAACGCAGACAATTCCAGATCTATCAAAGTACCGTCTGACAACTTGGCAATGTGCATGCCCAAACTACCCGCCGGGTTTTGTACTGGCAAATTCACATTTAACCGTTCAGTCAAATCAGGGATCGTGCCACCAGACAACTTATTGGTTGCTTCCAGCGAACCAGAAATGGCGTCTGTCCCTTGCTGGTCACTGAATCCCCAACGGATCCCCAAGTCTTCCTGAATGTTATCTGACACCGTAACCATACGCGATTCGATGCGTACCTGCTTAACCGGTACATCCAGTGTCTCGACCATGCGTCTGACGTTTTCAATGCTGCGCGAAGTATCCTTGATCAACAAGGTATTGGTTCGTTTGTCCACTGAAACACTGCCACGCAGGCTAATGATGGAATTTTCATCTGTTTTTAGTAAATCAGCGAACTCTTCTGCTTTGGCGTAGTTAAGCTGAATGTACTCACTATATAAAGGTTCCAGCTCTTCAACCTGACGCTTCGCCTGCAACTCTTTCGCTTCTCTGGCTGCAAGCTCTTCAGACGGCGCCACCATCAAAATCGCCCCTTCCATGCGTTTATCAAGCCCTTTCACCCGCAACACTACGTCCAAGGCCTGATCCCAAGGTACACCATCCAGGCGCAAGGTAATGTTGCCTGTAACCGAATCACTGGTGACCAAATTAAAGTTATTAGTATCAGCGATTATCTGCAACACAGAACGGATCGGGATATCCTGAAAGTTCAGTGTGATCGGCTGTCCCTGATAATTTTTCGTATCCGCATACGAAAATTCCTGCTCGTCTTTTTCTACTGTCAGAGTAAAGATGTTGTCTAATTGCTGATAATTGAACTTAAAAGCCCCATTAGGTTTGATCACCAAACGGCTTTTTCCCTCTTCACGGAAAGTTTCAACCGTACTCACAATGGTGCCAAAGTCAACAACGTCCAGCTCGTATAATAGCTCATCCGGGATGGCAATATGATGAAAGTCTGCGTAAATCTGCCCGCCTCGCTCCTGCACATCTATCGCCGCCTGACTGGAGTCCAGAAAGGCCAGGATCTGAGCGGCACCCTTATCTGTGCGCCGGAAGTCAATATTCTGGATCCGATTCATTGCACTGTGCAACGTATCTGGTTGTGCATCCTCGCTAGAAACCGGAATAGGCTGGTCTGAAACTTTAATATACACCAGATTATTCTTAACCTCAGTGCGGTAGAGTTTGAGCGCAGCCATTTCAACACTCAGGACAAACCCACCTTGCTCCATCCTGCTCTTGATCTGCTCGATACCGGCTTGGTTTACTTTGAGCAGTTCCAGGCTTTCCTCATATTCAGCATCCGGGAAAAACAACTCAATACGTGCAGGTTCATTCAACACCTGGACTTTGGGTTCAATCGCCAGCTTTTCGTCAAACACAAGCTGTAACTCAGTCTCTCCGGTCGGCACCGGGTTATAACGCACATCGTACAGCATTGGCATTGCCTGGGCGAATAACGCTGTGCCCATTAAAACGCCACCCATCAGAGTTTTCACAACGTGTTTGATCCCGTCGCGCGCAATCATATTTTCACCTTTTTTATTCTTCACTGGCACCGACGTCCTCGGCTTCCACCATTTCGACTTTGCTCAGGCGCTCTTTCCAACATCCCGTTCCGTCCGGGATCAGTTCCATCAGCTCCAGATGGTCGGCTTGTACGCTCACCACTTTACCGTGGTACAAACCCATGTATTCATTTTTCTTTATTCTGAACAAACCTTGCTCGCCAGCTCTAATCAACGCCCATACCGTCTCACCACGTGTGATCGTCCCTTTCATCATCAAGTTGTCCAGCGCGTATTTTTCTAGCGGGTCTCTGGGACGATTCGGATCTGGGTGAAGACAATTTTTAACCTGTACCAGGCGGCTTTCAATAACTTCCGGTTGCGGGGCAACAAAAGGGCTGCGTAGTTGAGCCGCACTGTAAGGGAAGTGCTCAAACCGGGCCATCTCGGGCATAGGATCTATGCTCGGGGTTGCATTCGCCTGCACCCGATCAATAAACTCTTTCTGTTCTGCGGTGTTATCGTTACACCCTGTCAGTACAATCACCGCAAACAAAACCAACAGACGCCTCATTCTTCAGTCTCCTGCTCGTAGCGGTAGGTTTTTGCTACCACGCTAAACACCAACTGATTATTGCCTGCCCCCTCAATCCGAAAATCGTGCAAACTCACAATACGCGGCAACTGCGCCACTTTACTGACAAACTCACCAAACTCGTGATACGTCCCCACCACTTCGAGATTAATTGGCAGTTCCGTATAAAATTCTTTTTTGATCTCAGGTAGCCAGCCAATTTTTAGAAACGTCAGGCCACTGGACGTACCAACATACGTTAAGTCATCGAGCAAACCCGGGGTTTCATTCGAGGTTGGTAGTTTTCTTAATAGTTGAGAAAACTGCGCTTCCATGTCCTGCATCTGCTGTCGATATAATTCCAGATTATTTGCCCGACCATATTTGACGCGATAGCTGGTACGCAACTCTTCTTCTTTTTTAACCGCACGCTCAAAGCTTGCCACCGACGCAGACACTAACATGCTGTATCCTACGACCAGCATGATCACCACCACCACAGCGCAACAAATAGCCTTCACTGGCATTGGCCATTCGCCAATGTTATCCAGTTCAATTTCGTTCCAGTCGATCTCCTGCAGCGACTTCAAGTCTAGTTTCATGGCCTAGTTCTCCGCCTGCGTTGTCTGAGCTAACTCGGCGCGTTCTTTCTCCATTTGAGCGAACGTTTTAACGTAAAAATTCATTGTGAAATTACTCAGTAATCGCTCTTCGCGTTCACCGGCGACAATCCCCTGGAGTAACGGATCACGTAATAAATAGGACGACTCGACAGCCCGCAACATTTGCGACAAGCGGTTGTTCGATTCGCTTCGACCTATCACTTTGATCATATTCTTTTGCCGTTCCAGGCTCGTCAAATAAACGCCCGCAGGCACAACGCGTGTCACTTCATCAATGATCTGGGTGCCCAAATTACGATTGCTCTGCAACTCTTCAATCAATCGGATCCGACGCTGCAGGTTTTCTTTTTGTTGGTTCAACCCACGAATTTCCCCGATCCGCTTATCCAGCTTTTTAATCTCACTGGACAGATAAAGATTTTTGATTTCCTGCCCTTCTTTAAGGGTGTCATAAAATGCACCAATACCGTACATCAGCGCTAAACTGGCTGCGACGATGATCCCCAGAATGGTCAGGAATTTTTGCTGAGAAGCCTGCCGTTGCTGCTCACGCCAGGGCAGTAAATTTATATGTGGCATGATGAAAAGCTCCTCAATGCCAACCCGGTTGCGATGGCAAACTGCGCTCTGTGATTATTCAGTACACCTCGATCCACTTTAGGCGCTATTTCCATATTCGCAAACGGATCCGCCACAATCGCATGCACACCCAGTTCATCCACAAGCAAACGGTCGAGCCCTTCCACTTGTGCAGTACCACCGGTTAAAACAATGTAGTCGACCTGCTCCTGACCACTGGTCGTCATAAACATTTGTAACGCGCGACGCACCTGCTGTAACAGCGAGGTCTGGAATGGCGCGAGCACTTCAAAGGTATAATTCGGCGGCAAATCACCGGTGGTTTTTGCCAACTCGGCCTGATCAAAGCTCTTGTTGTAATACGCAACAATGCTATTGGTGTACTGCTCTCCACCAAAAACCTGGTCCCGGGTATATAACGTTTTACCGGACTGTACGACACTCACTAAAGTCACCACGGCGCCAATATCGATGATCCCTACGACCTTATCGTAAGCATCAGAGGGAAGCTGACCATATAAAACTTCAGCGGAGCGCGCGAGGGCATAGCTTTCAACATCTACGACTTTCGCTTTCAAGCCTGCTTCTTCCAGTGCACTAACGCGGGCCTGCACGCTTTCTGTTCTGGCCGCGGACAACAACACATTGACTTTGGAGGGATCCGCTTCATTCACTGTTAGTTTTTCGAAATCCAGACTGACTTCATCAAGTGGGTAAGGGATCAGGCTGTCGGCCTCAATCGCGATTTGTGATTCTAATTCGGCATCGCTTAACGACACATCCATAAAAATCATTTTAGTGATAACCGTTTGCCCGGAGACAGCAACAGCGGCAAAGTGACTGGTTTTTGGCAAACGCTTACGTATTTTACTGATGACTTTACCAACCGCTTCAATATCCTGGATGGCGCGCTCTTTCATTGCCCCCTTGGGTAAAGGTTCAATGGCGACGGCCTCAACCCGGTACCCTGCGCTTGATTCAGCCAATAAAACAGCCTTTACACAGTGTGAGCCTATGTCTACCCCGACCATCATTGGAGCTTGTTTTTTTAAGAATTGACGCAACATGCCGTTAGCCCAAGTATCCAGAATTCTGTACAGTGTTAATTAAGAGTTTAGTCATTTAGGTACAGTTTGGCGAAAAGCGTTATACTACTTGCCAACTTTCGGCCACACTCCCATGCGCCTTCTTTAGGCACAAAGTAATTTACGCAAAAATTATTAATCGTTTTTTAATCAGGATATACTAACAGCGTCCGATTGTAATTGGGAGTCTCGCTAGGGATAAATTCGTGAATTTATTAAAAAGATTACTACAACTTATACTGCTTTGCACGACACTGGGCCTGCTTACCTTGTTCGGCCTTTATTACTATGTCAAATCTGACATTCCCAGTGTAAAGGTTTTAAAAGATGTACAGCTGCAAACCCCAATGCAGGTCTTTACCCGCGACGGCAAACTGATCAACCAGTTTGGCGAGAAACGCCGTATTCCGGTTAAAATTAACGAAATTCCAGAGCCTTTACTCCAGGCTTTTCTGGCCACCGAAGACAACCGTTTTTATGATCATTTTGGTATTGATCCGATCGGTATTGTGCGTTCATTTATTGTCCTGGTCAGTACCGGAGAGAAAAAGCAAGGCGCCAGTACCATCACCATGCAGCTGGCACGAAACTTCTTCCTGACCCGGGAAAAGGCCTATATTCGTAAAGTGAAAGAGATCTTTATCGCGTTACATATCGAACGCTTACTCAATAAAGACGAAATTCTTGAACTTTACCTCAATAAAATAGAACTGGGTCATCGTGCCTTTGGGATTGGGGCCGCCGCCCAAGTGTACTATGGCAAGGAGCTAAACGAGCTGAGCCTGGCGCAAATGGCAATGCTGGCCGGCCTGCCCAAAGCCCCTTCAGCGCTCAACCCAATCCGTAACCCACAACGAGCTAAATTGCGCCGAAATGTCGTGTTGGGCAGGATGCTGACTGAAAGCTATATTTCTCAAGCTCAGTACAACGAAGCCACTCAGGCACCTATCACAGCTAAACGCCACGGCGCTGAAATAGAACTCTATGCCCCCTACATATCGGAAATGGTCCGTGCTTACATGGTGAAAACCTATGGTGAGGACCAGGCCTACAACTCAGGGTTTAAAGTCTATACCACAGTCGAATCCAATGTTCAGGCCGCCGCACAGCAAGCCCTGATCGACAACCTGCACGCTTATGATATGAGACACGGCTTCCGTGGCCCGCAGGCGCAATACTGGCAGCCGGAGGAGGCCCCCTGGACGACTACTCAGATCCTAGAAAGGCTGCGCAATGTCAAAGAGATAGACCCGCTTCAAGCTGGTGTTGTAACAGCACTGGAGGAGCAAAGTGCAACTGTGTTGCTCAAAGACGGCTCCTCAGTCACTGTGCCCTGGTCCGGATTAAAATGGGCGCGTGCTTACATCACAGAACGCCGCCAGGGATTACCGCCGAAACAAGCGAGTGATATTCTCGCGCCAGGTATGCAAATCTGGGTACGTTACAAAGACCAGAATTGGCAACTCAGCCAGCAGCCCCAGCCTGCAAGTGCCCTGGTGTCATTGGATCCTCAAAGTGGCCGCATTAAAGCCCTGGTTGGCGGCTATAGCTTCCGTCAAAGCCAGTACAATCGGGCTGTTCAGGCCAAACGCCAGGTTGGTTCAAACATCAAGCCATTTATCTACTCGGGTGCACTGGAGGCTGGCTATACGTTGTCGACCATCATCAATGATGCTCCGATCAATCATTGGGATAAAAGCATGGGCGTCGCCTGGCGTCCGAAAAACAGCCCGGATGTGTACAGTGGCCCTATCCGTATTCGCCGTGCCCTGGCTCAATCGAAAAACGTTGTATCAGTACGCTTGCTGCGGGGTATGGGGCTCAACGAAGCCGCCGATCATATTCTCAAGTTTGGTTTCAATAACGAGGACATTGTGCGCAGTGAATCGCTGGCTCTGGGAAGTGCGTCATTGACGCCGCTGGAAATGGCCCGCGGTATGAGTGCCTTTGCCAATGGCGGCCACTTGGTCGAGACCTATTTTATTGAAAAACTCACTGACAGCTACGGCAACGTTCTGGGAGCCGCCCAGCCACTGACCATCTGTAGTGAAGAAGAGTGGGAAATCGATCAATACACTTGTGCACCGCGGATCATCTCGGAACAAAATGCTTTTTTAATCGCTGATGCGATGAAAAGCGCGATCTGGGGCGGCGGCAGCTGGAAACACAAAACCGGCTGGACCGGCACGGGTTGGCGCGCGCAGGCGCTTAAACGCAAAGATCTGGCTGGCAAAACGGGCACCACCAACAGCTCGGTCGATACCTGGTTCACGGGGTTTAATCGCAACGTATTAACCACCGTCTGGGTCGGGTTTGACGATCCGGGTAAATCACTGGGCCGCGCCGCGTACAACGCTAACCTGGGTAAACAACAAGTGGTCGGTGCCGAAGCAGGTGCCACGTCTGCATTACCTGGCTGGGTACAGTTTATGCGTACAGCATTACAAGACGAACCACTTGCACCGATTGATCCACCTCCGGGCCTGGTGTCTGTGCGCATCGATTTAAAAACCGGGTTATTGAGTGAGCGTAACGACCACACCAGTCGTTTCGAGTACTTTGAACGCGGCACAACCCCAACAAAATACGTGCTAGAAACAGGCTCAAGTACGCCATTTGAAGAGCAACTCCCGGATACAGAAGAGCTGTTCTAAAAACCACAACGCAAAAAGGCCAGTGTCAATCACTGGCCTTTTTTGTCTTTCTTTTTTGTTATCTCAGCTGCTGTGTTAACCAGTATAGGTCGGAATGGATCCCCGCAGCGGTGACTTCTTTACCCGCACCAGGTCCTTGAATCACTAAAGGATTTTGTTCATACCATTGGGTGGTTATCACAAAAATGTTGTCCCCCGGGGTCAAATTGGCAATCGCGCTCCCCTGAGCAACTTGCGCAATCCCCACTTTGGCATGGACTGTTCCTGATGCGTCAATCTCTAGGGCACCGGTATACCTCAGCACTTTATCAGCGGCCTGGGCTGCTTCCTGACGCTGCTGATAAAACGCATCTAACTCATCTTTGCGTGCCAAAAAGGTGTCCCAGCTGCCTTCAGCCAGTGTCTCAGGCATCAACGCCTCTAATGCAATGTCGTCCAGCTCCAGCTGTAACCCCAGTTCACGCGCCAGGATCAGCAGCTTGCGCTGCATATCGCGACCGGATAAATCTTCTCTGGGATCCGGCTCGGTATACCCCATTTCCTGTGCTGCCAAAACCAGCTCAGAGAAAGGACGAGTGCCATCAAAACTGCTACACAACCAGGATAAAGTGCCCGAAAACACCCCTTCAATGCGCACAACTCTGTCACCGCTATTTTGCAGATCCGCCAGCGCAAAATTAACTGGCAGTCCAGCACCAACACTGGTGTTATAACGCCACAGCAAATTACGTTCCTGTAACTGAGTACGCAATGCCTGGTACCAGTCATGCTGCGCAGTTCCGGCATACTTATTTGCACTGATCAAATGGCAATCATGGGCCGCAAAATCCGGGTACAGCTGGCTAAATGTCTCACTGGCAGTGATATCAATCACCACCTTATGTTCGTAATCAAGCTCACTGATACGATCCAGCAACTCTTCATGCGAGTAATCCAGCGCTTCACTTTGCCACTGCTGCTGCCATTGCGACACAGTTAAACCACTCGGGCAAAACACCATTTTCTGTGAGCGTAACAGTGCTACCACTTTAAGATCAAACTGGCTTTGCAGGCGCGTAATTTGTTGCTGACACTGGCTCAGGAAGACCTCACCAACGTTGCCCAGACCGGCGATGATCACCGCCAGTTCACGTCCCTTATTCACCAGTTTATCATGCAAAATAGCCAATACATCACTGTCAATGGCCTGATCGGTCAGAAATAAAGCATAGTCTGTGGCACTGTGAGTGAAGCGCACCACCACTGCCTGTTCATCCAGCACCGTCTGTGCCTGACGCACCAACGGAGCAATGTCCGGACAAGGTGCAACCACAGCAAAGCCACGTAGGTGTGACTCGACGATGGTGACCCGGCCACTCAGGCGTAAAACAACCTGATGTGTAAACTCGCTAGGCACCAATAGGTAATCTTCACCGTTTTGGTTGAAGTGATGAATGCCATGCTGAATAAGCTGACTAAGCGCCCCGACTTCTCCCGAAACCAGGGTATCAACCCGCAATAAATCCAGGTCACCAAAAGTGGTCACAAAGCGCTTTTCTTTACTGTAACCTTGCTTAACCACTTCAGTGCCCTGCACGTCTGGCTCAAAGCTGCTGCGTACCTGTAGCTTAATGGCGGTTTCTTTAAGTGGTGACAGTGTTTTTGCGTGCAATACCGGGTTGCCAAGCCGTGCCAGCAAATTAGCCTGAGCACGGCACACTTTGCTGTACTTGATTGCATTACCCACTTTGCGCGGATCGGTGCTAAAAACGCCCGGCGTGTCAGTCCAGATTGACACTGACGCGGCATCTAAATAATTGGCCAATAATGTAGCGCTATAATCACTGCCATTACGCCCTAATGTCACCGTATTACCAGCACTATCAGCAGCAATAAACCCAGTCACCACATAAATTTTGTCTTGATCGAGTGCCTGATGACAGGCACTGCGATTTTGACTGTGCATCAGCTGTCCCTGATGCTGAGTAAACAAAGTGCGTGCATCAATATCCTGAGCGGCAATATTCAAAGTGTTCAACAAGGCAGCCAATAAACGTGCTGACCAGATCTCGCCAAACGCCAATAACGGGGCTTCAAGTAGCTGACGCGACTGCGCTTGGCGACCGATACTGCTCAGCTCATCACGTAATTCAGAGACCAGCGAGGATTGCTGCGCTGCGGAAAATAGCTCATCAATCAGCTGCAACTGATGGTTTTCCACTTGCAGCAAGATATCGCTAAAGGCTCGTTCGTCCTGCTGCTGATAACTGTGCCACAAGGCAACCAAGGTATTGGTGGTTTTGCCTGCTGCCGATACCACGATACAGTCACCACTCTGGCACTGTCCAATGATGATATTGGCAACCGCCTGATAGCGAGCAGCCGAGCTTAAGCTCGACCCGCCGAATTTATGTACTGCTTTTGTCATTTCTTCTACCACAATGCCGTATGTGCTGGCGAGAGCTTAAATGCTTTCGCATTGTCACTGGAGTTGCCTTGCGCGGCCTTCACCGCGGCAAATGCCTGCTCAAAGTCTGTTAGTAAATCGTCGATTTCCTCAATCCCCACCGAAATGCGGATCAGTGTGTCACCAACACCCGCCTCAAGCCGTGCGGCCGGGTCCATACCCGCATGTGTCATGGTCGCCGGGTGACAAATCAAGCTTTCAACACCACCCAGAGATTCTGCCAGAGAGAATTGCTTCACACTGGTCAGGAATTTAGCGGCATCCGCGAGCTCCCCTTTAATATCAAAGCTCACCATGCCACCGAAGCCTTGTTGCTGCTGTTTCGCCAGTGCGTGCTGAGGATGGCTTTCCAGCCCTGGGTAATAAACCTGACTAACAAATTCTGATTGCTCAAGGTAACGTGCAATCGCCAGCGCATTTTCCTGATGCTGTTTAAGGCGAACATTGAGCGTACGTAAACCCCGTAAAGTCAGGTAACTGTCAAACGGCGCGCCCGTGATACCGATATTATTGGCCCACCAGGCCAGTTCATCACCCAGCTCCTCGGTTTTAGCGATAACAGCCCCACCCACAACATCCGAGTGGCCATTGATATACTTAGTGGTGGAATGGACCACAATGTCGACGCCAAATGCGATGGGGTTTTGCAGTGCCGGCGACAAGAAAGTATTGTCAGCAGCGACCAGCGCACCACACTGTGCCGCGACATCCACAACAGCCTGAATATCCGTCAAGCGCAAAATGGGGTTGCTCGGTGTTTCAATCCAGACCAGCTTAGGTTTAATGGCCAGAATTTCCTGCAAGCTGTCGCTGCGCGTCAGATCCAGTACTTTGACCTTGAGCAAACCGCGCTTTTCCAGAGAGGTAAACAAGCGATAGCTGCCCCCATAACAGTCGTGTGGGATCACTAAGGTATCATCAGCATTCAGTAACTGAGTCACCAGGTGAACCGCGGCCATACCCGTTGCGGTAATGATCCCCTTAGCGCCACCTTCCAGTTCCGCCAGTGTTTGCGCAAGAATATCGCGATTAGGGTTACCACTGCGACCGTAATCGTAATCACGCTTCTTATCAAAATCCGCGAAAGAATAGGTGGTCGACAGATAAAGCGGCGGCACCACCGCACCATGATGCTTATCGGCATCTATGCCTGTACGTACCGCTATGGTTGACTTGTTGCTTTGGCTCATAGGTCACCTGGATGAATTAGATGTTTAGACGTCTAAAAGGTTAGATGAACAAAAGTTAGAAGTCAAAACATTTATACCGCTAAATGGCTAAATAACTAGTATTTGACTATCTTTTTTAAACCGATAAAATTTCGCCACTCAACGCGAACTCTATGCTAATAAGACTGAGTATTTGAGCTTAAACTATGGCAAATGACGTGCAACATTGCCAACAGAGAGCCTACGTGTCACGGTTGGATCCATACACAGTACACAGTCTTATTCGCATTGCATCTACAACACTGAGGCAAGTACATCACTATGGCTAAATGGAACGGTGAATATATTCACCCTTATGCAGAACACGGTAAGAAATCAGAACAGGTAAAAAAGATTACTGTTTCTATCCCGCTCAACGTACTGAAAGTGCTAACCGATGAGCGCACCCGTCGCCAGGTCAACAACCTGCGCCACGCGACGAACAGTGAGTTACTGTGTGAGGCATTTCTGCATGCCTTTACCGGCCAGCCACTCCCTGGTGACGAAGACCTGCGCAAAGACAATCCGGAAAAAATCCCGGCGGAAGTCCGTCAGATCATGACGGAAATGGGTCTGGAGATCCCAGAGATTAACGAAGAATAATCTGTGCAGCGACAGTGAAAAACAGCAATAAAAAAAGCCTCACATTGTGAGGCTTTTTTTTGCTCAAACTGACTTAGGCCATGTAGTTTTCTGGCATCTCAATTTGTGCGACACCCGATTCTACCGCGGCCTCGGCAACAGCTCTGGCGATACGTGGTAGCAAGCGCGGGTCCATCGGCTTAGGAATGATGTAATGTTCACCAAACTCCAGGCTGTCCACATCCGCCGCTTTGAGTACTTCAGCAGGCACCGGCTCTTTGGCAATGCTGCGAATTGCTTCAACCGCGGCTATCTTCATTTCATCATTAATGGCCGTTGCACGCACGTCCAGCGCACCTCGGAAGATAAACGGGAAACACAGTACATTGTTCACCTGATTGGGGTAATCAGAGCGACCCGTTGCCATGATCAGATCATCACGCGCGCCATGTGCCACTTCCGGGCTGATCTCAGGATCCGGGTTGGAACAGGCAAACACCACAGGCTTATCAGCCATTAATTTCAGATCTTCCGGTGACAACAGGTCCGGACCAGATACACCCACAAACACGTCTGCATCTTCGATCACGTCCTGTAACGTGCGCTTATCCGTGTTATTGGCAAACAACTTTTTGTATTCGTTGAGATCATCACGGCGAGTGTGAATAACCCCCTTACGGTCAAGCATATAAATGTGTTCACGTTGTGCACCACACTTAATCAAAAGCTCCATACACGCGATGGCAGCTGCACCAGCCCCCAAACAAACGATAATCGCGTCATGAATATTTTTGCCCTGAATCTCCAGCGCGTTCAACATACCCGCAGCGGTGACAATCGCGGTGCCATGCTGGTCATCATGGAATACCGGCACATCACATCGCTCGATCAGCGCACGCTCAATCTCAAAACACTCAGGAGCTTTGATGTCTTCCAGATTAATACCGCCAAAAGTATCGGCAATATTTGCAACTGTATTGATAAAGTCTTCAGTGGTACGGTGCTTAACTTCAATATCAATTGAATCCAGGCCAGCAAAGCGCTTAAACAGCAGAGCTTTACCTTCCATCACTGGTTTGGACGCCAGAGGACCCAGGTTACCTAGACCCAGGATAGCAGTACCATTACTGATCACAGCCACCATGTTGCCTTTACCTGTGTAACGGTAAGCGTTGCTGGGGTCGGCTGCAATTTCACGAACCGGCTCTGCAACACCCGGGCTGTATGCCAGGGCTAAGTCTTTGACGGTTTCTGCAGGCTTGGTCAACTCTACGCTGATTTTTCCTGGAACGGGGTGGGCATGATAATGTAAAGCTTGTTCACGAAAGTCTGACATGACGCGATTTTTTCCTACGAAGAAGTTGAAAGTGAGAGTGAGATAAAAATTCGCTAACTGTGTTAAACCATACCTTTTTTAAAAATTAATTCAAGCCATATCAGGTCTATCCTGTTAAAGCAAAGATAGTTGGCAGTTAGCAATATTTAGCGACTTTTTTGCTACTTTTCGGCAAACTTAACTCACAACAAATGATCCGATAAGTGTCATTTTCAGGTCAAAATAGCGTCATTTTTATGCGGAGTATAAATCAAATGAATAAAACAAGCGTAAAAAACAAGTTCCCGAAATTTAGCAACATAATGAGAGAAAATACCGACTTTTAACTAATATTAAATAAAAAAATCGAGACATTGGCCGGGGTAGCTATGCAGATTAATCAGGTGAATATGATCATTCAGGGGAAATTTGCGCTGTGATATGGTTGTCACATGAGCACAACTTAACGAACGCTATAGCATGCAGGTTTGTCGGCAACAATCTCGCATTACTGGAAACTTTACTGACCGAACGGCACTGATCCGTCCACTTAGCATAGTAAAGTGCAGCATTTGGCAAAATCGCACATTACCAGGGACAGAAACGAAAAAAGCACCCGAAGGTGCTTTTTCTACAACAGAAGTAAGGCTTACTTCTTGCTGCTAAGCGCGCCAAAGCGCTTGTTGAAGCGATCAACACGACCACCTGTGTCTAGGATCTTCTGCTTACCAGTGTAGAACGGGTGACATGCAGAACATACGTCCAGGTGAATGTCTTTACACAGTGTTGAACGAGTCTCGAATTTGTTACCGCACGAACAAGTTGCTGTAATTGTTTCGTACGTAGGATGAATACCTTCTTTCATAGGACACCTCTAGTTAAGGCCGTATCGCTCTCCAAACCCGAAGTCTGGCACCATACGTAGTTATACAAAAATTGTGGACGCGTATTTTAGGGTCAATCGGGATGATCCACAAGCAATAAATGCAATTTAGCTGTTATTTTTTGCGCAATCTCGGAATGTAACCGCAAAATATGTCATACACACTAAACTCCCTCACCACTGGCATGCATTTTTACATTGTTACGGTATACTGAGCCCGTGTTCTGTTAGCACCCGATAGGGCTATCAGGCGCCAGTCCTTAACTTTGATATTCAGATGCCGGAGTCTCCATGCGCTTCGCCGAAGTCGCTTTAAAAGTGCCTTTACATAGAACCTTTGATTACCGCCTCGAGCCACAACAGCAGCCCTGTGTGGGCGGCCGAGTCAGAGTAAAATTTGCCAACCGGGCCTGCGTTGCCATTGTTGTGGCCTTAAAGTCTCACAGCGATGTGCCCGCCGAGAAAATAAAAGCCATTGAGTCTGTACTGGATACTGCCCCCGTGCTGTCGCCAGAGCACCTCGGATTCTTGCGCTTCGGTGCCCAGTATTATTGTCACCCTCTGGGCGAAACCTTGTTTACTGCCCTACCCGGCGCACTGCGCGAAGGCGAGCAAGTTGATAAAACCCAGGTGCCGGTACTGACGCTGACAGTAGCGGGGCGTGAAACCACTCAGCTCAGAGCAAAGAAACAATTAGCATTGCTTGAGCAACTGCGCAGTGCCGGAGATGCCACCGCCAGTGAGCTCAAAACACTGGGCTTCTCACAGGCACAGATCAAAGCCTTGTTAGAAAAAGCACTGATCCAGGAAGAACTGCGCACAGATACACACTGGCAATCCAGGCCGTTGCAGCTCGGTAGTAAACCCAGACTCAACCCAGAGCAGGCTACCGCCTGCAGTGCCATCAACAGTGAGACCGGGTTTCGTACCTTCTTACTCGAAGGTGTGACAGGCAGTGGTAAAACCGAAGTGTATCTGCAAAGCCTCGAAGCCATTTTAGCCAGTGGCAAACAGGCACTCGTACTGGTGCCAGAAATAGGGCTGACGCCACAAACGGTTAACCGTTTCAAACGCCGTTTTGAGGGGTTACCCATCGATCTTTGGCACTCGAACCTCACCGATAATGAGCGCTTACACACCTGGCGTCGCGCCGAGCTGGGAGAGTCAGCTCTGGTGATTGGCACCCGCTCAGCCATCTTTTTGCCCTTTCAGACCTTGGGCATGATAGTCGTCGATGAAGAACACGACGGCTCATTCAAACAACAAGACGGGTTGCGCTACCATGCCCGTGACCTCGCGGCCTACCGTGCTGCACAAGGCCAGTTTCCATTAATCCTCGGCACCGCCACCCCGGCACTGGAAACCCTGCAAAAAGCCCTGCAAAACCGCTATCAACTGCTGCCTCTCACCAAACGCGCACAAACACAGCAAGATAACCGCTTTATGTTAGTCGATATGAAAGGTCAGGCTGAGCAATCGGGGTTTGCCAAGGCCAGCCTGGATACCATAGCTGCCACACTGGCACGCGGACAGCAGGTCATGGTATTTCTCAACCGGCGTGGCTTTGCCCCGACACTTATCTGTCATGAGTGCGGCTGGCTCAGCAACTGTAATCGTTGCAGTACCAGCGCCACCTATCATAAATCCCTTAGCCGATTGATCTGCCACCACTGTTCTGAACAAGCGTTTGTGCCCGTGCAATGCCCTGACTGTGGCAGCACCCAGATCATGCCAACGGGATATGGCACCGAGCAACTGGAAGAGTTTTTAACCCAGCAATTTGCTGATTTTCCGGTGCACCGGATAGACCGGGATTCAACCCGGCGCAAAGGTAGCCTGGAAACCGTACTGGATGAAATTAACCAAGGGGGCGCGCGACTGCTCATTGGCACTCAGATGCTCGCCAAAGGACATCATTTCGCAGACGTCAACCTGGTGGTGATCCTCGACGTAGACAGTGGCTTGTATTCGTGCGACTTTCGCGCCACTGAGCACATGGCGCAGCTCATAACCCAGGTCGCAGGGCGAGCCGGGCGTAGTGGCGAAGCCGGTACTGTGCTGTTGCAAACCCACTTCCCGGAACATCCTTTGTTACAGGATCTGGTGAACAACGGCTATCAGGATTTTGCCCGCTATGCATTGCGCGAACGCGAGGAAACCCAGATGCCCCCATACAGCCATCTGGCTTTGATCCGTGCAGAAGCCACCAATGCACAACTGGTCATGGCGTTTTTATCGGATCTGGTTCCAGCCACCCCCTACCCTGGTATACAATTACTCGGACCGATCCCCGCGCCGATGGAACGCCTGGCCGGAAAATACCGATATCAATTGCATATTCAGGCAGCGCAACGCAAAGTACTGCATCAATACCTGGCACAACTGGCTGATTATATCGGCCAGCATAAACTCGCCAACCGGGTGCGCTGGAGTATTGACGTTGACCCTATGGATACCTATTAAAAAAACGTTATGGCACAACACGACTACATAAATAAGAAGCCGGGCGGTAAAAAAGCCGCCAAAGGAAAGGTTGCCAAACCTTTCCCGAAATTTTTTGCTGCTCTGACACTGGTGTTGATTGGTGCCTTTGGTTATGGCCTGTGGTACATCAAGCAGCATGGCGAACCCGAGGCACAGCCCATCAGCCCAATGCCAGCAAAGAAAACGGAGCAACCGAAAGCAGAAAAAGACCTGCCACGCCCACCAGACTTCATCAAAGACATTAAAGATCATGAGGTTAAAGTTGAGGTCAAGAAAATAGAGAGCCAGGGCCCCTATCAGATGCAGTGTGGCTCATTCAGAACCTATGAGCAGGCCGAACAAATGAAAGCCAAAATGGCGTTCGCTGGCCTGATCGCCGAGATCCGTCGCACAGAAGGCTCCAACGGTGTCTGGTATCGGGTGCGTTTGGGTCCCTATGACACCAAACGGGGCGCTGAGAGCGATAAGAATAAGCTGGAACGAATAAACATCGTCAGCTGTGGGATCTGGAAGTGGACTTGATCTTCGTAAAATCGTCCCTATCTCTACCCTAATTGATTTTATACTTGAGGCATGTGCCTCCTGATTAAGGAATACTATGACAACTATCGTGAGTGTTCGCCGAGGCGACAAAGTCGTAATAGGTGGAGATGGCCAGGTTTCGCTTGGCAATACGGTAATGAAAGGCAATGCTAAAAAAGTGCGTCGCCTATACAACGGTAAGGTGCTTGCAGGCTTTGCAGGTGGCACTGCCGACGCCTTCACCCTGTTTGAGCGCTTTGAAACCAAACTGGAAATGCACCAGGGCCACCTAACTCGTGCAGCCGTGGAAATGGCAAAAGATTGGCGAACCGACAGAGCACTGCGCAAGCTCGAAGCCTTGCTGGCCGTTGCCGATGAAACCGCGTCATTGATCATCACAGGTAATGGTGACGTTGTTCAGCCAGAGCACGATCTAATCGCCATCGGTAGTGGTGGTAACTTTGCTCAGGCAGCTGCCACCGCGCTGATTGAGAACACCGACCTGAGTGCCCGAGAAATTGTGGAAAAGAGCCTTAAAATCGCAGGCGATATCTGCGTCTTTACCAACAATTTCCAAACCATCGAAGAATTGTAATAGGAATTGCCATGACAGCAATGACCCCAAGAGAAATCGTCCATGAGCTGGACCAGCATATTATTGGTCAGGACAAAGCAAAGAAAGCCGTTGCCATTGCGCTCAGAAACCGCTGGCGTCGCATGCAGCTCCCTGAAGAGCTACGTACTGAAGTCACTCCCAAAAATATTTTGATGATTGGCCCAACCGGTGTGGGTAAAACCGAAATCGCCCGTCGCCTGGCGAAGCTGGCGAACGCGCCATTTATCAAAGTTGAAGCGACTAAGTTCACCGAAGTCGGTTATGTGGGTAAAGAAGTCGAGACCATTATCCGCGATTTGGTTGAAGTATCTTTTAAAATGACGCGCGAGCTGCAAACCAAGAAGCACAAACACCGTGCCGAAGAAGCCGCTGAAGAACGCATTTTAGATGCGCTGCTGCCACCAGCCAAAGATGCCTGGGGTGAAACACAACAGAGTGACAACAGCTCTACGCGTCAGGTATTCCGCAAGAAGCTGCGTGAAGGCCAGCTGGATGATAAAGAGATCGACATTGAAGTGGCAGAAACCTCCCCTCAGGTTGAGATCATGGCACCGCCAGGCATGGAAGAAATGACCAATCAATTGCAGGGCATGTTCCAAAATCTGTCAGGCGACAAAAAGAAAAGCCGCAAGCTAAAAATCAAAGAAGCCTTCAAACTGTTGATTGAAGAAGAAGCCGCGAAGCTGGTAAACCCAGAAGAGCTCAAAGAGCAGGCGATTTTTGCCGTTGAACAAAATGGCATCGTGTTCGTTGATGAGATCGACAAAATCTGTAAGCGTGGCGAAGCCTCAGGACCCGATGTCAGCCGTGAAGGGGTTCAGCGCGACCTGCTGCCACTCATTGAAGGCTCAACGGTCAGCACTAAACATGGCATGGTAAAAACAGACCACATTCTGTTTATCGCCTCAGGGGCATTCCAGATGGCCAAGCCTTCTGATCTGATCCCTGAGCTGCAAGGCCGTTTACCAATTCGTGTCGAGCTCGAAGCACTTACAGCAAAAGACTTCAAACGCATTCTGACAGAGCCACATGCGTCACTTACAGAGCAACAACAAGCCCTGATGGACACAGAAAGTGTCAGCATCGCATTCAGTGATGATGCCATTGAGCGCATTGCCCAGGCTGCCTGGCAGGTGAATGAGAAAACGGAAAACATTGGTGCCCGTCGTCTGCACACTGTGATGGAAAAGCTGATGGAAGAAATCTCTTTCGATGCTTCCGACAAAGCCGGTGAGTCACTAACGATAGATGCCGCCTATGTCGACAAGCATTTAGATATGCTGGTACAGGACGAAGACCTGAGCCGCTTTATTCTTTAACGGAATCCCGCCCGGTCACTGATCGGGCTTTTTTATGCCTATGTATCAAGTTACCAAACTGCATTACCACACCCAACAAAGCCTGCTTGATGTGTACTTTGATGATGGTCTGACGCACACACTCAGCGCTGAGTTTTTACGGGTCCATTCTCCCTCCGCTGAAGTACAGGGACATGGCCCCGGTCAGCAGCAACTGGTCCTCAATAAACAAGATGTGGCCATCAGCAAAATTGAGCCGGTGGGACACTATGCAGTCAGATTGGTGTTCGATGACGGTCATAATTCAGGACTGTTCAGCTGGCAGTACCTGCGAAAGCTCAGTGAGCAAGAGGATGAACTGTGGCAACTTTATCAGCAGCGTGTGTCTGCACGCCACGATGTGCCCATTAAGTTTACGCCCTGATCCGCTGTGATAAACACAAAAAAGGCGACCTGTGGTCGCCTTTTCTTTTACAAACCCGGTGAACCGGGCTGGCACTACACCTGGTATTTTTCCACTGACTCGTATAAATTCCGCGCTTGCTCCGACAGCTCCTCACTGCTTTGCGCATTACTGCTGGCATGATCTGACGCCACCTGGGCAATGTCTCGGATCTTCACAACATTTTTGTTTACTTCAGAAGCCACCTGTTTTTGCTCATCTATCGCGGTGGCGATATGGGTGCTCATTTCCATTATTGTTTGCACATCTTCGGTGATCATTCCGAGCAGATCGCCTGCGCGCTCGGCCTGTGCCACACTTTCATTGCCCTGCTCGCGACATTGCTCCATGATATTAACCACTTCACGGGTACGCTGTTGCAAGGTTGAAATAATGCTTTCGATTTCCTGCGTCGAATCCTGAGTACGCTGCGCCAGCGAGCGCACTTCATCCGCGACCACAGCAAAACCACGACCTTGCTCACCGGCACGGGCCGCCTCAATCGCCGCATTCAGTGCCAGCAGGTTGGTTTGCTCGGCGATACCGCGGATCACATCCAGCACTGAACCTATCGTTTCGCCATCGCGTTCTAGCTGGCCCACTACGTCGGATGCACCACCGAGCGATTCAGACAGCTGCATAATATGCTCAATCGTTGCAGTCACCTCAGAGCGACCTAGCTGTGCATTCTTGTTGGTTGACTCGGCTTTGTCTGCCGCTGCTTCGGTATTATGTGAAATATCCTGGATCGTGGCCTGCATCTCAGTGGCCGCCGTTGCCACCATATCGGCCTCGTGCAGCTGCTCAGTCATGCCTGCACTGGTCTGTGCTGTGGTATCCGATAAGTGGTGGGTTGCATCATTGATGATCGCAAGCGCACTGTTTACGTCGCCAATCAACTCTTTAAAGTCGCCAATCAGACTATTGAAGTCTTTGGTCATCAGGGTAATTTCATCGTTACCCGTCTGTTCGATAGGGATACGTAAATTATTCTCACGACGGATCCGCTCTATGGTCTGGTAAACCCGTTCAACCGGACGAATAATTGACTGGCTGGTCGACAGCACCAGCAACATCACCACCACAGAGGCCACAACAAAAATGATCAGGGCAGCCATCTGCGCCATTTGCGTATTTTCTGTCACGGCTTCTTTTGCCTGCTCGACGATCCGCGCGACAACAGCGTCACTCTGCTCAACACTTTTCTTCATGCTGCCCAGAGCACCACTTTGAAGGTCCAGGCCAAGCTTGGTCTGTGCATCGACTAAATTTCTAAAGCGGGTTTGATATTGCTTTATCAGGGTCTGGATCTGACGCTCATACTGCGCATCAAAGCCAGCCGCTTTGACCTGCCCCTCAAATTTGCTGATTTGATCGTCAAACTTCTTGAGGTATTTCAAGTCCAGTCGCAACATAAAATCTTTTTCTGCGCGTCTGAGCATTAACATGGTGACCAGCAGGTCATCACGTGATTGCTGTTTGAGCATTGTCTCTACTTCATGAACCGCGCTACGAAGCGCGCCATAGAGACCATCCTTAGGATGCAGCCCTATGGTTTGTTGTAACTCAACAACGTGATTAAAATCATCAACATAGGTTTGCGCAAGACGTTCGAACTCACGTAAATTACTGTCATCGATACCGAACTCAGCAAATATCTCGTCCAGTAGCCCAGCTTTACGTTGCAGTTCGCTGTAGTCCTTGGCATATAAATCTAGTGCCTCAGTATCTTTATAGAACAAAAAGTTCTTTTCATGTTTGCGCATTGAAAGCTCATGAATATCAAGCTCTTCAGCATACTGAATGGTTTCATTCAGTTTACGCATCGTACTGGCTTCGATCATAATCACTGCCAGCATAACGACTAAAGCCACACCCACCACCAGCGCATTTAACTGCAAGCGCCGCTTGATGGTCAGATTTTCCAGAAATGCCATACGGTTACCCAATTATTACAAGACCTGCAATAGAGTATAGATTATTCCGTCAGCAACGCCGCGCACTATTTGCTATTTTTGCACGACTTTATTACTAAATGCACATTAATTAAGCGGCCTTTGGTGCTTTATTGAGCACCGTTTGCCAGAGCGTATCATGTAACTCATTGACATTATGCCATTGTCCCTTTGTCAGCCACAGGGCTAATGGTGTCGCATCACTGGGGAAATTAATTTGCTGTCCGCCAGGTGATTCCAGCCATTCGTCCAGCGCTTCTGAATTCAGGTAGTTCATTACCTGAGCCAGTCCCAGAGACTGTAAGGTCATGGCATTACTTTGCTGTTCAAATTGCCCCTGCAAGGGCTTTAACAACAACTTTTTACCAAACTTCAGGGCTTCACTGGACAATTCAAACCCGGCATTGGCCACCACACCGGACGCATTGGCTAAATCAGCGATAAACCCATCTCGTGATGGTTCACGCAAATGAATATGATTCAGTGAGGTGTTATGTGCATCCGGGTGATAACAGTAAAACTCCCGGTCAGGGAAGTCTTTGAGTAACTCAACAATATGCGATAAGTCTTCAAAAGGCAGGTAAACCAAAACTTTGTTCGCGATAGACTGATTGCCAAAATCTCCCAACTGGTAGGGAATAAAAGGCGGTACGATATTTTCAGCAAAAGGTTGCCAGTGTACACCCAGGTGAATGTCTGCCGGTGCAAACCAACGAATTAATGAACGCAGCATAAAGTTGCCACCAAAGATGGGCACTTTAGGTGATAAAAAAGCACTTTGATGGCTCATTGCAACCACTGGCACCTTAGCACGACGTGCAGCCCAGGCCGTCACCGGTTCAAAATCGTTAAAGACCATGTCGTAGCCACGCATATCAAAGCGCTGCACATCCTTAACAAAGCGCCCGACACGCAATTGCTGAAGCGTCCCCTGGTAATGCAATCGACCATGACGAGTCGCAAAGCTGATCCCGCGACGAGTTTGGTAATCTCCAAACACCGACATATCAAAATAGCGCTCGTCCGGACGACCAGAAAACACATAGTCAACATCAACGCCTAAACGCGTAAAACACTCTGCCATCACCCGGGCGCGGGTAATATGACCATTACCAGTCCCTTGTACGCCATATAAAATCTTCATAATTCCCCTACAGCTCCTATCGCCAACACAGCACATCCGCTACCTATCACCGCCCCCAGAATGACATCAATCGGATAATGCACCCCGACAACAATCCTCGACAATGAGACACCCGATGCCCACATCATCAGCGGCAGCGCCAGTGCCGGAAAATGCTCCATCAGACACGTGGCATACAGCCAGGCACCGGCACTGTGACCAGAAGGCATGCTAAATTTATCACTTGGCGTAAGCATGGCTTTCACGGCCAGGCAATCACAGGGACGGATCCGCGCAATGCGGTTTTTCAGATAGAGATAAAGCGGCCGCTCAATGGCAAAAGCGACCACGGCACACAAGGCAAATTGCTGCCCAACCGAGCCCATAAACAGTGCACTCAGGACTCCCAAAATCACGTAAAGTCCACCGTTTCCGCTTTTTGACAGGGCCAACATCACCATTTTGAACCAGGGCTTACACTCGGGTTTATAAAGGGCGAAATAAAGCGCCGTATCGAGTTTGATGATCTGTGCTTTCATAGCTCATGCTTACATTTGTTCACAAATTCAGCATAGAAGAGCTAAATAACACTGCCACGACATTTTTGTGACACAATTATGTATGTTGATTCAAAGCATTGCGCCCCTACATAATGGGAGTATACTGGATTGTGAATTCAGTTATTTTCGAGGACGCCCGTATGGATTACAGCACTTCCGACTTATGTGACCATTTTGCCGATGCGGTTGATGTATTAGAGCCGATGTTTATTAACTTTGGCGGTCAAAGCGCCTTCAGTGGCCGTATCAAAACACTCAAGTGCTTTGAGAATAATGAACTGATCAACCAGGTTTTACAGCAAGATGGTACAGGCCAAATCTTATTGGTCGATGGCGGAGGTTCCACACGCCGGGCACTCATCGATATTGAGCTTGCAGAACTGGCAATGGAAAATAACTGGCAGGGTATTGTGGTCTATGGTGCTGTGCGCCATGTTGAGGAACTGGAAGAGTGTGATCTCGGTATCCAGGCAATCGCTTCAATACCCGTTGCTGCCGACAGCCAAGGCAGCGGTGAGCAAGGTATCCCGGTCAATTTTGCCGGCGTATCTTTCTATGACGATGACTACCTGTATGCGGATGCCACCGGCATCATTATTTCTGCTGAAGAACTGCAGTTAGAAGTCGACGACGAACAGAGCGAATAACACCGCTAGCGCATTCTAATCTCCCCGGGTAAAGCCCGACTTTGCCCGGCACAACCCCATAGATCGACCTGAATTATGAGTAACCACTGGCTTCATATTTACACCGAAGCGGACATTACCGCATATTGCCACAGCCGTGAGAATGAACAACGCTTCTGGCAAACCCTGGCTTTCCTGCAACCCAAAAATGACTTAACCCAGGCGCTGCGCGATGCTGCGCAGTTTGGCATTAAGTATGTGTTGGTTGCCATTAACGAGGACCTGGGACCTCGGGCTAATTGTGGCCGGGGTGGCGCCCACCTGGGCTGGCAAGCTTTTTTACAGCGCTTCTTAAACCTGCCTTGTAATCGCTTTTTAACCCCGGATGATGTCTTGCTGTTAGGCGAAGTCCGATGTGATGATTTGCAACAGCAAGGTGCCGATCTGGATAACCGTGACCCGCAGCAACTGGCTCAGTTGCGCGAGCTCAACGGCCAACTTGATGAACGCGTCAGCAATGTTATGAAAGCCATCTTTGATGCCGGTCTGGCGCCCATTGTAATTGGTGGTGGCCACAATAACTGCTACGGCCTGCTGCAAGCGTTGTCGCAAAGCACTCAGCAGGCTTGTCATGCCATTAACTTCGACCCACATGCCGATTTTCGCGCGCTGGAAGGCCGTCATTCTGGTAACGGCTTCAGCTATGCTCATGATCAGGGCCATCTGTCCGATTATCACGTGGTTGGTATGCATGAACAGAAAAACAACCACACCATTATCTCAGCACTGGATAATGCGGGATTCAGCTACGCCAGTTACCAAGATATTCTGGTACGCCGTACACTGACTCTGACTGAGGCCTGCCAGATCGGGCTGAATCGCTTTGACGGACAAGCACCTCTGGGTGTTGAAGTCGATGTCGATGCAATATCTCAAATGCCAGTGAGCGCCTATACAAACTGTGGTTTTACCGTAAATGATGCCGAGCACTTCGTTCATTTAGCGGCAAGTCAGGAACGCGCGCGTTATCTGCATCTGTGCGAAGCGGCCCCCGAGCATCACCCACAGGGTGTGAAACAGGGGATCAGCGATGCCGGCCAGGTTCTCGCTTCACTCGTCTGTAGCTACCTGCAGGCCACGCCTAAATAAACCGGCACTTAATTTGAGTCTGGCTGAAAAGTTTCTGGGGTGTCTTCCGGGTGCTCCCAGCGCCATTGTTTCAGCCAGCTGATCATGCCCACACTGCTCAGGGGTCTGGCAAAATAATATCCCTGCGCCGCGAACGTGTTGAGGCTTTTCACGAACTGGAGCTGCTCCGGTGACTCCACCCCCTCACAAATCACTTTGCATTCCTGGATCTGCTGCATTTCCACAATCCCACGAACCACGCTCTTGAAGGTGCCCTGATGACCATGATCTGAGGTCAGCGAGCGGCCCAGCTTGACATAATCTACGGTTAGCTGAGGCAATTTAGACAAAGTGACCGGGGTTTCACCGAAGCTGTCGATACACAAACGCAGCCCCATCGAGCGCAACCGCGATACCATGGCAATGCCCTGAGGCTCGAGGCTGGTAAACAAGCTGGCTGGGCACTCTATGATCAAATCACCCGGCTTCAGCTGGTGCTCCAGCAACACGTGGTCGATAAACTCGATAAATTCCTCGTGCAGCATTTCCGGCCCAAACAGGTTCAGGCTCAGTGGCATAGCAATGCCTTCCATACGCAATGCCAGCGCGATCTCTGCGGCACGCTCAATCACGTATTGCGCGACGGGCAATGCCAGGCCCGCAATACGGATATCTTCGATAAACTTACCAGCAGCCAGGATCCCCTGCTTGGGGTGCTGCCAGCGCAACAGCAACTCCAGAAATTCAATATCACCATCTTCATTGCGTACCACAGGCTGAAAATACAACTCCAGTTCCTGGCGAAAATCAATATGTGCAAGCTCTGCCAGACGGGCCTGTTGCTCCAGCCGATTGATCTGCATCTGCTGCTGATACGGGGCTATCGGACTGTCAGGCTGGCTATCCAGCGCCAAAAAAGCACAGGTTAATAAATTCTCGAACAACCCCTGCTCTTCATCACAGTTCACATAACTGGCACGCGCTTTCACTTCAATGGTGCAGTTGCCCACATTAAAGGGTTTCAGGGTACTTTCGATAATTTCACCGATCATCTGCTCATGCAAGTGATGCTGATTAACCAGGCTACACACAAACACAAAATGCAAACCGCCTAGATGAGCCAGCCGGGATACATCATTGCCAAGCGGAATTGGCATCACATCCGGATGCTGCAAATGCTGTTTAATTCGATTGGCAGACTGGGCCAGCAAGAGATCGCCAAACTCCCGGCCAAGATGAAAGTTCACCTGCTGGAAGCCTTCAAGACGGATCATGACGAGCATGGCTTCACTGGGGTCACGCTGACGAAAATCGTAAAACGCACTGCGAAACCCAGCCCTGTCCGGTAACTCCAGAATGTCCGCCGCTTTGCTTTCATCACTGCTCGCCGGGGGCGCAGGTGCCAGGGAAGCTCTGGATAACGTTAACTCGGCCAAAAACATCGGTAGCAGCGCCAGCACCAGTAAGCCGGGGGACAGTTGCCAGAACAATATGCCGGCCAGTGCCAACACAGCAGCACAGGCACTGAAGCAAGTAATGACCTGGTACTTTAACTGCTCAGAGCGAATGGCAAGCCAGATATGCAATACCAACAGCGGCGCCAGTAAGTAAGAAAAAAGATGTGCGGTGTCAGCAAGGAACGCCAATGCCACCGCTGTTGTGGATGCATATACAATTCGATGCAATGGCTGTTGACTCACCATAATCGCACCAAGGCTGGCACTGAGCAGCGCACCGGCTACAAAAGCCATCAGCATTGGGGAGTGTTGACCTGCACCTTGCCAGAAAGAGACCGCCGAAACGCCCCCCGCAGCGGCTATCACAGCAAAGGGAAACACAGCCAGAAGTAAGATAATACTTTTGTTACAATGTTTTAGCAGCGCTTTTTTCGTCATCGGCGGACCATTGTGAAATTCTTACTATTGCACAAGTTTACCCGAAATCCAGGTATTTAACAGGTCATTTACGCCAAACTGATAACTGAGTTCAGCCGGATGACCGACCTGCCACAGCACCATATCGGCGCGCATGCCGACTTTTAGCATCCCCCGATCCGACAGACCCAGCGCTTTGGCACCATGGCGTGTTACGCCCAGCAATGCTTCTTCCGGTGTCATACGAAACAAGGTGCATGCCATATTCAACATCAGACGTAATGAGCATAATGGCGCAGTTCCTGGATTAAAGTCACTGGCCAGTGCAATCGGCACATTATGCTGACGCAGGAGCTCAATCGGGGGTAATTGAGTTTCACGAAGAAAATAAAACGCACCCGGCAGCACCACCCCAACAGTGCCCGCTTCGGCCATCGCTTTAACACCGGTTTCATCCAGGTACTCAATGTGATCGGCGGACAAACCATTAAACTCAGCCACCAGCTCACTGCCGTGCTGATTAGACAACTGCTCAGCATGACATTTTACTTTTAAACCTAGCTCTGTGGCTTTGGCGAACACACGGCGCGTTTGCGCATTGCTAAAACCGACATTTTCACAAAATGCGTCGACCGCATCGGCCAGGGAGTGTTCGGCTACCTGAGGTAACATTTGCTCGCACACCAGATCGATATAACCATCGGCGTCATCCCGATATTCCGGTGGAAGCGCATGGGCACCCAGGAACGTACTTTGTACACTGATAGGGTGATGTTCATCCAGCATGCGGTTGACTTCTAGCAGCTTAATTTCGCTTTCACAATCCAGACCATAGCCCGATTTGCTTTCTACTGTGGTGACACCCTCACTGAGCAAGGCATTCAGTCGCGTTTTACCAGCCACAAACAAGTGTTCATGATCCGCCGCACGGGTTGCCTTCATCGTCGTCGCAATGCCGCCGCCCTGTTGCGCGATTTGCTGATAAGACACACCATTAAGGCGTTGTTCAAATTCCTGAGCGCGTGAACCGGCGAACAGAATGTGAGTATGACAATCAATCAGACCCGGCGTCATCCAGGCCCCTTTTGCTGAGATAGTCGGTGTCGTCACCGGATCAAACTCCGGCAGATCAGCCTGTGCACCAAGCCAACAGATTACCCCATCTTTGACCATCATCGCCCCATGCTCAATGGCCCCATAAGGGCGCTCAATATCAGGGTCCATTGTCGCCAGATTAACGTCCAGAACCACTAAATCTACTTCCATCACCACTCAATTCCTCATCTCTAACTTGCTGGTTTGAGTGTAGCAAGATTACTTGTATATACAATAGAGGTGTGCCATGTTTATCAGCGAGCTATGTTCGCTCAGCCTGACGCTACAGTTGGGTTTACTTTACTAACCATGGCATGAGATTGTGACAACGCAACCCAAATTTGCACAAATAAAACAACATATCATCACGCAGATCCGCAGTGGTGTCTGGCAGGAAGATCAACAAGTTCCGTCTGAAAACGCCTTGTCCGCGCAATTCAGGGTAAGCCGCATGACCGCCAGACGCGCGCTCAGTGAACTCACCGACGCAGGGATCCTAACTCGTAGTCAGGGTCTGGGTACCTTTGTTGCCAGATTCAAATCCCAATCTTCTCTGCTGGAAATACGTAATATCGCCGATGAGGTCAAAGAGCGCGGTGGTGACTACACCTGTGTGGTCCTGTCCCTGGAATCCATGGCGGCTATTGCCCCAATCGCCATTGCACTGGGTGTTGAAATGGATACTCAGGTGTATCGCAGTGTGCTGGTACATCATGACAACGAACAACCTCTGCAAGTCGAAGAGCGCTTCGTTAACCCCCAATTGGCACCTGACTACCTGCAACAGGACTTCACACAAATCACCCCCCATGAGTACCTGGTCCAGATTGCGCCCCTGACAGAGGCACGCCATACCGTTGAGGCCATCATGCCCGGCCCAGATATTTGCCAGTGGCTAAATATGTTTCATGAAGAGCCCTGCTTACAACTGATCCGCAGAACCTGGTCTGAAGGAGGCATTGTCAGCTTTGCCCGGTTAATCTCACCGGGCAGTAAATATCGCCTGGGCGGTCACCTGACCTTTAAAAAGTGAACCCACTCAGATGGCGTGCTGATAACTAAACCCCAGTTCACAGATAGCCGCGCCGTCAATGATACGTGCTTTGCTGTCATCACTGGCAAAGCTCGGGGCCTGTGTGCCTGCTTGCGTACAATGCGCCTGATAATAATCCTGCTTAAGCGGATGTGCAGGAGAACACACGTTGTAAACGGACCTCGCCTGCGGCCAGTGAGTCAGGACTGACATAATGGCCGCAACCACATCATCCCGGTGTACCATATTAACCCGCTCCTGGCTGCTACTGCGTAAGGTCTTGCCAGCGATAAATTGTCCTGGTTCCCGTTCAGGCCCTACTAAGCCTGCCAGTCTGAGCACCTTGCCGCCATGGGACAGCACTAGCTGCTCTGCCTGTTGTAAAACGCGTTGACGCTGCGAATCGATTGCAGTCAATGTTCCCTGCTCGCTATAAACCCCATCAGCTTGCGCATAAACCCCAGTGCTTGAGCACAATAAAAAGCCCTGCATTTGCAGCTCTGTTGCTAACGCCAGCGTCGCTTCTAGCGTCACCAGATAGTTACTGTCTTCACGACGCGCACCCGGCGGCATCGCACAGAGCCAAAAAGCGTGCTGTAACGATACGTCATGCACCAGTCTTGTCCCATCATGAGCGAGTTGACGCGTCAGCGCATTGCTGTGTGGCTGCCGTCGGGTTGCCTGTACCTGCCACCCCTTCTCCGCCGCAGCCTCAGCTGTAGGCATTCCCAACCAGCCCGCGCCGGCAACAACGAGTTTATCGTGCATATCATTGTCCTGTAATGTGATGTGATCAGCTCTACACATCATGCAACAGAGCACGGTGCGCTGGCAAAAATCTGCGATGACATAGAAAGTAATAAAAACGACTGATTTATTGCTAAAAGTTAAAGTATCTGTCCCTATTGCCGATTAGGGATGTAAAGATTATTCGCCAAGTGTTATCAATCAACCGCCTTAATTTGTAGCCTTCTTGCATGAGATATGGTTTGATTGAGGCTTGCCTGGTCCCAAGAAAAAGAAAAACGCATGCTTGAAAATTTATCCCTTAGAAAAAAAATCCTCTTTTTGATTGGCGGTACCATTTCTATTTTATTGGTTGCTGCATCAGGGTATTTCGTTAACCACATTGCCCAACTTTCCCGAGAAGGCATAGAGAGAGAAGCAGAAAGTCATTTATATGCCGAAAAGCTCTCCATGGAATCCTTCTTTACGCGTTATGGTGCCATTGTAGAAACCTTCGTCACCAATCCGCATAACGTGAATTGGTTTGACGACTACACCCAGCGAGAAAAGCCGCTCAGCGCCGACCTTGGCTATCAGGAAGTCAATCAGGACTTTATCCGCATCTCAGCCAGCGATGAGAATATTCTTTCCGCTTTTATGGCATCGGCACGCACAGGTGAATACTTCAAAGAAAATGAGCGTACCTCAAACTACTCTGATGGTCGCCCTTACTACTCGTACAAGCGCCCATGGTGGCAGGATGCGCTGAGTCATGGAGGTCTGTATGTCGGTGCGGTATCTGTAGATATCAACACGGGTGCCGTCTCTGCCGTTGTTCAGCAACCTGTCTACAATGCCCAGCGCGAACTGGTTGCGGTAGGCGGCGTTGACCTGCAAATTAACAAGATCAGTGAACTGGTTGAGCAGATCCAGTTTGATGGTCAGGGTTATGGCTTCTTACTCGACCACGATTATAAAGTGGTCCATCTGTCCAAACGAACCGGGCATAAACTCTCTATTACTGATGAGGGCGCGAACGGCAAAGAAGGCCTGGAAGCGCTGGAAAGACAATTTGCAGATACCGAAGGGTTTGCTGAGCTCAATCGCGCAATGCGTTCAGAAGGCGCGGGTGCCGCGATGGTTACCCTCAAAGGCGTTGACTACTATGTGGTATTCAACAACGTCAAACTCGACAAACCAATCCTGGATTGGCATCTGGGTTTGCTAATCCCCGTCAGCCTGATTGAAGAACCTGTCAATGATGCCGTTATGAGCACAGTGACCGCTGTGATCATTATTCTAGCCATTATTGTTGCCATGATTCTATGGGCCACACAAATGATTGCAGCTCCCATCACTACGCTAACCAATACCATGCGAGATATTGCCTCAGGTGAAGGCGACCTGACTCGTCGTATCGATATCAACAGTCAGGATGAAGTCGGTCAGCTGGCTCATCACATGAACACCTTTATCGACAAGCTGCGCAGTATGATGCTCGATACCGCTGCACAAGCGCAGCAACTCAGTGGTGCTGCAGCCCAATTGCAGGATGTCTCAACTAACACCAACAATGAGATCCAGCAGGAGAAAGAGCAAGTTGACAGTGTGAGCGCAGCAGTCACAGAGATGGCGGCCACAGTCACTGAGATTTCCCGCAATGCCCATGAAACAAATCGGGCAGCTGATCTGGTTCAGAGCATGACCAATGACGGTGCAGCGCGCTCGGGTCAGGCACAGGAAGTCATGACTCAGCTTGCTGGTCACATTGGAGAGGCGGCCAAAGTGGTTGCCGGTCTGGAACAGGAAACCAGCAACATTGGGGCCGTGATTGACGTGATCAATGGCATCGCAGAGCAAACCAACCTGCTGGCACTCAACGCCGCCATTGAAGCTGCCCGCGCGGGTGAGCAAGGCCGTGGCTTTGCCGTGGTAGCCGATGAAGTACGCAGCCTGGCCAGTCGTACCCAGGAGTCGACAGATGATATCCGTAATATGATCTCTCGCCTGCAACAGATCGCTCAGCAAGCTTCTGTGATGATGCAGCAGGGTCAGGAGCGTGCAGAAGGGTCAGTGGGACAAACGCAGGAAGTGCTGGATGCACTGCGTAATATCACGGAGTCGGTCAGTACGGTACAAGATCAAAGTCACCAGATTGCGACCTCAACGGAAGAACAAACGGTCGTCGCTGAGGATATCAATAATAGCCTCAATGCCATTAACGACCTGGTCAATAGCACAGCGAACCATGCGCACTTGCTGGCCGATGAAGCCCGTGATCTGAATAGTCTGGCAAAAGCACTTAATAACACCGTAAATCAATTTAAACTGTAACGTCTAAGTGGCCCGGGCTCCCGGGCCGCCTGAAAACACATTCCCCACTTTTTCTGTCTTGCCAAAACTTGACTAATGCACAGTTGCAGACGATCACTTATAAGGTGACTCTTTGCGGATCAGTGCTTAATTATGTTTAAAAACCTCAAACTGGCGCAGATGCTTGCGTACTCATTTGGCGCCCTCATCGCTCTGATGACGGTGATTTCTATCTCTGCCTACCTTGGGCTGAATACCGGTTATAACAACTTCGTCGAATATCGTACATTGGCACGCAATGCCAATTTAAGCGGCCGTCTGCAGGCGAATTTACTGATGGTGCGCCTCAACGCACTCAAATACCTGAAAGAGCAGAGCACAACCAACATTAATGAATTTAACGAGCGTTTTGATTTGCTCAAGGAACTCATGGATCAGGCCCAGGCAAGTATCTCGGATACCAGTTACCAGAGCCAACTCAATAATAGTGCGAGCGACATTGAAGAATATCGGCGGGCATTCGAGCAAATTGTGCAGTTATACGCTCAACGCAATGACATAGTAACCAACCAGCTGGATGTCAAAGGCGTACAAATGCGCACCATACTCAGCGATGTGATCAACAATGCACATCAACAAAACAATAATGAAGCTTTGTTCGCAGCGGCCCGGTTGCAGGAAACGTTGTTGCTCGGCCGTTTATACGTGGTCAAATTCCTGGTGACAAACACGGACAAGGATTACCAACGCGCCATTGAAGAGTTTAGCCAACTGGCAGCCCTGCTGGACGAACAGGCCGGGGCATTTGCATGGCAACCGGTTCAGGGCATGCTTGTTGAATTCTTACAGCACAAACTCGATTACATTACCGCCGTCAAAGCTGTGAACCAGACCATATTGCAGCGTAACCAGCTCATCTCGCAAAAACTCAATGTTATTGGCCCTCAGGTGGCTAACACACTGGAAGATATTAAGCTGGATATTAAAAACCGCCAGGACGAGCTTGGCCCTCAAGCGCAAAGCACCAGTGAGCAGGCGGTGATGCTGGTAACCACAGTATCGGTGTTGGTGGTGTTCGCGGGCGCGTTCCTGAGCTGGTATGTCAGCAATTTACTGCGCGAGCCCATTGGCGGTGAGCCAAGAGAAATCGAAGCACTGGCCAAAGCCATCGCCAAAGGCGATCTCAGTTACCAATTTGCGACCACGAATACCACAGGCATATATCGGGCGATGTCCGAAATGACAACCACACTGAGGGACATAGTGAGTAAAATCAAATCTGCTACCACCACATTAAATGACACGACCGGTGCAATGATTTCAATCACTGAGAAAACCAAAAGTGAGACCGATCAACAGCAAGATCAACTGACCCAAAGTGCCACAGCGATGCAACAAATGAGTGCGACCGTACATGAGATCACGCAGAGCGCGCAACTGGCTGCCGACGCGGCTACCGAAGCTGATCAGCAATCCCAGACCGGGATCCAGGTGGTGCAAACGTCTCGTGAAGCCATGAGTGAACTGGTGGGCAGTATTCAACAAGTCAGTGAGGCCATTACCCAGTTAGAAAATGAGACGGAGTCGGTCGGCTCCATTTTGGATGTGATCCGCAGTATTGCAGACCAAACCAATCTGCTGGCACTCAACGCGGCGATCGAAGCCGCGCGGGCTGGCGAGCAAGGCCGGGGCTTTGCCGTGGTGGCTGATGAAGTACGCAGCCTGGCCAGCCGTACGCAGCAAAGTACCGAAGAGATCCAGGCGATGATCTCGCGCTTACAAAACGAGGCCAAACGCTCAGTGGAGCATATGCAGCGCAATGTTGACCATGCGGAAAACTCCGCGGAGCAAACCGAACACGCCGGTGCAACGTTACAAGCAATTTGCGGCTCAGTCAGCACCATTCGCGAAATGAATTTACAAATTGCCAGCGCATCAGAAGAGCAGAATACGGTCTCAATGCAAATATCTGAAAGTGTCACCCATGTCAGTGAGAGTGCCGCGGAAACAGCGCAAGGGGCACAGCAAGTGTCCCAGGACGCCAAAGCATTGAGCCACATTGCCCGTGAACTGAACACCCTGGTGGACCAATTTAGGCTGTAGGACCCGACAAGATGGGGCTGTGAGCGTCATCACCTGCCCTTCCTTTTGCTTTAGATCAACGCCTCAAAGCACAACTTTGCTTACACTAGCCTTCTCAATAGCAAAGAGAGTGCGATCGTGATTAAATTACCTCAGTGGGATGACTCCCTCATCAACAAATACAATATCTCAGGCCCCAGATATACCTCTTATCCAACAGCCCTGTCACTTGAATCAGGTTATACTCAGGCCGATCTGGTTGATGCCATCGCACACTCCGACACCCGTTCACTGTCGTTGTATATTCATATCCCATTCTGTCACCAGCTTTGCTATTACTGTGGCTGTAATAAGATTATTACCCGACATCAGTCCAAGGCCGACGTATACCTCGACCACCTGGAATTGGAGATAGCCGCTCAGGCACCGCTGTTTAAAGATTATCAGGTTGAGCAATTGCACCTCGGAGGCGGCACCCCCACCTTTCTGACCACAGCGCAAATGACACGCCTGGTCACCATGCTGGAGCAGCACTTCACCTTCACACCAACTGCCCAGCGCGGCATTGAAATCGACCCCAGATCACTGGCCGAAGACATGCTGCCAGCACTGAAAACGCTCGGCTTTAATCGGGTGTCATTCGGGGTGCAGGATTTTAATGATCAGGTACAGGCAGCAGTAAATCGCCCGCAACAGATTGCAGAAGTGCTGTCGCTCTTAAAACAAGCCCGCGAGCTGGGCTTTAAATCCATTAATATGGACATGATTTACGGCCTGCCTCATCAGAGCGTTGAGTCCTATCGCGATACCATAGCGCAGCTCATTGAGTTGGGCCCTGATCGGGTTTCGGTGTTTAACTATGCCCATCTGCCGGACAGATTCGCCGCCCAGCGCAAGCTGAAAGAGGCCGATATGCCCAACGCCAAAGAAAAGCTCGCGATCTTTAAGCAAACACTGACACAGATGAGCGATGCCGGTTACCAGTTTATCGGTATGGACCATTTTGCCAAAACCGATGACGAGCTGGCTGTGGCACAGCGACATAATCATCTGCACCGAAACTTCCAGGGCTATACCACCCATGGTAACTGCGACTTGCTCGGCCTCGGCGTGTCGTCTATTTCACAGATCGGTAATGCCATTTTACAAAATGAAAAAGACCTGAAGCCCTACTACCAGGCCGTCACTGAGCGCCGTAGCGCTATTAATAAAGGCGTTAAGCTCACCCGTGATGATGAAATTCGCGCTGCCGCGATCAAGCAGCTTATTTGCCACTTCGAGCTCGACAAAACTACCTTTGCCGCAGAGCATGGCCTCGACTTTGACGACTACTTTGCCGATGCGCTAACGGCACTCAAGCCCCTGGCTGAAGATGGTCTGGTGGACCTCACCAAGCAACGTATTGAAGTAACGGCTAAAGGTAATCTGTTTATCCGCATCATCTGCATGTGCTTTGATGCCTATCTGCAACAACAGATCAAAAACACCCGCTTTTCACGGGTGATTTAAGGACTTACAAAAAGGGAAGCACCTTATACGTACAGCCCGTTTAGTGGTGCTTCAATTAACAACCATGAACCTCAGGATCGGAAATAAAACAGAAGTGATCACAGGAGTTATTGGTTCGACAACCGCGCGTGCCAACTGGTAAACAAGCGAGCAGTGAGCCACCCGCAACTTTTGGGGTCATATCAACAGGCATTGTGGTTGTGCTTGGCGATAACGCCTTCATCGGCTTTTTGTTGAGTTTCAATTTCATTGGATTTTCCTTAATAACAAAGTGAATTGCACCACCGAGCATAGTTCAAAAAACGACCAACCTCAATACCTTGATTTAGCAACGTAACACGCATCGCTGCAGTACCTCTGTAAGAATACCCCCAGGAATGGCGCAAATTCACGGATAGTCATTCTATTCAGACGACCCCCAAAATAACCTGACCGCCCCAAACGCAAAAGCCCCGACCAAAAGGCCGGGGCTTTTCAAAAGTTTAATTTAGTTAAAAACTAAAATTAAGCTTTCTTAGGACGAACCAGAACGTCTACCAAAGTCCAAGATTTTTTCTTAGAGATCGGCGCACATTCACGGATAGTCACAGTATCACCTGCTTGCGCAGTGTTGCTCTCATCGTGTGCGTGCAACTTAGTTGTACGCTTGATGAATTTACCGTAGATCGGGTGCTTAACCTGACGCTCGATAGCAACAACGATTGACTTGTCCATTTTGTCGCTAACTACACGACCTTGAAGAGTACGGATCTTATCGCTCATTATGCACCTGCCTTCTGGTTGATAACCGTTTTAACACGCGCAATATTGCGACGTACTTTTTTCAGCTCGTGAGTTTGAGCCAGCTGACCAGTGCTCGCTTGCATGCGCAGGTTGAACTGCTCACGCAGAAGCTCTAGAAGTTCAGCATTTAGCTCTTCTACGCTTTTGTCTTTAAGTTCGCTAGCTTTCATTTACATTACCGTCCGAGTTACAAAAGTGGTTTTGAAAGGTAATTTACGAGCAGCTAGGTTGAATGCTTCGCGAGCAAGCTCTTCTGAAACACCTTCCATCTCGTAAAGTACTTTACCAGGCTGAATTTCAGCAACCCAGTATTCAACAGAACCTTTACCTTTACCCATACGAACTTCAAGCGGCTTTTCTGTAATTGGCTTGTCTGGGAACACACGGATCCAGATTTTACCTTGACGCTTGATGTGACGTGTCATAGCACGACGAGCTGCTTCGATTTGACGAGCAGTCATACGGCCACGGCCAGTCGCTTTCAAGCCGAAAGAACCGAAGCTAACTTTATTACCGCTAGTTGCAAGACCACGGTTGCGGCCTTTGTGCACTTTACGGAATTTTGTACGTTTTGGCTGTAACATTAGTCGCTACCTCTTACTTAGCACTTTTTTTAGCTTTCTTCGGAGCGCGCTTGGCTGGCTTCTCAGCTTCTTGTTTCAGTGGAAGACCACCGATAACTTCGCCTTTGAAGATCCAAACTTTAACACCGATGATACCGTAAGTGGTCAAAGCTTCAGAAGTTGCGTAGTCGATGTCAGCACGTAGAGTGTGTAGAGGTACACGACCTTCACGATACCACTCAGAACGTGCGATTTCAGCACCGCCTAGACGGCCGCTAACTTCAACTTTGATACCCTTTGCACCCAGACGCATTGCGTTCTGTACCGCGCGCTTCATAGCACGACGGAACATTACACGACGCTCTAGCTGTGAAGAGATACCGTCAGCAACTAGTTGTGCATCAAGCTCTGGCTTACGTACTTCTGCGATGTTGATTTGCGCAGGTACACCAGCAAGCTTAGTTACAGCGTGGCGAAGCTTTTCAACATCTTCACCTTTTTTACCGATAACAACACCAGGACGAGCTGTGTGAATTGTTACACGGATAGATTTAGCTGGACGCTCAATAACGATTTTAGACACAGAAGCGTTTTTCAATTCCTTAGTAAGGTATTGACGCACTTTGTGATCACCAAAAAGCTGCTCAGAGAAATCTTTTGAATTCGCGTACCAGGTAGAAACCCAAGGTTTAGAGATACCTAGGCGAATACCAGTAGGATGAACTTTTTGTCCCATTACTTATATCTCCTAGCTATCTGAAACCACAACAGTGATGTGGCTTGAACGCTTAAGGATGCGGTCTGCGCGTCCTTTAGCACGTGGCATAATACGTTTCATTGTAGGACCTTCGTCTACAAATACTTTAGCCACTTTAAGCTCATCAATGTCAGCACCTTCGTTGTGCTCCGCGTTAGCGATAGCAGACTCAAGTACTTTCTTAACTAATACAGCCGCTTTCTTTGGGCTGTACGCTAGGATTTCTAGCGCGCGATCAACCGGAAGTCCGCGGATCTGATCTGCAACTAGACGTGCTTTTTGCGCCGAACCAGAGGCGAATTTGTGTTTAGCTAATGCTTCCATCATACCCTCCGATTAACGCTTTTTAGCTTTCTTATCCGCAGCGTGACCGCGGTAAGTACGTGTAGGTGCAAATTCACCTAGTTTGTGACCGATCATTTCGTCTGTAACGAATACAGGTACGTGCTGACGACCATTATGGACAGCGATGGTCAATCCGATCATGTTAGGGATGATCATTGAACGACGGCTCCAAGTCTTGATAGGCTTCTTGTCACCGCTTTCCAACGCCTTCTCTACCTTCTTCAGCAAGTGTAGGTCAATGAATGGACCCTTCTTGAGAGAACGTGGCATGGCAATTCCTCAACTATTACTTAGTACGACGACGTACGATAAATTTATCAGTACGCTTGTTCTTACGTGTCTTAGCACCTTTAGTCGGCTTACCCCATGGAGACACAGGGTGACGACCACCAGATGTACGACCTTCACCACCACCGTGTGGGTGGTCTACCGGGTTCATGGCAACACCACGAACTGTAGGACGAACACCACGCCAGCGAGTTGCACCAGCTTTACCTAGTGAACGTAGCATGTGTTCAGCGTTACCTACTTCACCGATAGTTGCGCGACAATCCGCTTCAACTTTACGCATTTCGCCTGAACGTAGACGTAGAGTCACGTACTGGCCTTCACGCGCTAGGATCTGTACATATGCACCAGCAGAACGGGCAATCTGAGCACCTTTACCAGGCTTAAGCTCAACATTGTGTACCGTTGTACCTACTGGGATGTTACGCATAGGCATTGCGTTACCAGCTTTGATTGGTGCATCAACACCAGACTGGATTGCATCACCTGCTTTAACACCCTTAGGTGCGATGATGTAACGACGCTCACCGTCTGCATATAATACAAGAGCGATGTTTGCGCTACGGTTAGGATCGTACTCTAGACGCTCAACTTTAGCTGGGATGCCATCTTTGGTGCGTTTAAAGTCGATTAAACGGTAGTGTTGCTTGTGACCACCACCGATGTGACGAACCGTGATACGACCGTTGTTGTTACGACCACCTGATTTAGAGTTCTTCTCTAATAGCGGAGCGTAAGGCTTACCCTTGTGCAGATCAGGGTTAACCACTTTAACGACGTGACGACGACCCGCAGAAGTTGGTTTACACTTTTGAAGTGCCATAATTCTAACTCCCCTTATTACTCGGCGCCGCCGACAAAGTCTAGCTCGCTGCCTTCTTTAAGAGTAACGTAGGCTTTCTTCCAGTCTGAACGACGGCCGAAACGCATGCCTGTACGCTTAGTTTTACCCTTAACATTTAGCGTGCGAACACCAGTTACTTCTACTTCGAAAAGCTTCTCAACAGCAGCTTTGATTTCTGCTTTGTTTGCATCTTTAACTACTTTGAAAACAATCGTGTTGTTCTCTTCAGCAGAGATGGTGCTTTTCTCAGAGATGTGTGGAGCAAGGATTACTTTTAAAAGACGTTCTTCACGGATCATGCTAGCGCCTCCTCAAGTTGCTTAACAGCAGCAGCAGTAATCAGTACCTTATCGAAAGCGATTAGGCTTACTGGGTCGATGCCAGCTACATCACGCGTGTCAACCTTGTACAGGTTACGTGCAGAAAGGAATAGATTCTCATCTACTTCTTCAGTCACGATTAATACGTCTTTAAGCTCAAGCTCTTTCAGCTTAGCTACTAGTTCTTTAGTCTTTGGTGCTTCTAGACCAAATTCTTCAACAACTACTAGACGATCTTGACGAACAAGCTCAGAAAGAATGCTCTTGATCGCACCGCGATACATCTTACGGTTAACTTTTTGGCTGTGATCTTGCGGCTTAGCTGCAAAGCTCACACCACCGCTGCGCCAGATTGGGCTGCGGATTGTACCAGCACGTGCACGGCCAGTACCTTTTTGGCGGAATGGTTTTTTACCACCACCAGCAACTTCAGAACGTGTCTTCTGAGCTTTAGTACCCTGACGAGCACCTGCTGCGAAAGCAACAACTACTTGGTGTACTAATGCTTCGTTAAACTCACGTCCAAAAGTAGCTTCGGAAACTTCAAGCGCACCAGCGCCTTTAATTGCTAATTCCATCACTAAATCTCCAGGACTTAAGCTTTAACAGCTGGTTTAACGATAACGTCGCCGCCGATAGCGCCAGGTACTGCACCTTTAACTAAAAGCAGATTACGCTCAGCGTCAACACGTACTAGCTCTAGGTTCTGAGTAGTTGTTTGCACATTACCCATTTGACCAGCCATTTTCTTACCTTTAAACACCTTACCAGGTGATTGGTTTTGACCGATTGAACCAGGAGCACGGTGAGATAGAGAGTTACCGTGAGTAGCGTCTTGTGTGCTGAAATTCCAGCGCTTAACACCACCTTGGAAACCTTTACCTTTTGAAGTACCAGTAACGTCTACTTTGTTTACTTCGTTGAATAGCTCAACAGTAAGCTCAGCACCTACTTCAAACTCACCTTCACCGCCGTTAAGACGGAATTCCCACAGGCCGCGACCCGCTTCAACACCAGCTTTAGCGAAGTGACCCGCTTCTGGTTTGTTTACACGGCTTGCTTTTTTCTCGCCTGCAGTAACTTGAAGCGCGTTGTAACCGTCTGTTGCATCAGATTTGATCTGAGTAACACGGTTAGGAGTCGCTTCGATAACTGTCACAGGGATAGATACACCATCTTCAGTGAAGATGCGTGTCATACCCACTTTACGACCGACTAGACCTAATGCCATTTTCCTAAAACCTCTCTAATCTTTCGATTAACCCAGGCTGATTTGAACATCAACACCAGCAGCAAGGTCTAGGCGCATTAGAGCGTCTACAGTCTTGTCAGTTGGTTCTACGATGTCGATCAGACGTTTGTGGGTGCGGATTTCATACTGATCACGCGCGTCTTTGTTTACGTGCGGAGAGATCAATACAGTGAAACGTTCAAAGCGAGTAGGAAGTGGGATTGGACCACGTACCTGAGCGCCAGTGCGTTTCGCAGTTTCCACGATTTCCGCCGTTGATTGGTCAATCAAACGGTGGTCAAAAGCTTTTAGGCGAATACGAATGCGTTGATTTGACATTCTTAAACCTCAATTAAAAGAGCATTTAAAAAGAGCATAAAAAAACCCCCGAGGCCATCTCAAAATATAAGAGGTCGGTTGTTCTTCTATTTCTACCATTGAACTCCAAATCGGAGTTCCTGTTTACGTGCCTGAAATCCAGGCCTATGTATGACTTTCGTGTGACGAATCACAGAAAGTTTGAGCATTATAATGAGACTGGCGATAAATGCAACAATTATTGCAAAATTATTTGTCGTATGGCTCGTCCTCACTGTAAGTGGCACAAGGCGTCTATACTTTATACAAAGGATTGCATACACCGTCCTTGTCATTGTACTGACACAAATGGTCAGTCCAGTTAAAGCCTGATATTCTATACAGCAAAAATACGAATCTGGTACTGCTATGCGCTTACTTTCTCAGGGGCTCAACCGAGTGGCCCAATGGACCAACTGTTTACTGGTCAGAAGCAAACTGTTGCCGGCCGACCCCGTGTCGCAGTTCAACCTGGACCCGAGCCTGCCCACCTTTTATGTAGCCCGACTCAATTCACGGGCTGATCTGGCTGCACTCAACGCGGTGTGTAAGAAACTGGGATTGCCAAGCCCGATGCAGGATCAGGTTTTAGGGAATAAAACACTGCCGCGCTTTATCGGCATCAAAAACCCGACTCCTCTGCTGAGCAAAACAGCAGGACCGAGCCCCGCAATTGATCAAGGTAAAGCGATTTTCTCTGCCTTGCGTGCTCACCCGGACATCAAAGCACAAGTGGTCCCGGTGACTGTACTGTGGGGCCGTAATCCTGGTAAAGAAAAGCCGGGTATAGGCACCTTATTCAGCCACTCACTGACCCCCAGCTGGTTACGCAAGGCTATGGTTGTGCTGTTTTCTGGTCGCGATAACCTGGTGCGTTTCTCTGCCCCCATCGCCCTGGATCAGCTTATGACAGACAAAGCCGATGTAGACGAGTTACCTCATAAACTGCTGCGCGTGGCTCGGGTGCACTTTCATCGCCAGAAGCTGGCTGCAACCGGACCCAGATTACCGTCGCGTGAAGCTCTGTTCAATTCCCTGCTGGCTGCCCCCACAGTCAAACGCGCCATCGCTGATGAAGCCAAGTCGAAAGGGCTGAGCCATGACGAAGCACGCCTGAAAGCGCTGGAGTTACTGGAAGAAGTTGCTGCCAACTACTCTGAAGCTATGGTTCGCGTGGGCGATCGCGTACTGACCTGGCTGTGGAATAAACTCTATAACGGCATCGAAGTAAAAAATGCCGAGCGCGTACATGACCTGGCTGATAAAGGCCACGAAATCATCTATGTGCCCTGCCATCGCAGCCACATGGATTACCTGTTACTGACCTACGTGATTTATCATCAGGGTCTGGTACCCCCGCATATTGCAGCCGGGGTGAACCTGAACTTCTTCCCGGCCGGTGGCATTTTCCGGCGCTGTGGCGCATTCTTTATTCGCCGCTCTTTTGCCGGTAACAAACTCTACTCGACAATTTTTAAAGAGTATCTGACTCAGCTGTTCATCAAAGGCTATTCAGTCAAGTTTTACACTGAAGGTGGCCGCAGTCGCACAGGACGCTTGTTGCCGCCCAAAACGGGTATGCTAGCCATGACCATGCAATCTATGTTGCGCGGGATCGATAGACCTATCTCCATCGTCCCGGTCTACATTGGCTATGAGCATGTCATGGAGATCAACACCTACCTCAAAGAGCTGGCCGGTAACAGTAAAAAGAATGAATCCGTTGCTGGGGTCTTTAAGGCCATTAAAAACCTCAAAAACTATGGACGTGGCTATCTGAACTTCGGTGACCCCATTCACCTCAATCAATACCTCAATGAACACCAGGCTGACTGGCGCGACGCCATCGGCCAGGGTGAGGGCGCCAAACCTCAGTGGCTTAATGGTCAGGTGGCTCAGGTGGCTGATCGGATCATGACCAACATCAATGCCAGTGCGGCACTGAACTCCATCAACCTGCTGGCCATGGTGCTGCTGTCTAATGAGCAGTTTGCGCTGAGCCGACAAAAACTGCTGACACAAATGCGCTTTTATCTCACCTTGCAAAATCAGGCGCGCTATGATGCCAATGTCACAGCGCCAGATGAAGATGCCGAGGCACTGTTAAATCACGCGCTTAAGCTGGATAAGTTCGATGTGCTGGCAGATGAACTGGGTGAGATCATCACGATTAAGGAAAAAGAGCGCACCCTGTTTAACTATTACCGCAACAATATTTTGCATTTGTTCGCTGTCCCGAGCGTTATTGCGCAAATACTATTTAACCGCTACAGCGTCACGGTCACGGAGTGTCAGGCCCGCCTGGGTACTTTATATCCGTTGTTTGCCAAAGAATGGTTTATGCATGAACTGCGTGAAGACTATATTGAGGACGTATTAAACTGCTTCGCTCAGGAGGGTCTAATTGACTTTGATGGTCACCTGGCAACCGTCGTAAAAGACAACAAGGCGCTGGCACAGTTAGAGATGCTGGGTAAAGTGATCCACCTAACGCTGGAACGCTATGCCATCAGTGTCAGCTTGTTATTACGTGATCAGGGCATTGCCCGCACCACACTGGAGAATGAAAGTGACGTATTGGCTAAGCGGCTTGGTACCTTACACGGCATTAAGAGCCCAGAGTTCTTTGATAAGAAGGTACAAACTAACCTGATCAGCGTATTACAGACGCAAGGCTTTATCAGTATTTCTGAACAACAGACCATCACTGCGATGCCAACACTCAGTACTCTGTCTGATCACCTCAATGATTTACTGCCAGCGAGGATCTGGCAGTCTATCCGCGATACCTTATAGAAGACGTTACACTATAAAGGTACCATCATAGCGTCAGCGCGCTTCGCGCTGACGCATCACTCCTTCCTGAATAGTAGATGCCACTAATTCGCCCTGACGGTTAAAGAACTGGCCCCTGACCAGTCCACGACCATTGCTGGCACTGGGGCTGTCAACGCTATAAAGCAACCACTCATCCATTCTAAATGGACGATGGAACCACATCGCATGATCTATGGTCGCGACCTGCATGTTTTTTTGCATAAAGGACACCCCATGCGGCTGCAACGCCGTGGGCAGGAACTCAAAATCCGACGCATAGGCCAGCAAGTAGTTGTGAATGCGGCGATCGTCAGGCATGGCCCCATTGGCCTTAAACCAGACATGGCGTGTGGGTTCCATCACCTCGGGCTGAAACGGGTTATGAAACTCCACCGGACGCATTTCGATGGGCATAGGCTGCGTAAATTTGGCGCGTAGCGGCTCAGGAATTAAGTCTGCTTTATCCTGATAAAACTCCAGCGATGATCGCAATGCTTCCGGACCCGGAACTTCCGGCATCTCTGACTGGTGGGATAAACCAGGTTCATCCCCCTGAAAAGACGCGGTCATGTAAAAAATGGGTTTACCGTACTGAATAGCACTGACCCTGCGGGTACTAAAACTGCGGCCATCACGGATATTCTCAACATCGTACACAATCGGTTTAGCCGCGTCGCCGGGCCGTAAAAAGTACGAGTGCAGCGAATGCACGTAGCGCCCTTCTGGCAAAGTGTATTTGGCAGCGGAGAGTGCCTGGCCCATTACCTGGCCGCCAAACACCTGCGGAAAGCCCAAATCCTGGCTCTGGCCCCGATAAATCCCTTGTTCGATTTCTTCGAGCTGAAGTAGCTCCAGCAACCCCTGTAATGCCTGACTCATTGCACACCTCTTACACTGCATAGCTAATCCTGTAATTATACACTATTGTGCAAGTAAAGAGAGGCATAGCTCTTTAAATCAGGTGCTTAACCCAGGCACGTAGCAGGCCGGACAAGAGTGCGATACACTGTGTATCGGCTTTTTCTGACAAGGTAACTGACATGGCATACTGGTTATTTAAAACCGAACCCGACGCATTTTCCATCGACGATTTACAGCAGGCACCACAGCAAAGTACGTTTTGGGAAGGAATCCGTAATTATCAGGCCCGTAACTTTCTGCGCGATGATGTACAAGTGGGCGATCAAGTCTTTATTTACCACTCAAGCTGCAAAACCCCCGCTGTAGTCGGCATCGCCACTATCACCAAAGGGGCAGAGACAGATCCCCATCAGTTTGATCTGAGCAGTGATTATTATGATGCTAAGTCCAGTACAGACAACCCACGCTGGGTAGGCGTCACCTTATGCTACCAACAGCATTTGCCGCGACCTGTGACACTCAAAGCCATTAAAGCGGATGATGCCATCACAGAGCTGGCGCTAAAAAAGGCCGGTCGTCTGTCCATTATGCCTGTAACCGACGCTGAGTGGGCACACATCTGCCAGCTCGGTGGCACTGAGTAACAGTGCCGGACGAGGAAACTGATATATTAACGCTTTTTCTGCTTTCCTCCTTTGGGGATCATAGAAAGGTACAAGATCAGCGCCAGCCAGGAAAACAGCAAAGTGCCGATCAGCCAGCCATTTTTCTCATGACCCCGAGTGCGTTTGCTGCCAGCAACCAGTCCTATCGGCAGCAAATACAAGCACAAGGCCCCCATCAATAGCAACAATTGATCTGTCATACTCGCTCCCAGTTCACTTCACTGTGAAGTACGCGTTGTGGTGCAATATAATGCAACACATCGCCCCCCTGCAGTGCGTAATCCAACGGTGGGTTTAGATCCATATCACGACCACTGAGGTCACGTGCCACCCCCAGTAAAATCGCATTATGATGCGTTTTGAAATACATAAAGAGCTGACCAAACGTCAACGCTGTTAATGACTTCGGCAGCTGCAAACTAAATTGCGTGTCGCCATGCAGGGTGGAGAGCAGCTCTTCCTGAATACGACTTGATCCCGGGTCCTGCATCGAACGCACCAGAATCTCTGCTGACATCGCCGTCGAACACTCCACATTGCGACAATGCTGGCGTAATAACTGGGCCTTGGTTTCATCATTAAAATGAGCACTGATGTGCGCAGCCGTTTTCACCATCGGACTGAGTTTTAGCGCAGTCGTAAAGGTTTGATCATCGTCCTGACCATCAACAATGATTTTATCCGCATAGGCTAACCCAGTGCGCACCAACTGCTGATCATCGGTAAAGCTCAACAAACGCACAAAATCCACCTCGGAAAAACGCAGCAACGGGTGTTCCATTTCGTCACACACAGCCAACACAATACGCCGCTCAATGCGTTTATTATCGGCCAGAATATACTCAATCATGCGCTCAGTGCGTGTCGCATGCCAGCCAAAAATGATGATATGATCGCTCAGATGTGAATAGTCTTTGTCGCCCTTCATTGCTCTTTTTACCCAAATTGTAATTAGTTGCCCAACTTTGCCCAGCAAAATGCCAAACAACGCCAGACCCAACGGGATTTGAAATAAGGCCACAACCCAGCGTCCCAGGTCGGTCGTGGCACTAAAATCACCATAACCCACTGTCGATGTGGTCACGACGTAATAATAGATATAGGTGCTGACAGGCAATAATGCGTGCTCCTGTGCCAGCCAGAGCAATGCCCAGGTCACGCACATATGCAACACAGTCGCCAGTCCAATCAGTGGCCAACTGGCCTGATCAATGTGCGTCTGTAATACCAACAACAAACGCTTAAATAGCAAAGGCATTGTCATTCCTATATTGCAAGTCTCTGATTTACCATACTGAATAATCAGGATTATGCAACTGAGATAACCCTCTGTGTGGCACTTGCCGAACGCCATTGTTTGACTCAGCTTGATTGGGCTCAATTTGTGCGTACAGAAAGTATTAATTTATTTACTAATAAGTATATACTGAGGGAAGGTACATATATTAGGGTAGCTTTATGGCCGGAGTATTAGCATCCGTTGATCAACGCACACAACTGGTGGGAGAAAACCGCCTCGAGCTACTGTTGTTTCATTTGCACAGCCGACATCTGTTTGCACTCAATGTATTTAAAGTCAAAGAAGTCGTTAAGTTGCCGCATCTTAACAAAATGCCCAATGCCCATCCGAAAATAGCCGGTGTCACCACTATTCGGGGTGAGTCTATCCCAGTGATCGATTTACGCCAGGCGATCTGCATGCCGCATTGTGAATACGACAGTGACAGCAATCTGGTGATCACCGAATATAACCGAACCATTCAGGCATTTCTGGTAGGTAAAGTCGACCAGATAGTTAACACCACTTGGTCTGATATCATGCCGCCCCCGCGCTCAGTGGGTCGTAACCATTACCTCACCGCACTGACCAAGCTCAAGCGCGGCGACCAGGAGTTACTGGTAGAGATCATTGACGTCGAGAAAGTGCTGGCCGAGATCATTGCGTACGACGTAGTGATCCCCGAAAATATCCTCGACAAAACTATCATCAACGAGTTTCAGGGCCGCAAGATTTTGCATGTGGATGACTCTCCCACGGCGCGTCGTCAGGTCTCCGATACGCTGGCTCAGCTGGGCATCGAAGTGCTACCTGCAACCGATGGCCACGAAGCCCTTAAGCTGCTCCAACACTGGGCAGATGAGGGCATAGACGTGAACAAAGAACTCATGGCAGTGATCACCGATGCTGAAATGCCAGTTATGGATGGCTACCGACTAACCTATGAAATACGTAACGATAGCCGCCTAAAAGACCTCTATATCGTGCTCAATACCTCGCTCAGTGGCAGCTTTAACAAAGCCATGGTAGAGAAGGTGGGGTGTGATGTTTTCTTATCTAAATTTCAGCCGGACCGACTGGTTGATGAAATGCAGCGTCGACTGAAAGACGTACTGAATCAATAACTGTATATAAAAACAGGTTAAGTAAAAATTAAACCTTATATTTTTCATATGGTTAATTTTAACCATGTGCAAAATACCCGCACCAAACTGGGCTTTGTGCCCTGCCCTAGGTATACTTTGCGCTGAATAAAGACGATGGGCGCAAAGATGGACGTATCAGAATTACTTGATGGCTTAAACGACAAACAACGTGAGGCGGTTGCCGCACCGCTACAAAATATGCTGGTATTAGCGGGCGCAGGCTCGGGCAAAACCCGGGTGCTGGTACATCGCATCGCCTGGCTCATGCAGGTTGAGCAGGCCTCCGCGTACAGCATTTTTGCCGTGACCTTTACCAACAAAGCCGCCAAAGAGATGCGTACCCGGGTCGAAGAGACCTTGCAAAACCCGGTCGGTGGCATGTGGATCGGCACGTTCCATGGCCTAGCGCATCGTATTTTGCGCGCCCATCACCGCGAAGCCAGGCTGCCAGAATCGTTTCAGATCCTGGATTCCGACGACCAACTGAGAATGATCAAACGTCTGCTGAAGTCGATGAACATCGACGACAAAAAGTGGCCACCTAAGCAACTTAGTTGGTATATCAGCGCGCGCAAAGACGAAGGCCAGCGTCCGAAAGACATCACCGCTCATGACGTCAACGAGCAATTGATGTTGCAGGTGTATACTGCCTATCAGGATGCCTGTGATCGTGCCGGTCTGGTCGACTTTGCCGAAATTTTGCTGCGTTGCTACGAAGTACTGCAACAAAACCTGACGCTGCTGCACCATTACCAGCAACGCTTCCGCCATATGCTGGTCGACGAATTTCAGGATACCAACAGCATTCAGTATTTATGGCTAAAACTACTCGCCGGCAGCGACAGCAACATCATGATAGTGGGCGATGACGACCAAAGCATTTACGGCTGGCGAGGCGCACGGATTGAGAACATCAAACGCTTCTTAACCGACTTCGACGCGCAAACCATCCGCCTTGAGCAAAACTACCGCTCCACCGGCACCATATTGAAAGCGTCTAACGCGCTGATCCAGAATAATGCTGAGCGTATGGGCAAAAGCCTCTGGACCGACGGCAATCAGGGCGAACCTATCTCTGTGTATGCCGCATTTAACGAGCTGGACGAAGCCCGTTTTATGGTTGGTAAAGTCAAGTCCTGGCTTCAGGGCGGTAACGCGCTGAGCGACTGTGCCGTGCTTTACCGTAGTAACGCCCAATCTCGGGTGCTGGAAGAAGCCTTGCTACAGGAAGGCCTGAAGTATCGCATTTACGGCGGTATGCGCTTCTTCGAACGTCAGGAGATCAAAGACGCCCTGTCTTATTTGCGTTTGATCAGCAATCGCAATGACGACGCTGCGTTTGAACGGGTGATCAATACCCCGGCACGCGGTATCGGCGATAAAACCCTGAGCCATATTCGAGACTGTGCCCGGGCCGAGTCGCTCCCCCTGTGGTACGCAGCCAAAGCTGTGCTGGAGCAAGGCCACCTGGCTGGCCGCGCCGCCACCGCCATTCGTCGCTTCATTGAACTGGTTGAACAGCTGGACGACAAACTGATGGAGCTCGAACTGGCCGATCAAGCCAAAACCACCATAGAGCAATCAGGTCTACTGGCCATGTATCAGGCCGAGAAAGGTGAAAAAGGCCGTGCCCGGGTAGAAAACCTCGAGGAATTGATCAACGCCTGTGGTCAGTTTGATTTACCCGTGGAAGAAGAGTTCACCTCGCCACTACAAGGTTTCTTAGCCTATACCTCACTGGAATCTGGCGAAGGTCAGGCCGATGAACACGAAGATGCCGTGCAAATGATGACACTGCACTCGGCCAAGGGCCTCGAGTTCCCGCTGGTTTTTATGGTGGGCGTAGAAGAAGGCATGTTCCCTTCGCAGCAAAGCCACGAAGAATCTGGCCGTCTCGAAGAGGAGCGCCGCTTGTGTTATGTAGGCATGACCCGGGCCATGGAAAAACTTTACATCAGTCATGCGGAAAGCCGCCGCCTGTATGGTCAGGAAAAATACCACAGCCCGTCACGTTTTTTGCGTGAAATCCCCGAAGACTGCCTGGAAGAAATTCGCATCAAGACGCAAGTTTCACGCCCAGCGCCTAGTGGTCGTTTCAGCGGCTCGGTGAGCCATGCAGCATTTGAAGACAGCGGTTTCAGCCTCGGTCAGCGCGTATTACATGCTAAATTTGGTGCCGGCACGGTACTCAACTATGAAGGCAACGGCGCACAGTCACGAATTCAGGTCAATTTTGACGATGTTGGCAGCAAGTGGCTGGTCACTGCCTATGCCAGATTGCAAGCACTCTAAACTAACGAGCCTGCTCTCACAGCTTGGGCAGGCCCGACATCGCCAACTACTGCTGATCAGCGGCGAGCAAGACTGGAGCTACACTGAAGTACAGCGCCTGTTCCCTGCTATGCAAAATACGGCATTAGTGCTGAGCCAGCACGCAAGGCTGCCCGGAGCTTGCTGGCCTGAGCATTTGCATCAGGTACTGGGCCAGGAATACCCTTTTGTCATCTATGACCTGTTCAGCGGGCTAGTACCGAATACTCTCGCCGCCGCCGCAGGCACAGTACAAGCCGGTGGCTTGCTGATTGTGCTCTCCCCAGAGTTATCACAGTGGCAAAGCTGGTGCGATCCGGCACTTGAGCGCTGGCTGTCCTATAACGAAACCGCACAGTCCAGCCCCTACCTGCAACGTTGGCAAACACTGCTAAACAGAACTTCTGTATGGCAGATCAGTCAATCACAGGGTGACTTACTGCCACCACACTATGATGCACCGCATGCCACTTTGGATTTCAGTGAGCAACACCGTGCCCTCTCGCAGCTGACGACTCACTTACAGCAACCGACTCCCGGGCCCGTATTACTGAGTGCCGATCGTGGCCGTGGAAAGTCCTCGCTGCTTGGCAGACTGGCAGCAGGCCTGCCCGAGCTGAATTTTGTGTTATGCGCGCAGCAACGCCGCGCCGTTCACAACAGCTTTGTCCATCTCGGTGCCGCGCTGGATAAATCGGTTACCGACAAACTAAATCAGCTTGCCAACCTGCGTTTTATGCCTCCTGATCAACTGCTTGCACAACGCCCTAGCTGTGATGTGCTGCTGGTTGACGAGGCCGCCGCAATCCCGGTACCAGTACTCATGGCATTACTTAAAGCCTACCCCAAAGTGGTGTTTTCCAGTACTCTGATTGGCTATGAAGGCAATGGCCGGGGCTATACGCTGCGCTTTGCCAGGCAGCTTACACACACCCACCCACAGCACCTGAGCTTATCCCTCAGTCAGCCGATCCGCTATGCCGAACGGGATCCGCTCGAAGCCCTGTTACGTCAGCTATTTGCACTGGATTGTGACTATCAACGTTCGTACACAGCAACAGCTCCCTTAGCATTCAGCGCTTGTTCGGGCGCACAGTTAGCAGAGGATGAGGATACTCTGTCTCAGGTGTTTGCCTTATTGGTCCTGGCACATTATCAAACATCTGTGAACGATCTGCGCCAGCTGCTCGACAGCCCGCATAACCGTTTATACCTTGCCCGGCAGCAAGGGACAGTGGTGGCGGTGTGTCTGCTCAAACTGGAAGGCGGTTTTGATGCCGCACTCAGTATGGATATTGCGACAGCAACGCGGCGCCCTGCCGGGCATTTAATGGCACAGCAACTTGCGCAACTAACCGGTAATGCACAACTGGCACAAAAACGCGGGGCGCGGGTGGTACGGATCGCCGTGTCACCACACCAACAGGGACAACAGATTGGCAGCCAGTTATTGCGCTTTGCCGAGCAGCAACTGAGTGGCCAGGTTGACTATTTCGGCAGCAGTTTTGGCTGTAACACGCAATTACTCCGATTCTGGCAGCACCACCAGTATCGGCCCGTCAAACTGGGCTTTAAACAAGATAAAGCCAGCGGTGAGTTTGCTGTCCTGGTGATCAAACCCTGTACTGAGAACGTTGCGCTTGAGCCACTACAACAGTGGTTTAAGCATCTGCTGTTCAATCAACTCAGTGAGTTATATCGTGACTTTTCCTGTGCTTTGGTTATCGAGCTATGTAAAACCCTGCCACAAAACGAGCCCGACCCTGTGCTGGTGCAACAGCTAAACTACTTTGCACACACCACAGCAGGAGAGCAACAAATCGCGGCCCTGATCAGCACACTGTGTCGCAATCATCCTGTACTTTTGGACCGATTATCAGCCAGTTCCCAAGTCACAACGATTCGGCTATTATTACAACGTCACCCACCAAAAGTATTAGATGATGCTTTGGACCTGGCTACAAAAAAACAACGACAAGCCGCTTTGCGGTCAATAGTGACGGAAGTACATGCTGAAATTAATCTCAATCCTGAGTTGTTGCATCGCTCTGCTGAGCAGCCCTAAGCTTATCGCTGACGAGGTGCTCAAGCTTGGCATGTCGGTTGCCCTGAGCGGACCGGCCAAAGACATTGGCCAGCAACTCAAACAAGGCGCCCAGCTGTATTTTGAGTATGCCAATGGCCTGCCAGACAGGTCCCACCCCAAAGTGTCACTGATGGTACTGGATGATGGCTATGAGCCCGCCCGCACCGTCGTAAATACCCGTTACCTGATTGATCAGCATAAAGTCATGGCGCTCTTTGGCAACATGGGCACACCTACGACACACGCTATTCAGGCAATCCTGACGCATCATCAGCTCCCTTTCCTGGTGCCCTTTACCGGAGCAGACTTTCTGCGCTTCAACACCCCCTACCCGGTGTTTAACTGGCGAGCCAGCTATCTGGATGAAGCCAATGAGCAGGTTCGCTACCTGGTGGATGAACAAGGACATAAAGCCATTGCCCTGTTGATCCAGGCCGACGAGTTTGGCCTGACGCTGGAAAAAAGCTTTCGTCAGGCACTGACCGCCAGGGGCCTCAAACCCAAAGTAACGGCCCGCTTTCGGCGCAACAGTGCCGATATCAACAAAGCCCTCAAGGTGATCATGCGCAGTGAAGTCACAGCCGTGGCGATGATAGGCACTTATCAGCCCCTCTCGCTTTTTATTGATAAAGCGATGCACCGGGGGTTTAAAGGCACCTTTACCGGTGTCTCTTTCACTTCTTCCAGCGCGCTGTTTGCCCAGCTGACCAGCAAACCAGCGCTGATGATCAGCGAAGTGGTACCCGACCCAAGCAAGTGCCAGGCGCAATTATGTGCGTTATTTCGCTCTTTGATTCACAAACAACACTTAGCAACCAGTCCGCAGATTTTTGAAGGGTTTCTCAACGCCGCCATTTTTATTTCAGCGCTCGACTACTGCCCCAGGCCGGTCACGCGCGCGTGCCTGGCCAACGCAATGCAGCAGGTATTGGAAAAAGACCCGGCGATACGCACGATTTTTGGCCTCTCTGACACTGAGAATAAACCCCGCGTGTATCGATCTTACTTTCAATAATGTCTATGCTTAGGACATCAAGTTAACGTACAGAGGCAGACATGGACTTAATCAATTTTCGGGTAGGGAAAAAAACCATTTCATTAAAAATATTGGATATCCTGCTGACCGAGCGCTACGAAGGTAACCTCACCTCTCTGCCCAATGATAATCCCAGCTTTATGGGCGTCAAAGACTACATGGGCACACCTACCCCCATCTTTGACTTAGGTTTAATCTTAAATAACCAGTCTTCCTACGACATTAACAAGTCTCTGGTCACTATGTTGCAGGAGCGAGAGCAAGATCAAAAAGCCTGGCTGGCAGAGCTGGAGCGCTGCATATACAACGATCAGCCTTTTACCCAGGCCAAAGATCCAAAGCAATCCGCTTTTGGTAAGTGGTACTACAGTTTTAAAACCGACAACGATGACCTGCGTACGCTATTGGCGCGCTTTGAAGAGCCACATAATAAGCTCCATGCACTGGCCGACAAACTGCTTACCATCAATGCCAAGGGCGATAAAAACGAGGCTCTGAGATTACTGGAAAAAGAAAAATCCACCACCTTTATGAAGCTGATCCGGCTGTTTGAATCGGCTCGCGACCAAATCATTCTCGACCATAAGCCCATCATTGTCTTCACCACGCAAGATGGTCAGCGCCCACATATTGGTTTGTTGGTTGATCAGGTAGAAGACAATATTCACTGCGATGAATCAGACATCAAATCCCTGCACGAAATGACCAGTATGGGATTTGAAATTGACCCTCAAACGCGCAAGATGATGAAAGGGCTGATTAAACAAGGAGAGCATCACAGCCTGGTACTGGACCCCAGCGCCATCTTCCGTCCGGATCACTTACAAGACTATGAACCGGAAGAAACAGAAGCCTATGGGTTATTCTGATCTTGCCAACTGCAGCAACAGAGATTAATCCGCACGGTGAATAAAGGGCAGATAAAACAAGAAATACACCTGAGCCTGGTGCTGGATCCCAGCGCTATGTTCTACTCAGGTCATTTGCAATGACGATGAACCGGAAGAAATAAAAGCCCCTCTTGCCGAGAGCAGCAACTAGAAAACGCCGCGAATGCGGCGTTTTCTAGTATTCGACAAGTAATTGCTTACTTGGCCTGACGGCTCGCGCGCTTACGCTCGCTCTCTGTCAGTAGCTTCTTACGAATACGGATGCTTTCTGGTGTTACTTCTACCAGCTCATCGTCATCGATGAATTCAAGTGCCTGCTCAAGCGTCATGATAATTGGCGGAACCAGGTTCTGCGCTTCATCAGTACCAGATGCACGTACGTTGGTTAGCTGCTTACCTTTCAAGGCATTAACAGTCAGGTCGTTATCACGTGCGTGAATACCGATGATCATCCCTTCGTACACTTCTACACCGTGACCAATGAACAACTTACCACGGTCTTGCAGGTTGAACAGGGCGTTAGTCAGCGCTTTACCAGCCGCGTTTGCAATCAGTACACCGTTCTTACGTTGACCGATGTTGCCACCTTTGTGTGGACCATAGTGATCAAACGTGTGGTACATCAGACCAGAACCTGAAGTCAGCGTCATGAAGTCAGTCTGAAAACCGATCAGGCCACGAGAAGGCATCACGAAGTCCATACGGATACGGCCTTTACCATCTGGTGCCATGTCCGTCATTTCTGCTTTACGCAGACCCAGTTGCTCCATAATTGAACCCTGGTGCTCTTCCTGAACGTCAACAGTTACAGTTTCATACGGTTCTTCCAGTTGGCCGTCTACTTCACGCAGGATTACCTCTGGACGAGATACTGCCAGCTCGTAACCTTCACGACGCATGTTTTCAATCAGGATACCTAAGTGCAATTCACCACGGCCAGATACGCGGAAGCTATCCGGGTTGTCTGTTTCTTCAACGCGCAATGCAACGTTGTGTACCAGTTCCGCCTGAAGACGCTCAAGAATGTTACGTGAAGTAACGAATTTACCTTCCTGACCAGAGAACGGTGACGTGTTTACAGAGAAGGTCATGGTTACTGTCGGCTCGTCAACAGATAGCGCAGGTAGCGCTTCTACTGCGTTTACATCACACACAGTGTCAGAGATTTTCAGCTCACCCAGACCTGTGATAGCGATGATGTCACCCGCCTGTGCTTCTTGCGCTTCGTGGCGATCAAGACCAAGATAAGTCAGAACCTGACCGACTTTACCGTTACGTGTCGTGCCATCAGCACCAACGATGGTCACCTGCTGGTTGACTTTAACGGTACCACGCTTGATACGACCTACACCGATTACACCAATGTATGAGTTATAGTCCAGCTGAGAGATCTGCATCTGGAAGTCACCCTCTGGATCTGCATCCGGCTGGCCAACTTGCTCTACGATAGCTTCAAACATAGGCTGCATGTTGTCAGACGGTTCGTCCAGGTCTAATGTCGCCCAACCGTTAATCGCTGATGCGTAGATAACCTGGAAGTCCAGCTGCTCGTCAGTCGCGCCTAAGTTATCGAACAGGTCAAATACCTGATCCATAACCCAATCAGGACGTGCGCCTGGCTTGTCGATCTTGTTGATAACAACGATAGGTTTCAGACCCAGCGCGAATGCTTTTTGCGTTACGAAACGCGTTTGTGGCATTGGACCTTCTTGGGCATCAACCAGTAGCAATACTGAGTCAACCATTGAAAGTACACGTTCTACCTCACCACCAAAGTCGGCGTGTCCCGGGGTGTCTACGATATTGATGTGGTAGTCATTCCACTCGATGGCGGTGTTTTTCGCCAGGATGGTGATGCCACGCTCTTTTTCAATATCATTCGAGTCCATGACACGCTCTTCGTTGCCACCGCGTGTCTCTAATGTGCCAGATTGTTCCAGCAGCTTATCGACTAGGGTAGTTTTACCATGGTCAACGTGCGCGATGATCGCGATATTTCTTAACTTTTCAATGCTCATATTTTTACTCAGAGAAGTTGGCCCTCAGTGATCCTAGTCGAATCGCGCAAAAATGCGCACCTAAGATGCCGATCCACAATTAAAGGTCGCGTATTATCCCCTAATAATGTGACAGATGAAAGTTTATCCAGCGTTTTTTTCTGCCCAGTATGCCTAAACACGCAATTGTCTGCGCCCAATGAACCGACTCAGAAGAGAACAAACAGTAAGGACTATCATTAAGGCAACAAGTTTGCACCAGAGCACCAGCCCCCTGATCCGGCCACAACTTTTAATCCTGACAGACAAGCGTGAAGTCAGTATGACGGCTCGCGTCATCCTGAAAAAAGGTGACTATTGAGACGACAACGCCGCTCAGGCCAAGCTACTCTGAAACCTTGCTCACCGCCTTTGCTCATACTGGTCGCACTCTGACATATCACAGCAAGCTCCGGCACTATGCACTTACAAGATACGACTCATCGGGCCTGTGCACTTGCATGCAGGCACCTTTATCCTGTCCATCTAGCTTGCCACCGCAACGAGAAATAAAATACGCTCTGACCCGCCGGATACGGTTTCAACTGTGCTAGATTAAAACCGTGCATAACGCACCCATATGGTGCATCAACAGTATTCTTAACGCACCAAATTAGTGCAAAACTGTTTTTTATTTGTTTAGATATAAACTAAACCCTTTATAAACATGTAGTTAAAAAATTGGCACGAATAACGCTTAGTAGTGCGCAAATGCAGAGCACTGCAACAAAATATAACCCTACGAGTCGGAGGACACATGTCACAATCGGTTTTAGATCTTATTAAAGAACATGACGTTAAATTCGTTGATTTACGTTTCACGGATACTAAAGGTAAAGAGCAACACGTTTCTATTCCTCATCACCAGGCCGATGAAGACTTCTTTGAAGATGGCAAAATGTTCGACGGCTCATCTATCGCAGGTTGGAAAGGCATCAACGAATCAGACATGGTACTGATGCCAGATGCAACGACTGCTAAGCTAGACCCTTTCTCAGAAGAGACCACTCTGATTGTACGTTGTGACGTGCTTGAGCCTTCAACTATGCAAGGGTACGAGCGTGACCCGCGTTCTGTTGCAAAACGTGCTGAAGACTACATGCGTTCTACCGGCATTGCTGACACAGTATTGTTCGGTCCTGAGCCTGAATTCTTCCTGTTTGACGACGTCAAGTTCAAAACAGATATGTCTGGCTCTATGTACAAGATTGATGCGCAAGAAGCGAGCTGGAACTCAGATAAAAGCTACGAAGAAGGCAACATGGGCCACCGTCCTGGCGTAAAAGGCGGTTACTTCCCGGTTGCACCCGTTGATTCATCAGGTGACTGGCGTAGTGCGACTTGTCTTGTTCTGGAAGAAATGGGCCAGGTTGTAGAAGCACACCACCATGAAGTAGCAACAGCAGGTCAGAACGAGATCGCAACGCGCTTCAATACAATGGTTATCAAGGCTGACGAAATTCAGGAAATGAAATACGTTATCCACAACATGGCACACCTGTACGGCAAAACGGCAACCTTTATGCCTAAGCCAGTAGTTGGCGACAACGGTTCAGGTATGCACTGTCACCAGTCATTAGGTAAAGATGGCAAGAACATCTTCGCTGGCGACAAGTACGGCGGTCTGTCAGAAGAGGCGCTTTACTACATCGGTGGTATCATCAAGCACGCGAAAGCCATCAACGCGTTTGCCAATGCTTCAACTAACTCTTACAAGCGTTTGGTACCTGGCTTCGAAGCACCTGTTATGCTGGCTTACTCTGCACGTAACCGCTCTGCGTCAATCCGTATTCCGGTTGTACCGTCTGAAAAAGCACGTCGTATTGAAGTCCGCTTCCCGGATCCAACTGCTAACCCTTACCTGGCATTCTCTGCCATGCTGATGGCAGGCCTTGATGGAATCAAAAACAAGATCCACCCTGGCGATGCAATGGACAAAGACCTATACGACCTGCCAGCTGAAGAAGCTGCAGAGATCCCTACCGTTGCCTCTTCACTGCAAGAAGCACTGGACTCTCTGGACGCAGACCGTGAATTCCTGATCCAGGGTGGCGTATTCACTAACGACCTGATCGACGCGTACATCGCATTGAAATCTCAGGAAGTTGAAAAGCTGAACATGACAACTCACCCGGTTGAGTTCGAAATGTACTACAGCGTATAAGCTGGTTTTCGGTGTTCTGGTGTGTGTGAGCTGCTATAGCTGACACACTGCGCGATCCGGAATGCTTATTTCAGCCGCATTCACTCACTGATCAGTCCGCTGGTCGTGAAAGAACAGGCTGACTCTGCGCTCTTAAATCATATGTGTTCTCAAGCCCGCAATGCGGGCTTTTTTCATGCCAGTGCAATGGTAAACTTGCACTAAAAGCACTAAAGTTATAGCTGGTAATGTGTGTCTTTTAAGCAAGGTGAAATCGTGTTGCGGCTTTATTGGGTGATTCTCTGTTTGGTGTTCAGCGCAAGTGCTGTGTCAGATCAAAAAGTCTACCGCTGGAAAGACGAAAATGGTAACTGGGTCTACTCCGATGTGCCAAAAAAAGGCTCTGAGAAAGTAAAACTGAGTACCAATATGCTCACCATGCCTGCCACCGATACCAGCATTTTAACGCCCACACAATCCACGCCCACCGTTTCTTATCAGGCAAAAATTACAGCCCCCAGCGATCAGCAAACTCTGCGCGAAAACAGTGGCAGCGTGTATGTGAACGGCTTAGTCACCCCGCGCTTTGCAAATGGTTTTCAGGTTCAGCTGTTTCTTGATGGTAAAGCCACCGGGCCCAAACAGAGCACCGCATCTTTTGCGTTACGCGATGTGCCCAGGGGGGAACATAAATTGCAAATGAAAGTATTTAATGACAAAGGCATGCTGGTTGCCCAAAGTGCAGTAACCACCTTTTTTCTGCACCGCGCCAGCTTGCTCAACCGTTGATTATAATAATAGGTGTGCTAATCTGCTGTGCACCAACTTGGTGCAAGGCGATCCAATATGGCACAACCCTCCTCAGAATTAATACATGAATTATGGCAAAATCTATCCACTGCAGTGATCTTACTAACCGAAGACCTGACCATCTATTTTGCCAACAACAGCGCCAGCGAACTCCTTGGCCTGGGCAGTAAACGCTTATTAAACCAGCCATTCGAAGCGATTTTTCATCACCATATGATCGACATGAAGCGGCTTCAGCGTTACGTACTGGAAGACGGTGTCGATTGCCAGCAACACAAGGTTGACGTGGTCTTCATCGATAATCGCGCCAGCACACTGAACCTGTTTGCACGTCGTTTTATGTTCCAAAACCGGGCATTTATCCAACTAGAATGTCGCCGTATCGATGAAGAACTGCGATTCGATCAGGCCTTTAATCAGGCCCACCAATATCAGGCTGCCCGCAACCTGATCCGCGGCCTGGCACACGAAATCAAAAATCCGTTGGGTGGGATCCGAGGAGCGGCGCAATTATTGCAGTATGAAGTGCAGCAGGAAGAGCGGGACGAATGCGCAGAGTTAATTATTGAGCAAGCGGATCGCCTGACCGAGTTGGTAGACCGGCTACTGGGCCCTAACGAATTGCCTCGCAAAGAGCCTTGTAATGTCCATCGTATGTTGGAGTCGGTGATCCGGCTCAGTGAACTCGATGGGGCCGCTGGGATCCGCCTGGTCAAAGACTATGACCCTAGCATCCCGGATGTGGTTATGGATGAAGCCAAAATCCAGCAGGTGGTGTTAAACATTATCCGCAACGCACAACAGGCGCTGGGTGAGCAAGGCGAGATAAAAGTGTCAACCCGGATCCGTCATCGTATCAGACGCGGTAAGCAACTGATGAAAAAAGCGTTGCAGATCAGGGTCACAGATAACGGCCCCGGCATTGCCCAGGAAATGCAGGCCACCTTGTTTTACCCTATGGTAACCAACAAGGAAGGTGGTTCTGGATTAGGCTTGTCTATTGCCCAAACACTGGTCGAGCAACACCATGGTTTCATCGATTGCGACAGCTGGCCTGGCCATACTGAGTTTGCCATCTACCTGCCCTTTGAAGCATAAACGCGTCTTGTGACGTGCGTTCATAACCTATTTTGAGAAGTGGGATCACACCATGAAAAATGTTTGGCTTGTCGATGATGATGCATCTATTCGCTTTGTTCTGGAAAAAGCGCTGGCGCGTGCAGACTTTCAAACTGAGAGTTTCTCTAATGGCCAGGATGTACTCACCGCGCTGACCTATGATCAACCCGCAGTATTGATCTCAGATGTCAGAATGCCCGGCATAGATGGTATGGCCTTGCTGGAAGAAATCGCAGAGCAACACCCCAACCTGCCAGTCATCATCATGACTGCCCATTCCGATCTGGATTCGGCGGTCAATGCCTTTCAAAAGGGGGCGTTTGAATATCTCGCCAAGCCGTTTGATCTGGACGAAGCCGTCTCTCTGGTGGAGCGCGCTTATCAGGCCAGCTCACAAAATAACAAAGCGAAGCGCCCCAGCAACAATGCCAAACAGCCCGATATCATTGGTGAAGCGCCGGCCATGCAGGAGGTTTTCCGGGCCATCGGTAAACTCTCGGTCTCCAGCATGAGCGTATTGATCAACGGAGAGTCGGGCACAGGTAAAGAACTGGTGGCTGGCGCTTTGCACAACCACAGTCCGCGCCGGGAGCAGCCGTTTATCGCACTGAATATGGCAGCCATTCCCAAAGACCTCGTTGAATCTGAACTCTTTGGCCACGAAAAAGGCGCCTTTACCGGTGCGGACAGCATACGTCGGGGACGATTTGAGCAGGCTAATGGTGGTACGCTGTTTCTGGATGAAATCGGCGACATGCCACTGGATGTGCAAACCCGCCTGCTCAGAGTGCTGGCAGATGGCGAGTTTTACCGGGTAGGCGGCCATCACAGCGTTAAGGTCGACGTGCGGATCATTGCGGCCACCCATCAGGACCTGGAGCGCCTGGTAGAACAGGGGGAGTTTCGCGAAGACTTATTCCACCGCCTGAATGTCGTTCGGCTTAAGCTGCCGCCGCTGCGTGAGCGCCGAGAAGACATTGCCAAACTAAGTGAGAACTTTCTCGTACGCAGTGCCAAAGAGTTAAAAGTCCCTTGCAAGATACTAACAACCGAAGCGCTCAAGGTTATGCAGGCATTTCACTGGCCAGGTAACGTGCGTCAGCTTGAAAACAGCTGTCGCTGGTTAACGGTGATGGCACCTGGTGATGTCATCAATGTCGCTGACCTGCCAGAAGAGCTGAACCAGCCAATCAAAGCTACCGCTGTGGATGCCATTGAAGGTGACTGGCTGGATGCCTTTCAAAACTGGCTGGAACAAGAGCTCCATCAGGGCAAAGAAGACATCTGGCCTCAGGTACAGGCCCAGCTGGAGACCCGCCTGATCAAAACTGCGCTGGCCGTATGCCATGGTCACAAGCAGGAAGCGGCGCTGAAAATTGGCTGGGGCCGTAATACCCTGACCCGCAAATTGAAGGAACGAAACTTTACCTGAGAAAAGCGTTGCCTGTATGAAAAAACATCACTTGTTCCTAAAAGCTTGAACTCGTACTTTTAATAAGTGCACTTTGCACACTAAAACTACAACATTTAAGGAACGACTATGAAAATCAGCTTACAGAAAAAATCGCTCAAACGCTTGAACAACAAAACGCCATTAGCTCAGGAGCTAACACCACAAGCTGCAGGTGGTATGTATGCCAGCTCACCCTATAACAAGGGATGTATGACCTATCAAGGACTAACTTGCCCAACCTCTCCGTATGATCCAGGCTGCTAAATATACACCTGACTGCCGAGTGAAAGCCCGGCAGTTTTCGAACTGGCTTCTGCCTTGACCCCATTGTAAAAAGCAAGCACTATGCTGTCATATTGATCCGAACTTGCTTTATATCATGAAACTACTGGAGCATATCCCACTGATCAAACAGTTGGAAATTCTCAACAGACTCACCTTTTTCAAAGAGTTTACGCTGTCCGAACGTCAGGTGCTGCTTGAGTCCTTTAGCCATCTGTACCTGGTCAGCAAAGACAGGCACGCATTTCGGCGTTTTGATAAAGACAATCGACTGTACATTGTGCTCAGTGGTGAGCTGTCTATCTACAACCAGGATCAACATCATGCCATTGGCCGGGTCGGCCCAGGTGAATTTCTCGGCGAAGGCGCTTTTATTTCTCACCGGGAACGCAGCACCAGCGCACTGGCATGCAAAGACACCATCCTGCTGGCTATTACGCCCGATGCATTGACACGTTTACCTAATGTGATCAGAGAGAAAATCAAAGATAAGATCATTGAAGGGATGAGTGCACGGATCAGTCAACTCAACCATTATATTGAAGACCATTTATGAACACTCAAAAAAGGCGCCCTCAGGCGCCTTTTTAGTATTACTGTGCCAGTAATGCTTCGAAGTGTCCGAACAAGGTGTCCAGCTCTTCAATTGTGTTGTAATGCATACAACCGATACGCACAACTCCACCGCTTTGCATTACACCCAGCTGTTCACATAGGCCCTGTGCATAGAAGTTACCATCCCACACACAAATATGCTGTTTACCCAGGTATTCAGACACGGTGCGTGGAGCAATGCCATCAAAGGTTAATGCAAACGTGGGGGTGCGCTCGCCAAGGCGCGCCGTGTCTTTGATTCCATACAAACGGATTTGCGGAAATGCCTGCAGGCGTGACAAGAAGTATTCACTTAACGCCATTTCATGAGCTTTGGTATTGGCAAAAGCCACACCCAGACGTTCCCGTCGCGGGGTATCTTCAGGTAATCCACTCAGCGAGGCAATATAGTCAATGGCTGCCACAACCCCAGCCAGCCCTTCAAAACTTTGGGTGCCCGTTTCCCAACGGCCCGGCACCACATCTTTTGCAGGTTCGACTTTATACGGCGTAAAGCCAGCCAGATGGGCCATTTTACCGTATACCACACCAACGTGTGGACCAAAGAACTTATAGACAGAGCAGGCCAGGAAATCACAGTCCAGCGCCTGAACATCGATCAGCTCATGGGGTGCATAGTGCACGGCATCAACGTATACCAGTGCACCAACCTGGTGCGCCAGTTCGACTATCTGTTTGATGTCATTGATAGAGCCGGTGGTATTAGACGCATAAGTCACGGCCACCAGCTTAGTCTTACTATTGAGCAGGCTACGGAAATGGTCCATATCCAGCGTGCAATCGGCTTCATTCACCTTCACTACATGTACACTCGCCCCTTTATCCTCAGCAGCCTGACGCCATGACGAGACATTGGAGTAATGATCTGCATTGGTTACAATGATCTCATCACCAGCCTGCCAGTCGCGTGAAATCGCGCGACTAAAGCTGAACGTCAGGCTGGTCATGTTGGCACCAAAAACAATCTGCTCTTTGGCTGGCGCATTGAGCAAGTCCGCCACCGCCTGACGCGCATTGTCCATTAGCTCGACGGTTTTATCACTGGAGAAAAAGGCTCCACCCAGGTTGGAGTTAAAGTAACCCAGATACGCAGACATAGCACTGAGCACAGACTGCGGCACTTGCGAGCCACCCGGGCCATCCAGGAAAATAGGGGAACGGCCTGCCACTTGTTGCATCAGGGCAGGAAACTGACGACGCACTTGATTCAGATTCATAATGGCCTCTTACGCGGTAAATACAAAACAGTCCAGATACCCGGTCTGCGTGGCATCTAGCTTGTTCATTGGCGTCGCGTTGTGCCAAACCTCACGGTCATTGACCAGAGCAAACAGACCATCTTTAATCTCCATCTTAAAGCATGGCTCAGCGTCTTTGTGCTCGTATACCAGCAGCTCACCACCCGCGATGTTCTCATGCGAAACACCACATACGCACACATGATCAAAACCATCCTGATGCACGCCTTCTGGTGCTGGCGGTGTATCACTCTCAATGGCCAGCATGCGGAACTGATGGACTTCGATGTCACGCTCATCGCTAATACCTGTCATTGCTCTGAACTCATTCAGCAGGTGCTTGAATCCTTCGCTGTGGATCAGGTCTGCTTCCAGATTTTCATAAACGCGCTCAATGTTGCCCTGAAAGGTGTTGATTGAGTCGTCCTGCACAAAGGCTTTAGTCGGCTGCAGAGCCACTTCGCCATTGGCAAATTTCAATACGGAATAACGACGTTTACGGAATGCACCATCCGCATAAGGGTTATCTGGCAGACGGTTAAACGAAGGTTTAACCGCATCGATGTGCGTTTGTTGAATAAAACGAAGTTGTAGCAAATTCTGGTTGTTTACTGCGGTCATTTTGCTCTCGCCTAGGGATGACAATTTGGCGGAGATCTTAATCCATTTAAAGGGGAATTGTGATTTTGAATCTGTTTATTTAGTCGGTTTAAAAGAATAATTAGCCTGTTTTTTGCAATTTTTTAAATCAAAAATACACAAGCTGCAAGTTCAGTGTTTACTGCATACAAAAACAGGACTTTGCATGCAAAGTCCTGTTTTAGCGTCAGCGTTGTGGCAATCTTGGTTACATTGCAAAACGCTGGGTGCATACAGAGTTATGGTAGCGGCACAAATTCCACCTGCAACACACAGAAACCTTGCAGTGGGCCAAGTCGATAAATCGTGCCCAGTAACTCGCCCGGACAACCTGTGACACGACCAACCTGATAACCGGCATCTGGCTGTAAGATAAGTTCCAGAGACTGATTGTTTTCAAGCTCTACAGCAGACTCACTGACACTGCCCTGCCCTGTGATAGTAATCTCAGCCAGAGAAGATTGACTGTAAGTCAGGTTATAGTACCCATCGTTTTCCAACTGTAACAGGTAAGAAACGGTATCATTACTGAGCGGGTTTAAGCCAAGATCCAGCTGTACATCTTTATTCTCTATCGCCTCAATCCCGGTTACTGAATGCAGTGCGTTGGCCTGTGTATAGACATATTGCAGGCGCGGGTTATGCTGCAAATCTAATTCGGTAATGGACGTGTAGGAAAAAGACAGGCTATCCAATTCAATGTTATGGCTCAAATCAATTTGCGTTAGCGGATTATGACCGACAGCCAGATTTTGGAGCCTGGTCAGGCTGGACAAATCAATCTGCTCCAGTGCGGCCCGCTGCCAGACTAATGATATCAGATTCGGATACTGCGCCAGGTCCACCCAACGAGCATCAACTCCACTGATATCCAAAGTAGATAGCTGGCTGCCATTGAACTGCCCCAACTGACTCACCAGCAGAGGGCTATAACCCACATTCAGGTATTCAAGCTGCAATCCATCAGCCAGTGTAAGAGACTGTAAGTGACCATTGTTGCTAATGTCCAGGTTTGTCAGCTGCGAATTCTGACTCAAATCCAACTCGGCCAGAAACGGCATGCTGTCAACGTAAAGTAATAGCAACTTACGGTTAGCGGACAGGTCCAACTGGTCGAGTTGTGTGGCGCTAATGTAGAGCATCTCCAAATTAGGATTATGAGCAACATCCAGCTGTTTCAGATTATTATAATTTAGCTCTAGCTCATTTAATCCTGGCATTCCATCCAGCTGCACTGCTGTAAGTCTATTCTGTCCGGCAATGAACCTGGTCAGCATAGGGTGCTCACCTGTCAACACTTGTGTTAAGTGATTTCCAGAAAGCTCCACACCGTACAGTGCGGTATTCTCAGTCATGTCCAACTGCGCTAATGCGTTCCAACTGGCGTCCAAATAACGCAGCTGCAGATTGTTCTCAATACTCAGCGCACTCAGCGAATTTATGCTGACATTCAGGTAATCTAACTGAAGGTTGTGCTCAAGGTTAAGTCCTTCGAGCCGGTTGTCTGACAATATCAGGGTTGTCAAATCGGGCCAGCTTTGTGCGTCGAACGTGCTTAGCGCATTGCCGGATAAATCCAGTTGATGCAGTGCGGTAAAACGTGCTAAACCTAACGATGCCAGCGTCTCATCATTGAGTCCGACACCATACAATTTCAGCTCCAGTAGCTGTTCAGGATCGGGCACAGTCAAGGCAGAAATACCGTGTTCGCTCCCCTCAATGCTGAGAGATGTCAGTTGACTCAAACCAGACAAATCGAACTCGCTGACGGCCACAGGACCAAGTGTCAGCTCTTGTAACCCAGTCAAATTATTCAATCCGTTCAGTGACTGGATTGCTTCACTCGATGTGCAAGACAGTGAGGTAATTGCCTGCGGAGACTGCACCGACATCTGGTTTACGCACTCAGCAAGGCGGGGGTCCGTGATACCGGCCAGCTCTGCCAGATTGGCCTTTTCAACAAAAGTGGCGGTAATTTCACAATCCGTATCACGTGCTGGAATGTAATAATTCGGCTCGGATAGCTCACCACCACAGCCAGTGATGCTCTGCAGCATATAACCTGCCTCGGACTCAACATAGACATGCGCAGAGTGTCCTTCAGGGATTTCCTGATAGGCGGGATAAAAATTGCCCTGACCTATTGTCTGAGTCGTGATCTCGTAACCATCAAAATCGTAATACCACTGTTGCTTATCAGACTCCTGACACCCCTGGCTGGCAGCATAAAGACAGATCTGCATACCCCTAACGTCATAATTCAGGAGCTCCACATAATGCGGTTGTTCGTCGAGCATGAACGCTAACTTGCCATCTTCTAATTCATACTGATGCACGACATCATTGATAATCAACTGGTTTTTAACACTGTCTGGATGTTCTATGCTCCAAAACATAGGTCCAAACATGACTTTGTACCAACCCAAATCCTCGTCTTTTACCCACATATCGTGAATATCTTCCAGGTTACTTGGCAAAAACTCTGTTTGTACTATTTCAGGGGTATAGTGATAGATCAGCAGACTATGATACAAAGAGGTTGTGTTACCCTCACTATCAAACCGCTCAAACTGACGACTTACATAATAGTAATCATCAGATTGTGCTACTAACTGGTGTGTAACTTTAGCCTGCAAAGTGCAGTCTGGCATATTTGGCTTACACTCTGAGGTGCTTATGCCGTAATTTTCGTCATATCTGTAGCGTTCTCGTATTAACTCACCCTTGTCGACATGCCAGGCATATTGCCAATCAAAAGTATCAATATACAGCTCACCACTGCTAAATAGATCCATATCGAAAGCAGCCTGGTTCATGCCAATGAACCCCTGCCAACGGCCAACCACGTTGCTGTCGGTGAATACCGCCTCCGGCTGCTGTTTAACCAGGATCCCATAGCGCGTATCGGCCATACCAGCCTCACCTTTGGCCAGGCTCACATATTGATAAGCAGCGCCGAGTTTTTTGGTTATCCAGAACACCTCAGTCACAGTGTGCTCGCCCGCTCGATAGTCAACTTCAAGCGTATTGCCATTTACCCGCCAGGCCAGTACCTCTCGCTTGGGATCCACAATGGGGGTAGAGATTTCTCCGTTCTGCTCCAGCTGATACTGATCCGGGAAACCACGACCAGTTTGACCATCGCTTTCGCGCACCTCAATATGCCACAACCCCTGCATCTCTTCGTCACCCGGCAGGGCCAGGGTCATCCCTTTATCCAGCAAATTACTGGTATAAGCTTTTTCATATGGTTCTGTCTCTGGGTCATTCCCGCCGAACACAGCGATGCCCTGTTCAACAATGTCGACTGTTCTGAACACGGCATTTTCCGCCAGGATCGTCATTTCCAATGAATCAATGTAGACAGAGCGCTCTGGATCACTCTCCCGGGTTGAGATGTGTAACGGCTCCGCCAGGGTAATCTGGACTGTGTTGTTGTCTTGTTTCCAGCTTTTGATCTCCACAGTATTGATTGCGGAAATAGTACCTTTTCCAGAACCACTCAAGCTGACATGATATGCAGCAGCATTGAAGTGTTTCACCGCTTGCAGAATGAACTCGCCCTCAACAGGGGCTGTAGTATCGTCAATCAAGTCAACATCTTGCTTTATTGCAGCCTTCGTCGACTCAATCAACGCGGGATCTGCAGCATTGACGTCATTCTCAAATTGTTGAGCAGTGTGCGCATCGTCGACTAAATCCAATGTCGTCTTCACGCCTTCAGGGAGGCTATAATCACTATTATCAACAACAATCTTAATCAACGAAGCCAGCGACATTTTTTCGTCGGCATCAACATTTAATAACGCCTGGTTTAATTCAGCATCACTGGTTAGCATAGCGCCTGCGCGTGTCATCAACGCATATTCCGCAGTCGAAACGTTCGTAACATTAACGCCAAAGTTTTCAGTCTTATCGAGCTGACCATCTTCACCGGCTTGTTGTACCAACTGTGCCATGGAATTCAGCACAGAAACAAATTCAACCTGACTCTGTGCATCCACACCGGTTGCTGAAATCATGACCGGGTAGTCTGCCTCACTTTCATCTACAACCAATGTCGCAGAATACAAGCCTTCTCCGTTTGCCTTGACCTGCACCTCAGATCCGCCCGCAGACAATACAACATCCGCATTGGCAATAGGCTCATCTGTCACGCGTCCATTCAGGGTAACTGAAACTGTATTGCGTTTGATCAGCACACTTTGGCTGGATTGCTGAGTCGCTCCCTGATCGTCGGTTACCATCACCGTAAAGGTAATAGTCGTATCTTCTTGGATATCCGGTACCGTATAGGTCGGCATTGCCGTATCCGTATCTGCTTCCGTCAAAGAAAGCGACGAACTGTGAGACCAGGCGTAACTGGCCACTTTGCCATCAGAATCGCTAGCACTGGCTGTCAGTGTAAATGCGAGGCGCTCCTGTTGCTCAGGCAAGGCTGCTATGCTCACCACCGGCGCCTGGTTCTGTTTAGGTGTAACAGCGCCCTGACCTGAGTCAGCTCCCGTGCTGTCACTTCCCCCTCCACATCCGCTCAATGCGAACGCCAAGGCAGCGGTAAGTGGCCACTTACTCTGACCTGAAACAATTAACCCCTTAATTTTAGTCATTATTGTACTTCCTGCATCAAGGTTATCCATCCTCGTAGTATTGTGTTGTGTCTAATCGCTTTTGTAGCGCAGTTTTAAACGCCTATTCTAACATTGTTTCTATTTCTTCAACAGGTGCATAAAATACAATTATTTTTTATTGCGGGTCATTAACAATGTAACTTATTGATAATACTAGCTTGCTTAATTCAATATTCTATTTGGAGGCGAGAAAATGGGGTCGCTCACACCGCACCCGCGTCCTGCTATCGCTGAGACACCTACATTCATATAGGCGAGGAACAAGTTTTACTCTTTGGTTGTTCTAACTGAGAAATTTTTAACGCTGTTAGCGCCCTATTTGCTCCTTCAAATAGGCTAGGTATTAAGTGACATTGGTATAATACTGTGGCGATGGAAAGGAGTTGATGCAAAAAGCAAGGCTTTACATACAAAGCCCAGCCTTTTAATGGGTGCTTTGAGTGGAAATTCAGAAATGGGATTAATTTGTCGTAACCACCTCTGCAACTGGCCAACTAGCAAGTGTTGATTACATTAAGCGACCACCAGACATTCACAGCCCCCCATAAACTTTTCTATCCAAGAACTTGTTTATAGTAAGCATTTACATGACTGCCCATGTGTCACAGTCGCTGAGTGCACCACTACAGCTTGTTGTTAATCGCCTCCAACTGTTCGCTGAAACTCAGGTGACGCAGATCCCCCAAACCAGCCTTGTTTGTCATTTCTAAGAGCTGTGCTTCCAGCGCCAGTAACGGGGCTTCTGCGCGCTTATCGTCAATGGCAGCCTGCCTGCGCATATGCTCAGAAAAAAGCTGCTCCATTCTTTTTATCTGTAACTCAGCCAGTTTCACCTTGTGCTTGATGTCTTCATAAGCGCGCACATTTTGGCGAATATAGCTTTGCGCAGACTCTGCCGTGACTTTGACATCCTGATATACGGTCGGCAAAATGTCAGCCTTATCTGAGGTTGCCAGCGTTCGTACCTCACTTAGCACTTTACCCAGAAAAAAGTGCTCCGCTGCGTCCTGCTCCAGCACATGTAGCTGAGACTGTAGTTCAGGCAACGCTCCCTCAACCTCAATGCGTTTACCAGCAACCAGCATCTCTTTGAAGTCATCGTGGCGCGCCGCAAGCCGAGCATAACGACGCGCAAACTGCTGCCCAGCTTCCAGTTTATCGAGTACCACAAAATGAGCGCGAACCGGTTCCAGTACACTAACAATAGCTTGCTTTGCGCTTTGTGCTGCCGCAATCAAGCTGACAATTTCCTGACTAACTGCCATCACCTCATCGGCTTTGGTGTCCGAGGAAAACAAAGAGGCGCTTTCGAGTGATTCCGCCGGGTTTGCACTGAGCTCAGCGAAGTCATCTTGCAATGATTGCCAAAGTTTACTGGCCTTTGAGGTCCGTTCGCTGTCGTACTCACTCAGTTCTGCCTCTGCGGACAAACCAATCGCTTGTTGTGCCTCCTGATAGGCTGCCTCAGCTTTATGATAGGCAGCCTGGATCTGCTCTGGGGTTGCCTTATCACTGCTAACAATATTGCTCACTGAATCCAGCGTTTTACACCCGCCTAATAATGTTACTGCCAGTAATAAGGCGATACTGCTTTGTTTGTACATTAATAACTCCATTGGATCCCGGCTGACAGGGATATATTGGTATACTCTATGTCTGGGACAGTACGACGATTGCCATCTGACTCAGAGATTGCATCACGTTCTTTGTAAGATACATCCAGCCCCGCCATCACAGCGATGCTCTCAAAAACCTGATAACGGACACCCGCACGCCCCTGTATGCCCCAACCATTAAAGGTTTCACTGAGTGTTCTCTCAATGGTCCGGGTATTCTGTACTCGGGTATAAACAGGGAGTGTCACTTCGGCATCTGCATACCAGCTAAATTTATTAGACGTATCTTGTAGTTTGCTGTCATATCTTAACCCGGCCGCAGCAATAATGCTCAATTGATCTTCTGTGGTAGAAACGACGGGCTGTAGATTACCAGGTAAGCCCTCCAGATCCCCTGTACCTGTGTTATTTTGCCCGGGTAAATTAAAACGTGCTACAGGATCGCCATCACCACGCGGTGCGGACTGTAAGACCTGATCAAACTGGCCAGCCCCAGGCTGAGCGAATCGAAAGTCCGACCGGGTAAAGCTGGTTGTAAAAATCCGCCCACCCATAGTGACTTGCAATGCACGTGTTAGGTTATAGGCGGCACTCATTGCTATTTCGTTAGACTTTGCTTTGAAATCGTTATATTGCACTGCGCCAAACTGGTGGGTCACAGAGCTGTCGTTAGGGTCCTGAAAATCATTGACATACCAGGTTTCTGTATCCAGGCCCGGATAAATGGTTGCCGCAGTGCCAATATACACACCCCAGTCGTCGTTAATGCCTGAATAAGACAGCTGTCTGATTGTGGGATTACGCACTTTTGCGTCCTGAGTCAAACGGCCCAATCCGCTTAAATCATTAAGCGCTTCACTGTATTCAATGGATTCAAAACCGAGGCGAATTTCACTATAAGAAGGGTTAGGTGCAGCCGCAGCGGTGCCTGTGACCAGACAACACGCCATAATAAGCGATTTATTCATAACGTTAGACCTTGCGCAGAGTAGACTGGAAAGTAACACAAGGACCAACGCACCACTCCCTGGTTACAGATTCTTACATTATTGAATAATAATAAGTCAAGCCGTCAGATAGTCAAGAAACTCACCTCGCCTTAGGGACCACGAAAGCCAATGAGGCAGCATTTGAAATAAAATATAAACAAACACTTAGCTGACTTTTGATATACATTAAGTATGACTGAGCCAGCTTGAAGCTGGCTCTGGCTGAATACGAACTTAGTGACTTAAACAGCTTGCTGAATAATCACATCATCCGCTTTTTTAGTGTACTGAGGCATTTTGTGGAAATTCAGATAACGATAGGTATCTGCAGCGGTGGCATTGATCCGCTCTGCATATTGTTGATACTCCGCCGGCGTTGGCAGCTTACCCAGGATAGCTGCAACAGCAGCAAGCTCTGCCGAGGCCAGGTAGACATTGGCACCAGTTCCCAGACGGTTGGGGAAATTACGTGTAGAAGTTGACACCACAGTTGCCTTGTCCGCGACCCGGGCCTGGTTACCCATACACAACGAACAGCCAGGCGTTTCAATGCGCGCACCAACACGGCCGTAAATACCGTAATACCCTTCATCTGTTAATTGATCTCTGTCCATCTTAGTCGGCGGCGCAACCCATAACTGTGTTGGTAGCCGAGCACCAAAGTTATCGAGCAGTTTGCCCGCAGCCCTGAAATGACCTATGTTAGTCATACAAGAGCCAATAAACACCTCATCAATTGTTTCACCAGTTACCTCGGACAACAGACGCGCATCATCCGGATCGTTTGGCGCACATAGAATAGGCTCCTTAATTTCAGCGAGATCAATTTCAATCGTGTGAGCATATTCTGCGTCGGGATCCGCAGTCATCAGTTCAGGGGTCGCCAACCACTCTTCCATCTTGGTGATACGACGCTCGATAGTGCGAACATCGCCATAACCCTCAGCAATCATCCACTTCAGCATGACGATATTTGAATTTAAGTACTCTTCAATCGATTCCTGGGACAATTTAACGGTACAGCCCGCAGCTGAGCGCTCAGCCGATGCGTCGGACAATTCAAATGCCTGCTCAACAGTCAGATGCTCAACCCCTTCAATTTCAAGAATACGGCCAGAGAACTCATTGATCTTGCCTTTCTTTTCAACCGTGAGTAAGCCTTGCTTAATCGCATAGTAGGGGATCGCATGAACCAGATCGCGTAGCGTGATCCCGGGTTGCATCTCACCTTTAAACCGCACCAGTACGGATTCTGGCATATCCAGTGGCATCACACCGGTTGCTGCTGCAAATGCCACAGCACCCGACCCGGCCGGGAATGAAATCCCCAATGGGAAGCGGGTATGAGAGTCACCACCTGTCCCCACGGTATCTGGCAGCAACATGCGGTTCAGCCAGGAGTGGATCACGCCATCGCCAGGACGCAATGATACGCCACCGCGATTCATGATGAAATCCGGCAAAGTGTGGTGGGTATTTACATCAATCGGCTTAGGGTAAGCCGATGTATGGCAGAATGACTGCATCGTTAGATCAGCTGAAAAGCCCAAACATGCCAGATCTTTTAATTCATCCCGAGTCATTGGGCCTGTGGTATCCTGCGAGCCCACTGTGGTCATCGTTGGCTCACAGTACTGACCCGGGCGAACCCCTGGCATATTACAGGCACGACCAACCATTTTCTGTGCCAATGTGAACCCTTTACCTGAGTCCTCTATCAGTTTAGGTTTGCAGAAAATATCTTCCTGCTCCAACCCCAGCGCATGCCGTGCTTTATCAGTCAGCCCCCGGCCAATGATCAAAGGAATACGACCGCCGGCTCGTACTTCATCCAGGATAACATCTGACTTCAAACTAAATGTGGTGACCACTTCATCGCTACCATGGCGCTTAACGACCCCTTCGTATGGGTAGATATCAATCTGGTCACCCATATTCAGGTCATCAACCGGTAGCTCAATGGGTAAAGCACCCGAATCTTCCATTGTATTGAAGAAAATAGGCGCAATCTTGCCACCGAGGCACACACCACCCACTCGCTTATTTGGCACAAACGGAATATCGTCACCCATAAACCATAGAACAGAGTTAGTTGCTGACTTACGTGAAGAGCCGGTACCTACAACATCACCGACATACGCTAAGGGCAACCCTTTTTGCTTCAGCGCTTCTAATTGGGTAACCGGACCAATTTCGCCCGCTCTGTCCGGCGTAATGCCATCCCGCTCATTTTTTAACATAGCCAGCGCATGCAGCGGAATATCGGGTCGTGACCAGGCATCCGGTGCCGGAGACAGATCATCCGTATTGGTTTCGCCCGTCACCTTAAAGACCGTTACTGAGATTTTATCTGCGACTGCGGGCTTATCCAGGAACCACTCAGCATTTGCCCAGGATTCAATCACTTGTTTAGCAAATACATTACCTGCTTTGGCTTTTTCCTCAACATCATAGAAGGCATCAAACATGAGCAGGGTGTGTGATAAGCCTTTCACCGCTATCGGCGCTAATGCTGCGTCATCCAACAATTCGATCATCGGCGCAATGTTGTACCCACCCAACATAGTGCCCAGTAACTCTGCCGCATAAGCTTTAGAGATGAGGGGAGAAGTCGCTTCGCCTTTTGTTACAGCCGCTAAAAAGCCCGCTTTGACGTAGGCTGCGTCATCCACACCGGGTGGTACACGATTGATAAACAGATCAACGATAAACTCTTCTTCACCTGCTGGTGGCGTTTTCAATAACTCGATCAGTTCTGCGGTTTGCTGCGCATCCAGCGGTTTGGGAACAATCCCTTGCGCTGCGCGCTCCTCAACATGGTTACGATATTCTTGAAGCACAGTTATGCCCTCTTGGTGACGTGAACAGGTAATTAATTTTTAGGGTTAAAAACCCTAATAAATTTGCTTATATGTAAAATATGATGATTTATTATAAGGTCTTAGAGTATAGATGAAAATCAAACGGCCACTTTGCCGTCTTATATTGACTATAAACCCTGTGAATACACTGAGTTAAAAAAAACGTTTACGTGAATGGCTCAAAGGAAGAAAAAGAGACAAAAAGGCCCGGATAATTCCGGGCCAGAGTAGAATAAACAAGGATTAGCGTTTTACTTTAACACGCTCGACAGATTTCACTTTTGCTTCAACGCGACGATTTTCAGCGTGTGCCTGCGCAGAGTCATCGGTATTTTTCAGACGTTCTTCACCGTAACCCACTGTTGTGATACGCATTTCATCAATGCCTTTCTCTATTAGCTGCTTCGCAACAGCATCAGCACGCTTCTTAGACAACCATTTGTTGTAATCCGCTTTACCCACAGCGGAAGTGTGCCCTTCAAGTACCACTGTGGTTTCTGGGTGCTCATTCAGGAAGCTTACAACAGCTTGAATATCATTAAGATACTGTTGTGACACGCTTGAGTTATTGTTCGGGAAACGCACCAGCAAGCTGACAGTTACCTCTTTGTCTTCATACAAAGTACACCCTTGCGCATCAACTGCATCACTCATTGGTGTATTGGCACACTGGTCATCCATGTCATAAATGCCATCTTTGTCCGTATCGACAGGCGCTGCGACAACAGGCTCTGGCTCTGGCTGCGGAGCTGGTGCAGGTTCAACAGGTTTACTGCTGCTCGCGCCGCCAAAGAAGTAGTTAATACCGAGCTTTGCGCCCACATCGGTGTAACCCCGATCAATGCCCTGATAAATAGCCGTTTCAAAGTTAGCAGCAAAGTTGTCGCTGAAGTGATGACGATAACCCGCGCCCACATTGGCAAAGGTGTTATTGTCAAACACATCGATTGATTTCAGACCAAATAGTGCATAGAAAGGGCCACCATTAAAGTGATAAAGGCCGTCAATACCAATTCTATCACCGTCTACAGAGTCACTGCGTAATCCTGACAAATCAAAATCCATATCAGCATACTCAAGACGAGCACTCCAGTATTTGCTAAAGCGATAGCCCAGCTCGGCACCCCACCCCATTGAATCATCAACGGTGACGCCAGCTGCATCCCGACTATTTTCCCACTCAGCATTATAGTAGTCACCAAAGACGCCCAAATAAACGCCTTCTTGGTGGTCATCCGCATACGCACTGGTTGCCATCAAAGCTGTTACAACAACGCTTAGCATTCGTAGTTTCATCATCCTTCCCTCTCTAAAATAATAATGCAATCTGATATTTGCAGTAATAATAGTAGATGATGTCTTAATATTTACTTAACACAAATTAGGAATTTTTTGTTAATTTTACATTCAGCTCTGATGACCAAATAACACTCGGTACAAGCCCTGTTCCGCAACCAAGCTATGATGATCTCCAGCCTGGCTCACGACGCCATCATCCAGAACATATATTTGGTCTGCCTGACGGATTGCACTCAGTCGATGGGCAATGATCAGGGTCGTCCTGCCTGACAGAAAAGTATTCAAATTGCGATGTATTTTGGCCTCAGTTTCCACATCCAGCGCAGACGTTGCTTCATCCAGAACCACCACTTTAGGATCCGCGGCAACCATACGGGCAATGGCCAGGCGTTGCTTTTGTCCGCCCGACAGTCGCACCCCATTGCGACCCACCACAGTATCGAGCTGTTGGGGCATGTCTGTGACAGTGTCAGCCAGTTCAGCCACCTTCAACGCATGCCATAGCAGCTCATCATCACAGGTTTTACCCATGGCCAGATTCTCCCGAATACTGGCATTAAATAGAATGGGTTGCTGTAGCACAGTCACGACATGCTCCCGAATGGCATGGAAACCAACCTCTTCGGCAGGCATGTCATTAATTAAAATATCTCCTGACTGCTTCTGATATAACCCCAGCAGTAATTGCACAAGGGTCGACTTACCACCGCCCGATACCGCAACTAACGCTGTTTTCTTACCGCTGGGCAAGCTCAAAGACACATCATTGAGTACCGGCATGCCATCTTGATAGGCAAAACTAACGTGACGAAAATCGATGCGGATCATGGGTTGTTTGAATACCTCGCTGTTAGCAGGCTGATGAGGCTCAGTACTGAATGCCAGCACTTGATTCAGACGCTGAAGTGCAGCGGTCGCGCCATAATAAGCATACTGAATACTCAGTATCTCCTGCACAGGTCCCATCATAAACCACAAGTAGCCAAATACGGCGAATATCTGACCTACGGTTAAGTCAGAGAAAACCACCATCAGCATAGCGATGGCACGAAAGACTTCAAATCCCAACAAGAAAACGGTGAAGCTAAGTCGATTGACTGCATCTGTTTTCCACTGTGACTGTACAGAGTGGTGACGAAGCGATTTAGCCGCCCCTACAACCGTATCGAAATAACTTTGCTCGCGTCGCATTGCCTTGAGCTGAGCGATGGCATCTAACGTATCGACCAGCGCACTCTGAAATGCTTCGAACGCGTTATTCTGACGCTTCTTTAAGTCCTTCACGCGCTTACCGAATTGCCGGGAAAAATAAATCACAGCAGGATTAAGTGTCAAAATAATCAAACCCAACAGCCAGTCGATCCAGAGCAGTACTACGGCCGTCCCTACAATCGTCAAAATGCCTATCAAGAAACGAGACAAGGTTTGGCTGATAAAACCATCCAGCGTCTCAATATCTGTGATACACCGTGAACTGATCGCCGCAGCGCCCTGGGTTTCGTACTCCTTGAGCTGCACCTTTGCCAGATGGTCAAGCAGTCTTTCCCGGATCCGATAAGAAATATCCTTGCCTATGATAGTGAACTGACGTGACTGCGCAACACCCAACACCAATGCCCCCAAGCGCATACACACCACAGCTATCAGGATAGAGATAATGTAGCCCGTCGCTCCGTGCCACTGAGCAGGTAATACATGATTAAGGGTTTCCACTGCAGTACCTGGGCGTGCCAATAACACTTCATCCACTAATAAAGGCATCATGAGTGGAATGGGCACGCTCACCAGAGCGGCACAAAAAGCAATCAGATGAGCGTAAATCAAGGGAGTTTTATGCGTCAGGATCTGTCGCTTGATTTCCTGCCAGGTCAATGCCTGGTTACTCTGCTCACTCATAGCTTACGTTCCACAAAACGTCTGGTAGGCCTGTTCATGTGCCATAGTCGCCGTCCATTGAGCAGGATAGGCTTGATAGGTATAGGGGCTCTTCAAAGCAGTTAGCCAGTCAGTAAACTCATCACTCTGAGTGCCTTCATTAAACTGAGCAATAATTCGCTCCACCAGATCATTACGCGGAATAATAGCCGGATTTACAGATTGCATCAGCGCCAGAGCCTCAGCTGCACTGTGTCCGCTAATCCGCTTTCGCCACTTACTGACCCAGTCAGCTAACACTTCAGGTAAAGGGTAGGTTGGTAGCGGACTGGCGTGGAGTGCGTTTGTCAGAGCAGCAAACGTATTGGTGTAATCCAGTTTATTTTGCTGCATCAGCGATAACAGTTCACTCAATAATGCCTGATCTGATTCCTCCCAGGTACCTATCCCAAGCTTTTTAGACCACATTACTTGGTAGCCCTCATTAAAGCTCTCTGCAAACTGACTTAAAATCTCTGAAAAACGCTCAAGCGCCGCGTCTTTATCCTCAATCAACACCATCAAAGACTCTGCCAGACGGCCACAATTCCAGCTGGCAATGTTAGGTTGCTGACCAAAAGCATAGCGTCCTTGACGATCAATGGAGCTAAACACAGTATCGAACGAGAAAGACTCCATCATCGCACAAGGGCCATAGTCAATCGTCTCACCATTTATCAGGGTATTATCTGTATTCATAACCCCATGAATGAAGCCTACCTGCATCCACTTTAAGATAAGTGCACACTGGCGCTGACATACCCGCGTAAAGAAATCAAAGATACGTGCCTCACCACTGGACGTAATGTCGCTGAAGTATTCACGGATACATAACTCGACAAGCTTGCTCATCGCCGCCACATCTTTGTTCATTGCCATCAACTGAAAGGTGCCAACCCGAATATGGCTTCGGGCAATGCGACATACAACAGCGCCGGGCTCTGGCGTCTGGCGCATCACCTGTTGACCAGTGGTCAAGACTGCCAGACAGTGTGTCGTTGGTACACCCAGTGCTTGCATTGCATGGCTCATGATGTATTCCCGGATAGCCGGACCCAGTGCACACAAGCCATCCCCCCCACGCGAGAAGACTGTCGCACCAGAGCCTTTGAGGTGCATGTCATAGCTGAGACCATCCGCTGCGGTGATTGACGCAATGAGGTGTGCTCGTCCATCACCAAGTTGCGGATTAAAATGACCAAACTGATGGCCGCAATACGCCATTGCAACCGGCTGAATATGCTCGACCTGAGACACCCCCGCAAGGTAGTTACGCAGCGTTTGCTGATCGATCTCAATACCTAATTCAGATAACAATGCCTGATTAGTAAGTAGTAATTGAGCCTGCTCAAACTGATAAGGCTGTTGTGGGACCAGGTAAGTCTCTCCCAACTCGGTGTAGCGGGTAAAAAACTGGCTCATGATGTTACTCCTACCTCATTGTCACCCACACTATAAGCGACAAGCTGACTTAATTTTTGCAATGAATAACCACTTTGTCTACGTAATTCATTGAAGAAGGCTTGCGCAGAGCGAAGTGATTTCTGGCTATGCAAACCGCCTGATATCACCTCATGCGCGCGCAAATAGGCTTCTACATCCCGGCTTAGAATAAACGTATCTTTGCCGACAGCCCTCAGTGCATAAGGACCTGTATTGCCCCCTAATCGACTCCCTTGCTTTTTAAGTAACAACCATAGTTCAATAATGTTATCCTCAGGCCAATTTGCAACAAGCTTACTAAAAGTGCCGTGCTCTAATGCCAACTCATGGAGCATAAGGCAGTTATGTGCAATGCTCTGTACTTTTTTATAGTTACGTACAATACGTTCATCCTGAGCGCGCTGTTCAAACATTTCAGGCGACATGTAAAGCAACTTCTCAATCGAAAAGTCCCAGAACACGTCACGAAAACCTGACCACTTGGCGTTAATCACCGACCAATAAAAACCACTTTGGAATATTTTTCGAGTGAACTCTTCCAGCCAAACATCATCAGGAAGCATTGCAAGTTGCGTATTTGATACGGGTTCGCTGAGTAATGATTCCAGTATGTCTTTCGAACCTTTACGCTCGCATGCTCGTTCATAAATATCTAAAAAACTCTCCACAGCTTAGCCTTTTATTTTTGATCAATGGGATAGACGCTTTTGTTAGCCGATTCGTTTTATTCAACAATAAGCGCTATAGTTTTGTTTAGCCCGATTTTCAGAGCCTTGTCAGTGAAATACTTTATTTTTGCTTTATTTTATAGTTTTACGTTAAGTGCTGAAACAGTGCATATTACGACTGGTCAATGGCCTCCATACGTAGACAGGCATCGTGAGGATCAAGGGTGTACCGCTCAGCTTATCCGAGATGCCTTTGCTTTGCACGGGATCCGTGTTCGGTTTGTATTTATGCCCTGGCAACGCGCATACGAAGAAGGAAAAAAAGCGGAATTTGTTGGCAGCGCTTATTGGTATTACAATGAAAAAAGAGCAACCGAGTACCTGTATACATCGTACCCGCTCACTTCAGAAGTTTCCCACTTTTACCACCTGGATAGCATCCCCTTTAAGTTTAACTCCTACGCTGATTTAAAACCCTTCAGACTTTTGATTAATAAAGGTTTAACGTATCCGAAAACACTATGGCAAGCGATAAAAGAATATGAAATAGAGGTGATGGAGGCGACCTACACGACCAAGAACTTGCAATTTCTGCTGCGTCAACGCGCGGATATTGTCGTTCTGGATGAGCAAACAGAAAGGGAATACGCAAAAGCCCTGTCTAACTCTGAGGTAAAACGCCTGGTACGACAGCCTAAACCAGCATTCGTTAATCAGGGTTTTTTACTGATTAACCAACATAACGAAAAATATGTGGCGCTTTTTAATAACGCACTCCAAACGCTTATTTCAAACAAACCTTATCTGGCGCAATATCAAGAAAATTGCTCTGCGATTAGTACCCAGTGATTGTTCGCTCTTTGCAAAGAGACATATTTATACCAGGTTCACTTATACCAATTTGCTTAATTAAGTGATCTATTTTGAGGTGAGAAAATAGGGTCGATAACAAGGCAAAAATTTTGCTATTTAGTTGTTCTAAATGAGAAATTTTTAACGCTGTTAGCGTCCTATTTGCTCCTTCAAATA